>NZ_JBQHWF010000010.1:0-128875 GCF_052064095.1 Blautia sp. HCP3S3_C4
CGCGAGTAAACTCGCATAAGATGATTTCCACTTTCCGGACATCTGATTCCCAGATTTCCGGAAGTGCGATTTCATCGCACAGGAATATTCAAACAAGAATCAGAGACTTTACTTGATGCAACGCTGGATATGGATAACGAAACAGTTGCTGCACAAATTGAGAAAATTCATAATGAATACGCTTCTGTCATCAGGTATCATGATGAAAATTCATTAAGCAGCGTATTAACCATTGCCTATCTGGGAACCATGCAGTATTATTTTAAACCGGTTCGTGAATTTCCTACAGGACGCGGATTTGCAGATTTTATTTTTGTCCCTAAGTCTGAATATAAAAGTGCTTATCCTGCATTGGTTGTTGAATTGAAATGGAACCAGAAAGTGCAAACGGCAATACAGCAGATTAAAGACAGAAAATACCCATCCTCGATTTCAGATTATACCGGTGATATTTTGCTTGTAGGAATTAATTATGACAAGAAAAGTAAAAAGCATCAATGCATAATTGAAAAAGTGTAATAGCATCTGAAAAATATATATAGAGAAGTGCGAAAGTCCGTAGAAAGATTATTCCTCCGGTATAGAAGTACATACAGTCAACGCATCACCGAAAGTTGGACTTACTTGATTTGGTTTAAATTTTGGCTGTCACCGTGACTGGGATTCAGAGGGCTCCTACCGTGTTGCGGGAATACTATGTCCTGATATCCATGTGATCATTTTTGAACTAAACGATGCGGTGAAGACATCCGGATCGGAATTTGACGTAGCGAATAAAGGAGTTTCTTCTTAATGTATAATAGGTCCAACTCATCATAATCATTGAACTGAATAACGGAAAAATTAGCAAGTCCAGTAGACTACACATCAAATGTAGACTGCTGGGCTTTTTTGCGTTTATGGCTGATTTCTGGATTCTATTTCTGGGAATTGGCTTTAGTTATTTTGCCCAAAAATATACATATTTTAGCATCGGAATTTAGTGGCCTTGTATGGTTAGTCCCAATCCATTCATCTACCCAATACGAAGTGTGTATGGAGTTCCTACCGGGCACTGTTACTATACTTTGATTTATCCGCGATTCTCATTATGGTCCTCATGATTGCGATCCTGTTTCAACGAAAAGTTCAGGGGAGCAGGACGAATGAACTGCTGATGGCACTTTATCTGAATGTATTGCTCACCACGATTTTCGACTTATGGTCAGAGGCATATAACGTCTGGTTCCTGGCACAGGATTCGGATCGAATATATAGAGCTGAATTTGTCCATGAAGCAGTGCATGAAGATGGATCTGACGGATAAAGTGCTTTATTATCTGAAAAAATACAATCTCAAGCCGGAACAGATCAATCTGGAGATAACGGAGACGGCTGCGAATACGACTCAGGACGTTGTGGAAGAGAATATCCGGGCGCTTTCGGAACAGGGCATTGCTTTTTCTCTGGATGATTACGGTACAGGTTACTCCAATCTCAGCAGAATTATTTCTCTGCCTTTTCGTATCGTTAAGATAGACAAGAGCATGACGGATAAGGTTTTTGACAGCAAGATCAGAGCAATCCTGAAATACAACATCCGCCTGTTGAAGGAAATCGGGATGGAGATCGTGGTGGAGGGGTGTGGAAACCGAAGAGGTTTTGAAGCAGTTTGAAGAAATGGGCTGCGATTTCATTCAGGGATATTATTTTTCCAGACCACTTCCCCAGCAGGAATTTGTGGAGTTTATCAAAAAAGTGGAATGGTGAAAGGAATAGGCAGCTATGCGCATGCTGCCTGCCTGAATCTGGGAGAAGCACTTTCCCTAGTTTAATCCATTCTCCGATATATCATCGGAAGTAACTTCGCCCCTCTTTTCATATGCTTCCAGGAGCTTGTCATATACCTTCTTAGCTTCTGTGTAGTTGTTAAATTGAAAAGTTGCAGAGCCACCAGCATTTGTCACATTCGCAAAATTATTTTTCAATGAATGATATTCATTTGCCGTTCCGGTATTGTACTTTACAACTTCGGCATAATACACATCATATTTACCATCACGATACCCCATAACCGGAACTTTTTTTCCAATCACTTCAGAACCTGTGATATCTACACTGCTCCAATAGATGGCAGGCTTTGAGAGGATATCTGTTGAAGAATCACTTTCTTTAACATAAATCTGCCAGGTCTTAGCCCCATAGTCATTCAGATCAAAACCGTATTTTTTGGCATAATCCGTGAATTTTTTGGTTCCGCCATTCTGAGCGTAATGTTCGTTAGAATTGAGGACTGTATATAGATATTCACTGCCTCCGCCCAGAATGACGCCCAAAACCTCCTTTGTCAGAAAATCTGCGGCAGATATGGAATTGATATGATTTTCACTGCTCCAGTTAAAAAAAACGGAACCGTCCATATAATAAACCTTACAATGTCCTTTTGCACGTGGCTTGTTAAGCCAATGTACACTGTCAGAAGAACTGACTCCTGCAATGACAAGTTTTTCCTGGTCTAATGCCCAACCATCCTTTGCCTGTTTCAGTGGTACGATACTCAGATATGTTCCATTTGCTGTGTATAGAGGTGAACTGGTATCCTGCTCCATTACGGCAAGCATCACCTCTGAGTAAGCTGTTCTCACGTTTGAAAGGTCAGTAGTTTCCCGGCTTTTTTCTATATAACCGGAAAACACAGGAGTTACCACCGCCACCAGAATACCAAGGATAGCCACTACAACTACAAGTTCCACCAGAGTGAACCCTTTTCTGTAATTTTTTTTTCATACTGCTCTCTTTCTGTACATTTTTGTCTTATTATATATGATTTTCCATAGCATGGCAAGTTATTTTATAGGACGAATCTATTTCACAAAGAGTGCGGCAGCAGAGTAAAATGTTCTGTACAGTTTGTTCTTTTTCTACATGTTATAAAATTCCTTGTACCGCTGTGCGAACCGGCGCAGTCCTTCCCGGAGGGAGGTCGCAGGCTTGAAGCCGAAATCCCTTTCCAGAGCAGTGGTGTCAGCATAGGTGACCGGAACATCGCCATGCTGCATGGGGACAAGCTTTTTGTGTGCTTCGAAATCATAGTCAGCAGGAAGAACCTCAGCGCGAATCAGCTCCTCCTGGAGGATGGTCACGAAATCCAGAAGATTTTCCGGGTGGTTGTTTCCGATGTTATAAACCGCGTAGGGAGGAATGGGAAGCCCGTCCTCCCCGTTCTTTTTCTCAGGGGCGCCCTGCATCACGCGTTTTACGCCTTCTACGATATCATCTACATATGTGAAATCACGTTTGCAGTTCTTTGATAGATTGATTATATCTTATTAGCCACTACTGTTACAACGTTAGTATAGCACTTCAGGTGGACCTACGAGAAGCTGGCTGAGAAAGGAATACGGCATCTTGGAAATAATCGGGTCCTTGGCTATGACGAGATTGACGGTGTCCTCACACCGAATAAGGACGCATGGGCGATACAGTTTATTTTCGAGGAATACGCCAAGGGGAAGTCGATAAGAAAGATTGCGGGTGAGCTGGAACAGCAGGGGTTCAAGACTCTGCGCGGATGCGATAGGCTTAGCGTTTCAGTAATCGAAGGGATTCTCCGAAACGAGATTTATAAAGGTGACCGCCAGCTACAGAAAGCACCCCATGTCGACTTACTCACACACAGACCTGAGCCGGGCGCAGAGTACAGAACGTACTACCTGGAGGTCGACCACGAGGGAATTGTGAGCAGAGAGCTGTGGGAGAAGGTTCAGGAGGTCCTTGCAACTCCGAAAACAACATGCTGCAATAAGAACTCCCATTTTCTGAAAGGGAAAGTGATCTGTGGGGATTGCGGCAAGCCCTATGTGAGAAACAGCAGAAAAAATGCCAGGGGTGAATATAAAACCTGGGATTGCAAAGGCCGTAAGGGCGGGGGTGACTGTAGAAATATCATATCGAAGGAAGATCAACTGCTTGAGTTGATTGAGAATAAGATAGGCGCTTCTGATGAAGAAACCTGTGCTGGAATTGAGCAGATTGTTGTTTTCAAGGATGGTCGGATTGAGATTAGGATGCGGGATTGACAATAGAATCGGGGTTGTTCAAAGAAAATTTACGATTGACATGATTCCGGATGGTTGAATAAAAAAGCGGAATGTGGTAAAATTAAGACATAATAGGAGTAGTATACACTCCTGTTTGGAATGGGGTGATGGACATTGGGCCAGAAAGATATTGCAGAAAAAATACTTGAGGCTTACAACGACGTTTTCTCTGATATTGTTAATGTACTGCTGTTTAATGGGGATCAAATTCTAAAAGAAAACGAACTTGAAGACCAAGCTCCCAGATCAGCATACAAGGCTGATGGGAAGTACAGAGAGATTGAAAGAGACGTAGCAAAACGTTGGAAAAACAAAAATATACGATTGGCGTGCATTGGACTGGAAAATCAGACAGAGCCAGACGCAGATATGCCGTTACGGATAATAGGATATGATGGTGCTGAGTACCGGGCACAGCTGAATAATGAGAACCAAAGAGAACGGTATCCCGTTATCACATTGGTTTTATATTATGGGTATGATAAACACTGGGATAAGCCACTTTCTTTACTTGAAAGGTTAGATGTCCCGGAAAAGTTTAGGCCGTATGTGAATGACTACAAGGTAAATCTGTTTGAAATTGCATATCTTAGTAGGGAACAGGCTAAGCTGTTTAAGAGTGACTTTCGAGTTGTGGCGGACTACTTCGTACAGATGCAAACAACCGGGACTTATATTGGAAACCCGGAAGAGTTAGTCCATGTTCAGGAAACATTAAGTCTCATGTCAATCATGACAGGGGATCATCGATTTGAAGCTGTACTGTCTGATGAGGACGGATCGAAAGGAGTAGTGATTAAAACTATGTGTGATGTTCTTGACAGAATTGAGGAAAAAGGCCGCATGGAAGGCCGCATGGAAGGCCGCATGGAAGGCCGCATGGAAGGCCGTATGGAAGGCCGTATGGAAGAAAAGAAAGAGATTGCAATAAATCTGCATTCTATGAATATGAAGGATACCGATATTGCTAATGTGGTAAAGGTTTCACTTGATGTTGTGAGGAAGTGGCTGGGGATCGCACCGGCTTAAAATCGATTCTCAAACCTGTTTCGCATAGAGACGGAAGGAGGTCGAACCATCGTGTGTAGAGCAATTGAAACCTATGGAGAACAGATGGCATTAAGAAGAGCGATTGAAAATGCGTTAAGTATGATAGCGGATGGCCAGCTGTCATTGGAAAAAATAGCACAGTATTCTGGCCTTCCCCTTGAGAAGGTGAAGGAACTGGCGGATAAGAGGACCGCGTAAACACAGAGCCTGCCAGGTTGCTGAAGACGAGTGGCTTGGTGGGCTTTCTTGTTATATATGGCTTGTGCTTTCTTATCACGCCCTTATCTTGCTCTGTTGCTCTATTTTTTCTCAATGGAGAATATTTCTCTTGCTATGTGCAAAGAATTCATTTATCCTCTGTGGTAAGGCCGCATAAAGCGGTAATAACACATTACGCAAGGAGAATCAAAATGGAAAGACTAAAAAACATACATATTGAAAATTACCCATTTTCAACTCAGGAGTTACCTGTCCTCGCTTTGATCAAGCTGTACCTTAGCCAAACCAATGAACCCATCAAAGCGATTGATACGGCATTAAATTCGAGAGCAGGTTTGGAGTTCTTGATAGAAAAGGCGAAAGCCTCTGTGTTCCGTTATTAGTGGAGTAGGCGGGGAATCATCCCTACTGCTCTTGTGATAACGCGACACAGGGGCTTTTCTTTTTTTCTGTGCTGTCGGATGCAGCAAAACCCAAACGGTGAATATGGAAGGAGTTTCTTCCTGTTATAACAGGGAGAATTGAAGATACTGCTTTTTCGTTCAGATACAGCCTGTCTTAAACGCAAAACAGAATAACGAGAAGAATTCAAGTCCAGTAGCCTACAGCTCAGATGTAGACTGCTGGGCTTTTTTGCGTTGTGGATGACTATTTTCCGATTTGTTCGCTGATTTCTGGGAATATTCTTGATGCAACATCTTGGACAAATTGCATAAAAAAGGACATGTTTTTAGAATCGGAATTTAGTGACCTTGTATGGTTAGTCCCTAATCATCTATCAACCGTAAGAAACTACCAATCCACACTCTCCATATCACACCCGTATTCGTCGCTATTCACAACTCCACACCCTCCCAACCTCAAAACTACCACTCTACACAAGAAAAACCACACCAATGGCGGGGAAGTGAAAAAGAGAGTGGCAGCGAGAAGGAAAAAGATGAAAAGGGGTGCGGAACGGCACGGGAGAAGGAGAAAATGAGGTTTAGAGAAGGTTAGAGAGGTGCATCTCGACACCAATCCCTAGGCGCACATAAAAACTACTGTATAAAGCTGAAAAAAATCAGGCTTATATACAGTAGTTTTCTTGTTTTTGATTAAAAGTCTAACTGAACTGCGAAGCAGTATTCGGTTATGCGCAAGTAGGGAAGCGGATGATTTTATCCGCTTGACTTCAGAAGCAGTTTACGGTTACCACGCATTTCGCGATTACTCCGGAGCCATCCAGCGCATGTGCAGTTAAAACTGCAGTTCCGTTGCTGACAGGTGTCAGATGGGATTCACTGAATATAGTGGGCCATCCGATATTCACCAGAACTACAGAATTATCGCTGCATGTCCATCGGCACGCTTTTGTTGTGGCATTTTCCGGGCTGAATGTAGTCTTGATACAATAATCCTTATTTTTATCATTTATTGTAATAGATGTTTTCTTTAGCTTTTTACCTTACAGATAGTGATACCAATTCATGTATCTACATAGTCACTCCCCCTTTGTATGAAATGAAGGTTTACTGTTATTTTAATCATATTCCCGTGTGCCTGTTTTCGTCAAGTTGTTTCCTGTTTTCTGTTTTGCCGGATGTATTGTAAAAAAATATAAAAAAGGGATTGACAAATAAAAATAAAGATTGTATAGTATCCCTATCAAATCAATATGAAAACAAGGAAATAGTAATTAGATAAGAAGGTGACAAGACATGAAACAAATCCTATGTTTCGGTGATTCTAATACATACGGTTTAATCCCGGGAACATCCAATCAGAGATATGGATGGGGCACCCGCTGGACCAGCATTCTGGATGACAGAGTAAGAGAGAAAGGTTACCGTGTAATCGAAGAAGGTCTCTGCGGAAGAACCACAGTATTTGATGATCCATTCCGCACAGAAAGAAGAGGAACAGAAATGCTCCCGGCAATCCTTGAAAGCCACAGACCAGTAGACACCATTGTTCTTATGCTTGGTACCAATGACTGTAAGAGCGTATACAGCGCAACCCCGGAGGTGATCGGACAGGGCATTGAACAGCTTCTTGATCAGATCAAGGCTGTAAATCCGGATACTAAAATATTGCTGGTATCTCCCATCTACCTTGGAGAGAGAATCTGGGAAGAGGATTTTGATCCGGAATTCGATAAGAATTCTATTGAAGTGTCACGGAATCTGCCCCGGGTGTATGAGAAAATTGCCAGAAGAAGAAATGTTTCATACCTTCCGGCTTCGGAATTTGCCCGGCCCGGTGAAGCAGATCAGGAGCATCTGGATGAGTTGGGACATAGCAGACTTGCAAATGCAATTTATGAAAAGCTTGCAGGATGACGCCTGAAATGTTATGATAGTTCACAGATGCGCAGATGTAACGCTTTACCTAAGTCAAGTAATTACCTGTTTCAACCACAAAAAGCAGTAAATTTTAATATTTATCTGACTTATAAAAAGGAATAAGCGGCACCAGCGTTCAAGCCGTTAATTAGGACGGTAAATCATAATAATAGAAGGAGAAGAAAGTAACCATGGATTTTGAGTTTATCCGCGAGCAGACACCTCTTTATGTTGAGGCTGCAAAGCTTACCCTTCACATGGCAGTGATTGGTGTGTTGCTTGCTATTGTGGTTGGGCTTATCTGCAGCATGATTAAGTATTTCAGGATTCCTGTACTTCGTCAGATCGTGGAATGTTACATTGAACTGTCCAGAAATACCCCATTGCTGATCCAGCTATTTTTTCTGTATTTCGGTCTTCCTAAAATAGGGATCGTACTCAGTTCAGAGCAGTGTGCCATCTCCGGACTGGCATTTCTGGGAGGCAGCTACATGGCAGAGGCCTTCAGGAGTGGTCTGGACAATGTTCCACCCATTCAAGTGGAATCTGCATTAAGTCTTGGAATGAGTAAAAGTCAGGTATTTACAAACATTATCCTGCCTCAGGCAGTATCCAATTCCATTCCTGCATTCTGTGCAAATGCAATCTTTCTTATTAAAGAAACTTCTGTATTCAGTGCAGTTGCACTTGCAGACCTGATGTTTGTGACAAAAGACCTGATCGGAATTTATTACAAAACAGATGAAGCTCTGTTTATGTTGGTAATTGCATATCTGATCATACTTTTACCAATTTCACTGATCTGTTCATTTGTAGAAAGGAGAGTCCGCTATGCAGAATATGGGGATTGAGGTTCTTTTTAAAGGAATCAACTCATTAAGACTCTGGCAGGGCTTGTGGGTAACAATAAGGATCGCACTGATTTCTATGGTGCTGTCTGTTATCCTTGGCTTTCTGCTTGGCATGGTAATGAATATTCCAAATAAGATCATTAAATTTATCTGTCGTTTTTACCTTGAGATCGTAAGGATCATGCCCCAGCTGGTGCTTTTGTTCCTGGTATATTTCGGAGCAGCCAAGCATCTGGGAATGAATCTTTCCGGGGAAACGGCAGCAGTCATTGTATTTACTTTCTGGGGAACTGCAGAGATGGGCGATCTGGTGCGAAGCGCACTGATCTCCATTCCAAAGCATCAGTATGACAGCGGATATGGTCTTGGCCTGAATAAATGGCAGGTGTACCTTTATATTATCCTTCCCCAGACCATCCGGAGACTTCTTCCATCCGCAGTCAATCTTCTTACCAGAATGATTAAGACTACTTCACTGGTAGCTTTGATCGGTGTGGTAGAAGTATTAAAAGTAGGAAAACAGATTATTGATGCATCCAGATATACAAACCCAACAGCAGCCCTCTGGGTATACGGTGCAGTATTCTTTATGTATTTCATCATATGTTTTCCCTTCTCCAGACTCTCCAGAGTTCTGGAAAAGAAGTTTGCAGACTAATAGAAATGAGGATAAATGAATGGGACAGCCGATTTTAGAAGTAGAGCATTTAAAGAAATCATATGTAAATAATGTTCCTATTCTGGATGATGTTTCTTTCTCCATGCAAAAAGGAGAAGTAGTAGTAATTGTAGGACCTTCCGGATGTGGAAAAAGCACCTTCCTGCGATGTATCAACCGCCTGGAAGAGACAGACAGCGGTGTGTTGAAGCTTAATGGTGTAAGCTATGAAAACGAAAAAAAGAATATCAGCAAAGTCAGGGAAAAAATCGGAATGGTTTTTCAGAGCTATGATCTTTTTCCAAATATGACAATCTTAAATAATCTTCTTCTGGCACCTTTGAAAGTGCAGAAAAGAAATAAAGAAGAAGTAAAAAAAGAAGCGGAACAGCTTCTGGACAGAGTTGGACTTCTGGATAAGAAAGACAGTTATCCAAGACAGCTGTCCGGTGGTCAGAAGCAGAGAGTTGCCATTGTACGTGCCATGCTGATGCATCCGGAAATTATGCTTCTGGATGAGATTACAGCAGCTCTTGACCCGGAGATGGTAAGGGAAGTACTTCAGGTAGTTCTGGAACTTGCAAAAGCAGGAATGACTATGCTGATCGTAACTCACGAGATGGAATTTGCCAGGTCTGTGGCAGACAGAGTGATCTTTATGGATAAAGGAAATATTGTAGAAGAAAATACTCCGGAACAGTTTTTTGACAATCCACAGACAGACAGAGCAAAGCAGTTCCTGAACAGTTTCCATTATGAAACTGTTAAAAAGTAACAGGTAAAGAACATTGCTCAAATGAGAGCGTGTTTGAAAGGCTGGATCACAACAGGTAATTATAAAAATTATGATATAATTCAAGCGGATATTCGCAATCCGCTTCGCTACTTGCTTGATCCGGTTAAAATTTTAAGACATGGAGGAAAAGGACATGAAGAAAAAATTATTAGCAGTTTTATTAGCAACAGGTGTAGCAGCAACAACACTGCTTGGCGGAAGTATTCTTGTAAGTGCGGCAGATGACGGCGGAAACACTGCGCAGGCCCGTACTCTTGATGAAATCAAAAAAGACGGAAAGATTAAGATCGGTGTATTCAGTGACAAGAACCCATTTGGATATGTAGATGAAAACGGTGATGTTCAGGGTTACGATGTTTACTTTGGTAAGAGACTTGCAAAAGATCTTCTGGGAAGCGAAGATGATGTAGAATTTACATATGTAGAAGCAGCAAGCCGTGTTGAATATCTGCAGTCTGCAAAGGTTGATGTGATCCTTGCAAACTTCACAGTAACAGATGAAAGAGCAGAAAAGGTAGATTTTGCACTTCCATATATGAAAGTGGCTCTCGGCGTTGTTTCTCCTGATGATGCACTGATCACAGATGTAAAAGATCTGGAAGGTAAGAAGCTGATTGTTGTAAAGGGAACAACAGCAGAAACATACTTCACAGAAAACTATCCGGATATTGAGCTTGTAAAATTTGATGAATATCAGGAAGCTTATGATGCCCTTCTTGATGGAAGAGGAGATGCCTTCTCCACAGATAACACAGAGGTACTTGCATGGGCACAGCAGAAAAAAGGCTTTTCTGTAGGAATCGAATCTCTGGGTGATATTGATACAATCGCTCCTGCAGTACAGAAAGGAAATACAGACCTTCTGAATGCAATCAATGATGAAATCAAAGCTCTGGCAGACGAACAGTTCTTCCACAAAGACTTTGAAGAAACTCTGAAACCGGTATATGGCGATAACATTAATCCTGAAGACCTTGTTGTGGAAGGTGGCGTTGTAGACAGTGAAGATTCTGCAGCAGAAGATGCAGAGGAAGCGGATACAACAGATGCAGCATCCGATGATACAAAAGACGCAGACACAGCAGATACAGATGCAGCATCCGATGATACAAAAGATGCAGAAACTGCAGATGCTGAATAATAGGGATAAGTATAAAATACAATAAAATGGACCATAATTCCTATTCTCACAAGTATTGAGTTATAAATAAAATGAGACGCACTTTACAGGAGTTTATTCCTGTGGAGTGCGTCTTGTTTTATTATCCTTGAAATAGTCAAGCAGATAAAATCATCTGCTTCGCTACTTACTCATAACCGAATAACTGCTCCGCAGTTTATCAGAAGAAGCTTGCACTCCTCCTGATACAAGCAAGTCCCCTGCTTCAATTGCTTTTCGCAATTCTTTGCCTATTACACCTACGGCCCCAATGGTTCCATCAAGGAGTTTACCTATGTAGACACAACTCACGTTTACCGTTCCTACGATGGCGGTTCAACCTGGTACGACATTACCCCGTCTCCGTCTTCGTCATCGTCATCAAAACCTTAAATCCATTCCACACCATATCCATCCCCGGGAATCTCCCGGAGATGGATATTTTTTCATCTTAGCCTGCATTAACTTGCTATTTGCCCTGTGAAATGGTAAAATCTAAATATCTTACAGTTTGTGACAAAAATTCAAAAAACTGAAAACAAAGGGGAGGAAGCGATGGAAGAGAGAAATAACAGACTGTTGAATGCAAAGCTGAATAAGTATATTATTCCGGGGATTATGATGTCTCTGGCACTTCAGCTGGGAAATATCGTAGATACCATATTTGTAAGTAATCTGATCGGGGTGGAAGCAATGTCTGCAGTTACCCTGAGTCTGCCGGTGGAGACAATTGTTCAGCTGACCGGCTACTGCCTGGGTATCGGCGGTTCCATAGCCGTGGGAAACATGCTTGGCAAACGAGACAAGGAGGGCGCGTCAAAGCTATTTTCCGCCACCTTTATCGTAACACTTGTAGTGGGAATCATAATTGCAATCTGTGCCATTCCTGCTGCCGGTCCCATTGCCAGACTTCTGGTATCCGGTGACGGTGTGCTGACCCATTATACCAGAGATTACATTCGTGTAAGCATGCTGGGTGCACCGGTAATCGGTATCGGCCTGATGATGGTCAACTACCTTGGGGTAGAGAATCACCCGGAGCTGGCATCTGCTTATCTGATTGCCGCCAATGTGATCAACCTTGTACTGGACTATATTTTCCTTAGGTACACTCCTATGGGGATCACAGGTGCGTCCTTATCAACTGTACTTGGTTTCCTGTTTGCCATGGGAATTTTCCTGATCTATATCCGTTCTGACAAACGAAATCTCCGTCTGATGAGGCTGAAATTCAGTGAGTTTGGAATCACAAAGGAAGCTATTATTACAGGCGTTCCCATGCTGATTTTTATGGCAGCCAATTTTGTGAAAGCACTTGGCCTGAATACCATTATCATGAATCAGCTGGGCGAGGAAGGTATGGCAGTATTTACTGTCTGCGACAATGTACTGCTGATCGTTGAGATGCTTACAGGGGGAATCATCGGTGTGATCCCAAATGTGGCAGGAATCCTTTTCGGAGAGAAGGACTACGTGGGAATCCGGGTTCTTTGCAAAAAAATGCTGAAATACAGCTACATCCTGCTGGCTGTGATCTTTGTCCTTATTATGCTATTTACCGAAGAGATCACCATTCTGTTCGGAAGCGGTGGTGGAGAGCTGGGCAGCCATATGGTCCAGGCGCTGCGCATCTTTGCTTTATGTGTGATGCCTTACCTGTGGAATAAGTTTATTATCAGCTATTACGAATCCATTGAGGAGACAGCCATTGCAAGCTTTGCCACATTCCTGGAGAATGCAGTGGTAGTTCTGCCTGCAACTCTGGTGGGAATCCTTGTATGGAAACAGATTGACGGCATCGGAATCGACGGAATTGCAGTTGGATTTGTTGCCACTGAGATCATAACTGTAATTGCAACCTATATTTTCAGAAAAATCAAACATAAGAACACAAGCTTTTATATTGTTCCTGACAAAAATCCGGGAATTAATCTGGATTTTTCCATTAAGAGTACCATGGAGGAAGCAGAAACAGTTCATAAGAAGATCATAGAGTTCTGCCAGGAACAGGGAGCTTCCAAAAGCAAGGCAAATCTTGCCGCAGTGTGCGCGGAAGAAATGACTGTAAATATTATCCGATTCGGGGGAAAAACCTCCAACTGGATCGACATTAACCTTTGTCTGGAGGATGATCTCTGCAGACTAAGGATCAGAGATAACGGTGTGAATTTCAATCCTCTGGAATATCAGTATGACAGTGAAGATTTTGACATACATGGGATTGAACTTGTCAAGAAAGTATCAAAATCCATGGACTATATCCGTGCAATTGATATGAATAATACCATAATATCTTTTTAGGAGGTACATGAAAATGAAAAATATGAATGAAAGGAGCAATTTTGTTTTTGAGTTTCGACCGGTAACAGAATTGTTCGAAAAACAGGTGAAGCTTCATCCTGAAAAATGTGCGGTTGTCTCCGGCAAGGAGAGCTTTACCTATGCACAGCTCAATGAACGGGCCAACAGAATTGCCAATTCCCTTGTGGAAAAAGGTGTCAGGCGAGAGATCATCGTAGGTGTGGTTCTTGAGAGATGCTGTGATTTCTATGCAGTGCGACAGGGTATCCTGAAATCCGGAGGAGCCTTTGCAGTTGCTACGCCGGATTATCCGGATGACAGAATCCAGTACATTTTTGAAGACTCAGGAGCTCCTTTTATTATCACAACCAAGGAAATCGCAGAGGAACGAAAGGAACTGTTTGCAAAGCTTCCCTGCACAATACTGCTTCTGGAGGAACTGCTTGAAAATGAGAATACGGACAATCCCCAGGTAAAAATCGGAGAGCATGACCTCTGTTATTGTATCTATACTTCCGGTTCCACAGGCAAACCAAAGGGTGTTCTGATCGAGCATATCAACCTTTCTAACTTTGTAAATCCAGATCCGAAAAATGCAGAAACATATGGCTATGTAAGCAGAGGAAGTGTGTCTCTTTCTATGGCAGCCATGACCTTTGACGTATCTGTGCTGGAGGAATTTCTGCCTCTGACGAACGGAATGACTGCAGTGATCGCCTCTGATGAGGAAATTCTGAACCCTCTTATGCTGGGCGAACTGATACTCAAAAATAAAGTAGACATTATGACCACAACCCCTACTTATCTGTCCAATATGATCGATCTGCCTCAGCTTGAAAAAGCAGTTTCTCAGATTAAGGTATTTGATGTAGGTGCAGAGGCTTTTCCGCCGGCTCTGTATGACAAGATCCGCAGAGTAAATCCGGATGCCTACATTATGAACGGTTATGGACCTACAGAAACTACTATCAGCTGTACTATGAAGGTGATCACTGACAGTAAAAATATTACCATCGGTGTCCCTAACGGTAATGTTAAGGTCTATATTGTGGACAAGGAGAACCACGTTGTTCCTGACGGCGAGACAGGAGAGCTTGTGATCGCAGGCCTTGGAGTGGGCAGAGGCTATATGAATCTGCCGGAAAAGACAGCAGCTGTCTTTATTGACCTGAACGGAGAGAGAGCCTACAAAACCGGTGACCTTGCAAGAATCAGTCCTGAAGGTGAGATTGAGTTTTTCGGAAGAATGGATAACCAGATTAAACTTCGCGGACTGAGAATTGAGCTTGGGGAGATTGAAGAGGTAATCAATTCTTATGAGGGAATTATTACCAGCATTACCGTACCTGTGGATAATAAGTATCTCTGCTGTTATTTTATTGCAGACCGTGAGATCAGTCCTGAGGAGCTTTCTGATTATGCTGCAGAATCCCTGGCATATTATATGGTTCCTGAAGTATTTATCCAGCTGGAGAAAATGCCCATAACCCAGAACGGTAAGATTGACAAAAAAGCACTTCCAAAACCGGTTGCCCAGCCAAAGAACCTGAAAGAGCCTGAGACCGTAATGCAGAAGAAGATTTTCCACATCGTTGCAAAGGTTGTAGAGAATGACTTCTTCGGTATTGACACAAACTTTTATAAGGCAGGCCTGTCTTCCATAAGTGCCATGAAGCTGTGTATTCTCATCTCCGATGAATTCGGAGTTACAGTGAAAACCAGTGACCTCCACGAAAACAATACAGTGGAGAAGCTGGAAAAATATATTATGCTGGCACCTAAAATCAGAACCTATGAAAAAAGAGAGGTTTATCCTCTTACAGGTTCCCAGAAGGGAATTTTTGCAGAGTGTATGAAAAATCCAGAAAGCACTGTATATAATATTCCTTTCCTCTTTGATCTGGAGCCTGCCATTGATGTACAGAAGCTTTCAGATGCCATTACCAGTACAGTAAGTGCACATTCCTATCTGCTCACAAGGGTGTATCTGAATGACAGAGGTGAAATGGTACAGAAGCCTTACAATGAAACCTTTGTACCTGAGGTGATCCAGACCACAAATGAGCAGTTTGAGGAACTGAAGGCTCAGCTTGTGCGCCCCTTTAAGCTTGAAAAGGGATGTCTGCTCAGAGCAGCGATCTATATTACTGAAGACAGGAAATATCTCTTTACAGACTTCCATCATATTCTTGCAGACGGTAACTCCTATGATATTATTTTTGAAGATATCAACCGTGCCTATATGGGTGAGAAGCTGAAAAAGGAATCCTATACTGGCTTTGATGCTGCACTGGATGAAGAGCAGCAAATGAAAGAGGGTAAATATAAGAAGGCTGAGAAATACTATGACAGTATTTTTGAGGGAGTCGAGACAGAATCCCTTCCTCTTCCTGACAGAAACGGTGAGATCCCTGAGAGAGGTTATCTGTCAAAAGAGATGGACACAAGGGAATCTGTGATCCTTTCCGCCTGCGAAAAGCTGGGTGTTACTCCTAATATTTTATTTACAGGTCTGTTCGGCGTTCTCATGACCAGATACTCCAATTCTGATGACAGTCTTTTTGCCACCATCTATAACGGTCGAAATGACTCCAGACTTGAGAATACCGTTTGTATGCTTGTAAAGACCCTGCCTGTTTATTGCTCCTGTGATCCAAAGGCTACCATACAGACCTATATGACAGAGCTTTCCGAACAGCTTCTGTCCTCCATGGCCAATGATATTTTCCCATTCTCTGACATCTGTGCAAAATACGGTTTCAGTTCTGACCTTGTTTTTGCATATCAGGCAGAGCTCAGTGACGATTATCCCATCGGTGATACCATTGCCAGAGGCCATGATCTTTCCCCGGATATGTCTAAAATGCCTTTACTTATCCAGGTGAGAGAGTATGACCACAAATATGTACTGACTGCAGAATACCGCAGCGATAAGTACAGTGAGGAGTTTGTAAAGGGAATTCTGGATGCCTATGAGGCAGCAATGGATTCCATGCTGAAGGCAAAATATATTTCTGAAATTTCCATTTTGTCCGGAAATGCTGCAGATAAAATCGCAGGGTTTAATCACACTGCCCATGAATATGACAGAAGCCAAACCATCTCTGATATGTTTGACGAAATGGTGGAGACCATTCCGGATCATACTGCAGTTGTATTTAAAGACAGAAAATTTACCTATAAAGAACTGGATGAGATCAGCGACAGACTTGGAAAATATATTGTATCCCAGGGCATCGGCACTGAGGATGTTGTATCTATCCTGATCCCACGCTGTGAATATATGGCCATTGCACCTATGGGCGTGATCAAGGCCGGAGCAGCTTATCAGCCTCTGGACCCCACTTACCCCAAGGATCGTCTCATGTACATGCTGGAGGATTCTGCTGCCAAGCTTCTCATCGCAGACAGAGAGCTTTTACATCTGGTGGACGGCTATCAGGGACCTGTGTTATTTACAGATGAGATCCCGGGACTTGCAGACACAGAAGCCAAACTTCAGAAACCGCAGTTACATGACCTGTTTATCCTTCTCTATACCTCAGGTTCCACAGGTGTGCCAAAGGGCTGTATGATTGAATATGGAAATATTACTGCATTCTGCCGCTGGTACAGAAAGTATTATGGTATAGATTCTGATTCCAGGATAGCGGCTTATGCGTCCTTTGGTTTTGATGCTTCTATGATGGATATATACGGAGCCATTACAAACGGTGCACAGCTTCATATTATTCCGGAAGAGATCCGTCTGGATTTCCTTGGACTTCAGAGTTATTTTGATGAGAACGGCATTACCCATTCCTTTATGACCACACAGGTAGGAAGACAATTTGCACTTGAGATGGAATGCAAGAGCCTGAAATACCTTTCCGTAGGAGGAGAGAAGCTTGTTCCCTGTGAACCGCCAAAGGGTTATACCTTTATAAATGCTTATGGCCCTACAGAGACTACCATTTTCATTACTTTGTTTAAGGTAGATAAGTATTATCCTAATGTTCCTATCGGAAAAGCACTGGATAATGCCAAGCTTTATATTGCAGACAAGTTCGGACATATGCTTCCCCCAGGTGCATGCGGAGAGCTGATGATCACCGGATGGCAGGTTTCAAGAGGATACCTTAATAAGCCAGAGAAAACAGCGGAAGTTTACACAAAGAATATTTACGATGATACTCCGGGTTATGAGGTAATGTACCACTCCGGTGATGTGGCCAGATATCTTCCTGACGGAAATATCCAGATCATTGGCAGAAAGGATTCCCAGGTTAAGATCAGAGGCTTCCGAATTGAGCTTTCAGAAGTGGAAGAAGTGATCAGAAGATATCCTGGTATCAAGGATGCCACTGTGGTTGCTTTTGATGAGCAGGGTGGCGGCAAATATATTGCTGCATATGTGGTATCTGACAGCGAAGTAGATATTCATGCTTTAAATAACTTTATCAAGGAGACAAAGCCTCCATATATGGTTCCTGCTGTTACCATGCAGATTGATAAAATCCCGCTGAACCAGAACCAGAAGGTAAACAAGAGGGCTCTCCCAATGCCTGAGAGAAAGGCAGCAGAGATCATCAAACCACAAAACGAAGTGCAGCAGAAATTATTTGACTGCATTGCAGAGGTTCTGGGTTATACAGAATTTGGAATCACCACAGATATTTATGAGGCAGGACTGACCTCTATTACAGCCATCCGGCTGAATATCCTGATCTCAAAGGCCTTTGACATTGTTGTGAAAACATCGGATGTAAAGAATCATCCGACCATCCAGATGCTGGAGGACTTTGTAAAAACTGCAGGCAAGGAGACAAAGAGGGAAGTACAGGAAAGTTATCCTCTCACCAACACACAGGAGGGAATTTTCATTGAATGTACTGCAAATATGGGTTCAACCATCTACAATATCCCTTATCTGCTGAAACTTGATAAAAAGGTAGATCTGGATAAACTTGCAGCAGCCATTGACAGTACAGTGGAAGCCCATCCTTATCTGAAAACAAAGCTTTTCATGGACGATAATGGCAATGTGCTTCAGAAACGGAATGATGATCTTGTATACAAAACACAGATCATAAACGGAATGAATAAAGAGACACTGGTCCGTCCGTACATGCTGTTTAATGAGAAGCTTTTCCGGTTTGAGATCTACAGAACCTGTGAAGGTAATTATCTGTTCCTTGACCTTCATCATATTGTTGCTGACGGTACCTCCCTTGCCATTATCATGAATGACATTAACAGGGCCTACAGCGGTGAGAAGCTGGAACCGGAGACCTATACCTCCTATGATCTTGCTCTGGACAACAGGGATGCCCTTGCCGGAGATATTTATAAAAACGCAGAAAGCTATTACAGATCTGTATTTGAGAGCGCAGGAGGAAGCATCAGCTTCTATCCGGATAAAAGCGGAGCAGTTCCCACAGCTGAGCTTTACCGCAGGGAAACAGCAGAAATCTCCGTACAGGGTGTAAGAGAATTCTGCAAAAAACATGGAATTACGGAGAACGTATTCTTTATTTCTGCCTTTGGTATTACATTGGGCAAATATAACTTTAAGAAGGAAGCTGTATTTACCACCATTTACCACGGAAGAAATGATTCCAGACTTTCGGAAACAGTGGGTATGCTTGTAAAAACTCTTCCTGTTTACTGTAATTTTGCAGGAAGCACAGAGCAGTGTCTCACTGAGGTTCAGAAACAGCTGATCAATTCCATGAACAATGATATTTATCCGTTCTCACAGATCAGTCATGAGTTTAATATTAAGGCAGATGCCATGGTTGTGTACCAGGGTGATAATTTTGAATTTGATAATGTGGGCGGAGAATATGCACAGGAAGAGCCTGTCCGCCTGAATATGGCAAAAGCCCCGGTATCTATCAGTATCTCCATTGAGAAGAATAAATTTGTCTTTGACATTGAATACAGAGGCGATATGTACCAGGAAGAAACCATAAAATATCTGGCAGATAATCTGGAGCTTATTGCTGAGGGACTCCTGAATGAATGTGACCCTGCAGATATCAGACTGATGTTTGAGGAAGAAACAGAAATGGAGAATATTCCTGAACATGCAGGAAAGACCTTTGTGGATCTGTTCCGGGAGGCAGCAGCAAAATATCCGGACAGACCGGCTGTAAGGGATGAATTTGGTGACTTTACTTACAGAGAACTGGATAAAATGTCTGACTACGTTGCACAGAGGCTTACGGAAAATGGATTTGGTCCCGAGCAGGCAACCGGTATCCTGTGTGGCAGGACAAAGGAATATGCCATCGCTTATGTAGGTGTTATGAAAGCAGGCGGAGCCTATGTTCCTCTGGATCCGGAATACCCCCAGAGCAGAATTGAGTACATGTTAACGGATTCAGGAGCAGAGAATCTTCTTGTGATCGATCAGTACAGAGATCTGGTAAATTTTTATAAGGGAAATGTGATCAGTCTGGATTCTGTGGAAGCAGAAACAAAGGATTTTGAACTTACTGCCAAGCTTACCGCTCCCAAGCCTGAGAATCTTGCGTATATGATCTATACCTCAGGATCCACAGGAAAGCCGAAAGGTGTTATGCTGGAACACAGAAACCTGATGAACCTGATCGAATATATCACACAGGACAGAGGCCTTACACCGGATGACATTACTGCAGAGTTTGCAAGCTTCTGCTTTGATGCGTCAGTGATCGATCTCTTTGCTCCTCTTACTGCAGGTGCGACCTTATACATTTTACCTGAGGGTATCCGAAAGGATGCAATCGCCATAAGCAAATATATAAAAGAAGCAGGAGTCACCACAGTAACCTTCCCTACACAGATGGGTGAACTGGTGGCAGAGCTTCTGGAGGATGCACCGGCTCTTCGATATGTTACACTGGGCGGAGAGAAATTCAAGCATTACAGAAACCGTACCTATCAGATGATCAATGGCTACGGTCCTACAGAAAATACAGTATCTTCCACAGAGTTCAGGGTAGATAAGCAGTATGATAATATTCCAATCGGAAAATCCCAGAGAAATGTCCGCAGTTACATTGTGGATGAGGCTCTGAACAGACTTCCGGTAGGAGCTTCCGGCGAGCTTTGCCACGCAGGACGTCAGATCGCAAGAGGATATCATAATCTTCCGGAAAAGACTGCCTCTGTATTTGTGGAGAATCCATTCTCCGTATGCCAGGAGGACAGAAGACTTTACAGAACCGGTGATATGGTCCGCATGAAGGGTGACGGAAATATTGAATACATAGGCAGAATTGACTCCCAGGTAAAGATAAGGGGATACCGTGTTGAACTTGGTGAGATCGAGGGAGCCCTTCTTAAACATGAGCTGGTACAGAATGCAGCAGTTACAGTGATCGAAAAGAGCGGAAACAAATATATTACTGCTTATTATACAGGGGAAAGCATTCCGGATGAAGAATTAAAAACCTTCCTGGAGCCGCTGCTTCCGGATTACATGATGCCATCCTTCTTTGTTTACCTTGAGGCAATGCCGGTAACACCAGGAGGTAAGATTGACAAAAAAGCATTGCCAATGCCGGAGATAACCACAAATACTGCCAGCTATGTAGAGCCGGTTACTGCAGCTCAGAGAACACTTTGTGAGATTTTTGAGAAAGCGCTGGGAATCGAAAGGGTAGGTATTGAAGACAACTTCTTTGAGCTTGGAGGATCTTCTCTTACTGCATCCAAGGTTGCTGTTATGTGTCTCTCAAAGAATATTTCACTGGTATATGCGGATATTTTCAAATATCCTACTGTACGGGAGCTGGCAGCTCTGATTGATAATGACGGAATTACAGAGACGGCCCAGAGTAAGAACGAATTTTCAGATTATAACTATAACAAGATCCAGAACGTGATCAGTGCAAATACTGACGAAAATGCAGACAGGGTCACAAAGGAAGAGCTGGGAGATATTATGATCACAGGTGCCACAGGTTTCCTGGGAATCCATGTTCTCAAGGCGTTCCTTGACAATTATGACGGCAAGGTTTACTGTCTGGTGCGCAAGGGCAAATATGAATCACCGGAAAAACGAATGATGAATATGCTGATGTACTATTTCGACAATCCATGCAAGGAACTGTTTGAAAATCGTATTATCTGTGTAGATGGGGATATTACTTCCAAAGAACAGGTGGCAGGATTCTCAGCATACAAATTTAGTACCATCGTTAACTGTGCTGCCTGCGTAAAGCATTTCGCAGCAGATGATGTGCTGGAAAGAATTAACGTGCAGGGTGTGGAAAATCTTATTGATTTCTGTAAGAATAACGGCCGCAGGCTGATCCAGATTTCCACAGTTTCTGTTGCAGGAGAAGGTTCTGACGGTGTTCCGCCAATGTCCAGAGTTTTCTGTGAGAATGACCTGTACATCGGACAGAATATTACCAACGAATATATCCGCACCAAATTCCTGGCAGAAAGAGCAGTTCTGGAAGCAGTATCTGAGGGGCTGGACGGTAAAGTAGTACGTGTAGGTAATTTGATGAGCCGAAACTCTGACGGTGAGTTCCAGATCAATTTCATTACCAACGGATTCCTTCGCAGCCTGAGAGGTTATACAGCTGTAGGCAAATTCCCAATGGGAGGCATGCATGAGGTGGCAGAATTTTCACCTATTGATTCCACTGCACTGGCAGTTCTGAGACTGGCACAGACAGACCGGAGATTTACTGTATTCCATGCCTGCAACAGCCACCATATTTATATGGCAGACCTGATCTATGCAATGCGTAATTATGGATTTAAGATTGATATTGTAAGAGATGAAGAATTTGAGGCAGCAGTAAAAGAATTTGCAAAGACCGGACAGGACTCCGATGCGGTTTCCGGACTGATTGCCTATACCTCACATAATGAAAATGAGATTTACACCATTGATTACAGCAACCGGTTTACAGCACAGGTTCTGTACAGACTGGATTATAAATGGCCGGTTACAGATGACAGATATCTGGAAAATGCAATTGCAGCACTTGACAGACTTACATTTTTTGATTAATACAAAAAGGAGATAATTACAATGGAAATTATTACAAAAACAGAAGGTAACAAAGCAACTATGGAAATCAGCGGATGGCTTGACACCCAGACAGCTCCTCAGTTAGGAGAAGCACTGTCCGGACTTGATGACAGCATTACAAGTCTGGTCTTTGATTTTGCAAAGCTGGAGTATATTTCATCTGCAGGCTTACGTCAGGTGATCGTAGCTTACAAAAAAATGGCCCAAAAGGATGGATTTAAGATCATCAATGTTTCTGATGAAGTTTATGATGTGTTCAGCCTTACCGGATTTGACAGCAAGATCGATATTCAGAAAAAGTAACCGCAAAACCTGTTACAGGCTGCAGATTTTCTGCAGTCTGTAATGAAAAATGGGTTACCCAAAAACGGTAACCGGATAGGAGGGCCTATGGGGATACCTGCTGCCACACAACAGGAACAATATCTGGAACTATCCTGTAATTTAGCGGAACTTAAAAAAATAAAAGAATGTATTTTTCAGATAGCCTGCAAAAGTAACCAGGAAATCAATAAGAAAATTTATCTTGCCTGCGAGGAGATCTTTGTGAATATTGTCAGCTATTCCGGCGCAGATCATGCCCGGTTTTTCTGCAGCAGAAATGCAGATAAGATAACTGTTATTTTCACAGATAACGGAAGGCTTTTTAATCCCCTTGAAAGCAGGCCGGAAAAAGATTTTAATGATTTCGATGAAGGCGGGATGGGGATCATGCTTGTAAAGGAGCTGTGTTCTGCCATCAGCTACAGCAATACTGACGGAAAAAACAATCTCAGGATGGAATTTACAGATCACTGATATGCTAAAATTATACAGAATCAATATTAATCATTTTAAAGATCCTCTGGAGGATAAAAGGCTCCTGCAGCTGGTAGACGACAGCCGCAGGCAAAAAGTCCTCCGGTATCTGATGCCTGAGGACAGAAAGAGAAGTCTGGGTGCAGGGATCATTATCCGAAAGATCCTCAACGAGAACGGTCTTTGTGAAGACTGTCTGAAGTATTCAGAAAATGGAAAGCCTGTTGCGGATAATGTTTTTTTTAATATTTCCCATGGAGGGGATTATATTGTGGGAGTGGCCTCAGACTGTGAGGTCGGATGCGATATTGAGAAGAATGGGAATGCTCCCCTTGAGGTTGCAGAGCGCTACTTCTATTTGTCGGAGCTTGAATATATAAGATCTGCAGCTGATAAAAGCAGGGCTTTTTTTACCCTCTGGACTTTAAAGGAAAGCTATATGAAGATGACAGGACGGGGAATGAGCCTTTCCCTGGATTCCTTTGAGGTTGTTCCCCAAGGAGAAGAATTTATCCTGGGAAAATCTGTGGAAAAAGGATGCTTTTTCAAAACTGCAGAGTTTGACAGTCATATTTTTTCCGTCAGCAGAGAATTACCTTTTACTTTCGATCCGATGGATTTTCATGAGATTCTTCTGTAGAAGGGAGTTATCATCTAATTGCCGGCTTCCGATGATTACGTATATGAAAGGGATAACGGTAATCAGAATCTTCTTGAACTTTTCTCTTGAATGTGTATATAATAGGAATACTATGGTGTCTAAGTCTGGTCTTGCATATCCAGACACCTGGTATTCCTGTTTTTTTGGATATGTACTTTATTTCGAAAGGAACGCAATGAGAAAATTAGCATTAAGTGATGAAATTTTAATGAAGGTTGACAAGGCTGCCCGTTACATCGGTGGTGAAGTCAACTCTGTAATGAAAGATAAGAATGACGTAGATATCCGCTTTGCCATGTGCTTCCCGGATGTTTATGAGATCGGTATGTCTAATCTGGGCATGATGATCCTCTACAACATGTTTAATGAGCGTGAAGATGTCTGGTGTGAGCGTGTCTTTTCTCCGTGGATGGATCTGGATAAGATTATGCGTGAGGAACATATTCCTCTCTTTGCCCTGGAATCCCAGGAGCCTGTAAAGGAGTTTGATTTCCTTGGTATTACTCTTGGATATGAGATGTGTTATACCAATGTACTTCAGGTACTGGATTTGAGTCGTGTTTCACTTCTGGCAAAGGATCGTAAGGAAGATGACCCTATCGTTATCGGCGGCGGTGCCTGTGCATATAATCCGGAACCCATCGCAGAATTTTTTGATATGTTTTATATTGGTGAGGGTGAGACTGTCTATGATGCTCTGTTTGATGCCTATAAGGCAAACAAGACAGCAGGCGGCTCCAGAGCAGACTTCCTGTTTGCAGCTTCCCAGATTCCCGGAATCTATGTTCCCTCTTTATACAATGTAACCTACAAAGAGGATGGCACCATTGCTTCCTTTACACCGGCAAAGGAAGGCGTACCTGAAAAAGTCTGTAAGCAGCTGATCACCGATGTCACTAAGGATTACCGCGCAATCAAAGCTCCTGTTGTACCTTTTATCAAAGCAACCCAGGACCGTGTTACCCTGGAGATTCAGCGTGGCTGTATCCGCGGTTGCCGTTTCTGCCAGGCAGGTATGATTTATCGCCCTACTAGAGAGCGTAATGTAGAGGATTTAAAGGCAAGTGCCAGAGAAATGCTTCAGAATACAGGACATGAGGAGATTTCCTTAAGTTCTCTAAGCTCCAGTGATTACTCTGAGCTGAAGGAACTGGTAAACTTCCTGATCGAAGAATTTCATGGCAATGCTGTCAATATCTCTCTGCCATCCCTGCGTATCGATGCTTTTGCCCTGGATGTTATGAGCAAGGTACAGGATGTAAAGAAGAGCAGCCTTACCTTCGCACCGGAAGCAGGCTCCCAGCGTCTGCGTAATGTTATCAACAAAGGTCTGACAGAGGAAGTGATTCTTCACGGTGCAGGAGAAGCATTTAAGGGCGGATGGAACCAGGTAAAGCTTTATTTTATGCTTGGCCTTCCTACAGAAACAGAGGAAGATATGAAGGGAATCGCCCATCTTGCCCAAAAGATCGCTGAAACCTATTATGAGGAAGTTCCAAAAGAACAGAGGAAAGGTAAGGTACAGGTAAATGTAAGTACTTCATTTTTTGTACCAAAGCCATTCACTCCATTCCAGTGGGCAGGCATGTACAGAGAGGAAGATTTCGTAGAGAAAGCAAAGGTCGTAAAAAACGAAATCCGCGCACAGGTAAACCAGAGAAGTATCCGCTACAGCTGGCATGAGCCGGATGTTACGATCCTGGAGGGCTTCCTTGCAAGAGGTGACCGCCGCTGTGCACAGGTGATCCTGAAAGCTTATGAGAAGGGTGCAATCTATGATGCCTGGTCAGAAAGCTTTGATTATCATATATGGAAAGAAGCTTTTGCAGAAACCAATACAGACATTGATTTCTATACACTCCGGGAACGTTCTACAGAGGAGATCCTTCCATGGGATTTCATTGATGCGGGAGTGACCAAAAAATTCCTGATCCATGAATGGGAACAGGCAAAGAAAGAAACTGTAACACCAAACTGCCGTCAGAAATGTTCCGGCTGTGGTGCTATGCGTTATGGCGGAGGTGTATGTTATGAAGGTAAGAATTAAATTCAGCAAAGAGGGTCCTGTTAAATTTGTGGGACATCTGGATACCATGCGTTATTTCCAGAAAGCCATCCGCAGGGCGAATCTTCCTGTTGCTTTTTCCGGAGGTTTCAGTCCTCACATGATCATGTCCTTTGCAGCACCTCTGGGTGTTGGTACTGAGAGTCTGGGAGAGTACTTCGATCTGGAGCTGGCAGAAACTGTTCCTACTTCAGAGATTACCAGACGTCTGGACGCCGTGATGGTGGAAGGTGTCCGTGTGATCAGTACCCGTCAGGTAGAAGATGGCAAAGCAGGTAAGGCCATGTCTCTGGTAGCTGCTGCCGATTATTATGTAGAATTCCGTCCGGGCAAAGAACCGGAGATTTCCTGGAAGGATAAGATTAATGATTTCCTGGCACAGCCGGAGATCAAGGTTATGAAAAAAACCAAACGCAGTGAAAAGGAAATAGATATCCGTCCCTTTATTTATAAAATGGAACTTCAGGGAGACAAGATCTTTATGATGCTTGCTTCTGCAAGTGCCAATTATACAAAGCCGGAACTTGTAACTGATACCTTTTTCGCATGGCTCGGTGCAGAGCTTCCGGACTTTGCCTACACTATTAAACGTCTGGAAGTATATGCAGATAAGGGTACAGAGGATAACCACAAATTCGTTACTCTGGAATCATTAGGAGAAGAAGTTGAATAAGCTTATTATTACGAAAATGGAAATCTGCCAGGTTCCCTGTTATGTATGTGCCCGGGAAGAGGATGGCAGGATCATGGAGCTTCGCTTTGAACCCATAGATCATAAATCTGCCCTGGGAAACATTTATGTAGGACAGGTAGAAAATATTGCGGCCAACATCGGAGCTGCTTTTGTTCAGATTTCTGCAGGGGAACGCTGTTATCTGCAGCTGTCTGATGTTCAGGATGCCATCTATGCCTCTGTCAAAAAGGAAAACAGGCCTATAAAACCGGGAGATGAAATTCTGGTTCAGATCAACAGAGAAGCTATGAAGGGAAAGCTTCCTGCTGTGACTACCAATCTGAATTTTACAGGAAAATATCTGGTTCTCACCACAGGAGATAAGAAATTTGGACTTTCCAATAAGCTTTCCAATGATGACCGAAGCAGACTCAGCAAATGGATGGAAGAAGAGATTCACCGTCCGGATAAGGAATATGGTCTTATCGTGCGTACCAATGCAGCAGATGCATCCAAGGAAGAGCTTCTGCGGGAGCTGGAATATCTTAAATCACTGTACCGAAAAGTAGCTGTAGCCGGAAAATCCCGTACCTGCTTTAGCTGTATTTATAAAACAGAACCCATTTATATTTCTGCAGTCAGGGACATTAACAGCCGAAGCCTGGAAGAGATTCTGACAGATGTACCGGAGATTTTTCAGGAAATTTCCGGTTATCTGAAGGAAAACAGCCCGGAAGAAACAACCAAAATCCGTCTTTATGAGGATAAACTGCTTCCTTTATATAAGCTTCATCGTCTGGAGACTGCTTTGGAAGAGATCAGACACGAAAAGGTCTGGCTGAAAAGCGGGGGATTCCTGGTAATACAACAGACTGAGGCTTTTGTATCTATTGATGTAAACAGCGGAAAATTCACTGGCAGAAAGAAAATGCAGGAGACTTACCGTAAGATTAATCTGGAGGCAGCAGGTGAAATTGCCAGACAGCTGCAGCTTCGCAATCTGTCCGGCCTTATACTGATTGATTTTATTAATATGGAAAATCCGGATCATCAGGATGAACTGTTCCATGTTCTGCAGAAGCATCTGCGGCGGGATCCTGTAAAAGCAAAGGCTGTGGATATCACACCTCTGCATATTCTGGAAATGACCAGAAAAAAGGTGCGCAAACCTGTAATAGAAGAGCTCAGGGAATTACGATAAGCAGAAGTCTTTGTTTCTGGTTTGCAATAATATGATTATGTAAATCTATTTTTTGCAAAAAATATAAAAAAGAAATATTAAAAAAAGGAAAAAACATATTGACAAATCATTTTTTGTTCGATATTATTAACGAGATGCCGCACAGAGAGGTTTAAGTGCCATAAGGCCACCATATCTGGCGAGTAAAGATTATAGGAGGTGCCACAGATGTACGCAATTATTGCAACAGGTGGTAAACAGTACAAAGTTGCTGAAGGCGACGTAATCAGAGTTGAGAAACTCGGTGTTGAAGCTGGTGAAACCGTTACTTTTGATAATGTTATTGCAGTAAGCAATGACGGATTCAAAGCAGGTGAGGATGTTAAAGGTGCCAGTGTTACCGCTACTGTAGTTGAGAATGGTAAAGCAAAGAAAGTTATCGTTTACAAGTACAAGAGAAAAACTGGATATCACAAGAAAAACGGTCACAGACAGCAGTACACTAAAGTAAAAATCGAAAAGATTAACGGTTAATCTGGTGTCATTATGATTACAATTACAGTTAAGAAGAGAAAAGGTACTTATCTGGAACTGATATCAAAGGGACATGCAGGATATGCAGAGGAAGGACAGGATATTGTCTGTGCCGCTGTATCTGTGCTGATCATCAACACAGTGAATTCCCTGGAGGCTTTTACAGACGATAAGTTTGAAGCCAAAGAGAATGATGGTTATGTTTCTATTCGATTTACAGCTCCGGTTACGGAGAAGGGTAAACTTCTCATGGATTCCCTTATCCTCGGATTAACAGAAATTGAGCATAGTTATAACAATCGATATTTGACAGTAAAAGTCAAGGAGGTGTAACAACATGATGAAAATGAACCTTCAGTTATTCGCACATAAAAAGGGAGTTGGTTCTACAAAGAACGGTCGTGACTCCGAATCTAAGAGATTAGGTGCGAAGAGAGCAGACGGACAGTTTGTAAAAGCTGGAAATATTCTTTACAGACAGCGCGGAACTAAGATCCATGCTGGTGAAAACGTAGGATGCGGTAAAGATTATACTTTATTCGCACTCAAAGACGGCGTTGTAAGATTTACCAGAAAAGGACGCGATAAGAAACAGGTTTCTATCGTTCCAGTAGAAGCAGAATAATCTGGTTAGGCGAGAGGCTTCAAATCTGTCAGGGTTTGAAGCCTTTCTTTAAATTTAAAAGATGAGGTGTGTCAAATGTTTGCAGACAGAGCGAAAATTTTTATCCGCTCCGGTAAAGGCGGCGACGGCCATGTAAGTTTCCGCAGAGAATTATATGTTCCCAATGGCGGACCTGACGGCGGTGACGGCGGCCGTGGCGGAGATGTCATATTTGAGGTAGACGAAGGCCAGAACACCCTTGGCGACTACCGACACAAAAGAAAATATAAAGCTCAGGACGGTGAAGAAGGCGGCAAAAAGCGCTGCCACGGTGCCGACGGAGCAGATGTGGTATTAAAGGTTCCGGAAGGAACTGTGATCATGGACGCTGCATCCGGTAAGGTAATTGCAGATATGTCCGGTGAAAATAAAAGGCAGATCGTATTAAAGGGCGGCAGAGGCGGCAAAGGAAACCAGCACTATGCCACAGCGACCATGCAGGTTCCAAAGTATGCACAGCCCGGACAGCCGGCCCAGGAGTTAGAGGTCCTTCTGGAACTGAAGGTAATTGCTGATGTTGGACTGGTAGGATTTCCAAATGTAGGAAAATCCACCTTTCTTTCCAGAGTCACCAATGCTCAGCCTAAAATTGCCAATTATCATTTCACCACCCTGAGTCCGAATCTGGGTGTAGTAGATACAGAAAACGGTGGCTTTGTCATCGCAGATATTCCCGGACTGATCGAGGGTGCATCTGAGGGTGTAGGGCTTGGCCATGAATTCCTGCGCCATATTGAGCGTACCCGGGTAATCATCCATATTGTAGATGCAGCTTCCACAGAGGGACGTGATCCTATTGACGATATTTACAAGATCAATAAAGAGCTGGAAGCCTATAATCCTGAAATTGCTTCCAGACCCCAGGTGATCGCAGCGAACAAAATCGACTGTATTTTTACAGAAGATGGGGAAGAAAGCCCCATTGATAAGCTGAAAAAAGAATTTGAACCAAAGGGTATTCAGGTATATGCCATTTCCGCTGTCAGCGGTCAGGGTGTACGTGAGCTCCTCTTCCATGTAAAAGAACTGCTGGATAACTGTAAGCAGGAACCTATCGTATTTGAACAGGAATTTTTCCCGGAAGATATGCTTATGTCCGAGAACCTTCCTTATACAGTGGAGCAGGATGCCGAGGATCCTACCATCTTTATTGTAGAAGGACCAAAGATCGAAAAGATGCTTGGTTATACAAATCTGGATTCCGAAAAAGGCTTTGCTTTCTTCCAGCGTTTTCTTAAGGAAGGCGGTATTCTGGACGAACTTGAAAAGGCAGGCATCCAGGAGGGAGATACCGTCCGTATGTACGGATTTGACTTTGACTATTATAAATAAGTTTTTCAAACAGAGGACATTAAAATATGATAACAAGTAAGCAAAGAGCATATTTAAAGGGTCTGGCAATGACTATGGACCCAATCCTTCAGCTTGGCAAGGGAGGACTTACTCCTGAGAACACTGCTTCTGTAGATGAAGCACTTGCAGCGAGAGAGCTGATCAAGATCAATGTTCTTCAGAATTGCCTGGAAGATTCCAGACAGATGGCTGAGACTCTTGCAGAGCGTACCCGTTCTCAGGTGGTACAGGTGATTGGCAGAAAAATCGTACTGTACCGTGAAGGAAAAGACGACAAAAAGAAAATTGTATTGCCAAAGAAATAATAAATGGAGAATTTTATGTCTGACAGCAGAAAAAGAGTAGGAATTATGGGCGGCACCTTTGATCCCATACATCTGGGTCATCTGATCCTTGGGGAAAAAGCCTATGAACAACTCCATCTGGACAAGGTTCTTTTTATGCCCAGCGGAAACCCGCCCCACAAAAGGAACCGACAGGGAAGGGCCACAGATGATCAGCGTGTGGAAATGGTCAGGAAGGCAATCTGTGGGAATCCGCATTTTGAGCTTTCCCTGACAGAAATGCATGAAAATGGTTATACTTATACCTATCATACCCTGGAGATGATGAAAAAGCTGAATCCGGATACAGATTATTATTTCATTATCGGAGCTGATTCTCTCTATGATTTTGACTCCTGGATGAAGCCTGACAGGATCTGTCAGAACTGTATCCTGGTAGTAGCTGTCAGAAACCATACCTCAGTTGCGGAGCTGGACAGAGAAATGGAACGTCTTTCCCTTAAATATAAGGGGACATTTCTAAGACTGGATACTATGAATATTGATATCTCCAGCGAAACTATCCGCGACTGGATCAAAGAGAAAAAAAGCATTCGATATTATGTGGCGGATCAGGTGATTTCTTATATTGAAGAAAATCATATTTACAGTCCGGTCAAAGAGAAAGGATGATTTTCCAATGGCAGAATACGACTTTATAAAAATGGAGAAGAAGCTTGCCAAATATCTGGATGAAGACCGTTACGCCCACACCATGGGAGTAATGTACACCTGCGCAGCACTGGCTATGGTACACGGCTGTGATCTGACCCAGGCACAGACTGCAGGCCTTCTTCATGATTGCGCAAAATGCATTCCAAATAAAAAGAAATTAAAAATGTGCAGCCAGCACAAGATTCCGGTAACTGAATTCGAACAGACCCACCCCTTTCTGCTCCATGCAAAGCTGGGAGCCTATGTGGCAAAAGCAAAGTACGGGGTGACTGACCAGGAGATCCTTTCTTCTATCACTTGGCATACCACAGGAAAACCGGATATGACCTTGCTGGAAAAAATTGTATATATTGCAGATTATATTGAGCCTAAACGTGACAAGGCGCCAAATCTGGACTTTGTCCGTAAACTGGCTTTTCAGGATCTGGATGAATGCATGTATGAAATCCTGAAGGATTCTCTTGCCTACCTGGAGGAGAATCCCAAGGATGTTGACACTACAACCAAGGAAGCCTTCTTGTATTATAAAGATTTGCATATAAAGAGAGCTTCCCAGACAGAAAAGGAGATCAACTGATGAGCAGAGAACTGGAAATGGCAAAGCTTGCCTGCCGCGCTCTTGACGAGAAAAAGGGGAAGGATATTAAGGTGATTGATATCCATGAAGTATCTGTGATCGCAGATTATTTTGTAATTGCCAGCGCTTCCAACCAGAATCAGGTACAGGCAATGGTAGATAATGTAGATGAGACTCTGGGCAGAGCCGGATTTGAGGCAAAACAGATTGAGGGAACCCGCAATTCCAGCTGGGTACTTATGGATTACGGCGATATGATCGTTCATGTATTTGACGAAGAAAACCGTCTTTTCTACGATCTGGAAAGAATCTGGAGAGATGGAAAGGAACTGGATATCAGCCAATTTCTGGAGAAATAAAAAGCAGGAGATATACCCACAGAACTCTGTGGCTGTATATCTCCTTTTTTCATAAATAAAATAACCTTATTTGTAAAGTCTGAACACTCCAAACACCTTGCCCAGAATCTCCAGTCCCTCATGGATCAGGATAGGATCCATAGTATCATTCTCCGGCTGAAGACGATAGTAGCCTTTTTCCTTGTAAAAAGTCTTCACTGTAGCTCCGTCCTCCATCAGTGCCACCACAATATCCCCGCTTTCTGCAGTAGACTGCTTGCGGACGAGAACCTGGTCTCCGTCAAATATTCCGGCATTTATCATACTTTCGCCTTTTACCTTCAGCATGAAGCTCTGCTCATTTGGCATAAACTCTGCAGGAACAGGAAAATATCCCTCAATATTCTCCACCGCAAGAAGAGGCTGTCCGGCAGCCACAGTACCCACGATCGGTACATTTACCACCTCACGACGTACCAGATTGAAATTGTCATCAATGATCTCTATAGCACGGGGTTTGGTAGCATCTCTGCGGATGTATCCGTTTTTCTCCAGAGCTTCCAGATGTGAATGCACGGAGGAGGTTGACTTAAGGCCTACTGCCTCACAGATTTCACGTACTGCCGGAGGAAAGCCTCTGTTCAGGATTTCATTTTTGATATAATCAAGAATCTCCTGCTGTTTCTGTGTAATTCTGCCATATGCCATAACGGTTGTACCTCCCGAATCTTTTATAATTTATAATTATAACACATCCTGTACTTAAACGCAAACGGATATTCGGAAAATACGTTCGTTACTGTTCTCTTCGTTCACAGTAACGTAGCCAAAATTCATTCCTGATTGCCTACGGCAATGGAATTTTGGCTTGCATGTCTCGGGATTTTGGCATATTCATGCCAAAACGCCTCGCGGGATAGTGGTGTGTGAACAGCAACATACGTTCTACTCTTGTTTTTATATAGATATGATGTTACAATATTTTGGAATGAATTTTTTAAAGGAGGCAGCCCTTTGCCTGATAATCATAAAAAACAAAAAAAAGCGCCGGGAATCCTTGCCAGATTCAGCAAAATATTTGGCCTGAATATCGGAACCATTATGTTTGGAGTACTGTTTGTATATATGGCTTTCAGTGGAATTCTGTATCTGACTACTCCCCATATAGAATCCTACCAGGTAACCTCCGGCCCCTTATCAAGAAATGAAACCTATACCGGTCTTGCAGTGAGGGAAGAATCTGTCTGCAAGGCTTCCTCATCCGGATATATCACCTATTATGCCAGAGAGGGGAGTAAGATCAATGCAAACGGAGCTGTATACGGAATCAGCAGCACGAAATCCGCTTCCTCCACCTCCCAGCTTTCCCAGGATGAGCTTTCCAGTATAAGAAATGATATGATGAGCTTTTCCAAAAGCTTTAATTCCAGTAAATTTAACAATACCTACAGTTTCAAATATGATCTGAAGGGAAATATCCTTCAGTATGCAGAAAGCGCAGCTTCTACAGCACCTCTGACCTCTGATGAAAGGGATACAGACCAGGATTCATCCGATAACACCGCAGACACTGCGGAACAGGTCACCAGCTATGTAGGAGATGAATCTATAAACAAGGCAGAATCTGACGGGATCATCCTGTACTCTGTGGATAATTATGAGGGCAAAACTGTAGATACTGTCACTGCAGAGGACTTTGACCAGAATTCCTACCATGAAACAGATTTAAAAACTTCAGATTCTGTTAAGTCAGGAGATGATATTTACACAATCATTACTGATGAACGCTGGAGTCTTTTAATCCCCTTAAGTGACAAACAGGCAGAGAAATTAAAGGATCGGTCTGCCATCCGTGTAAAGTTTCTGAAGGATGATATGACTCAGACCGGTGATTTTTCTATTATTACCATTGATGGCGGCAAATACGGACAGATTGATTTCAGCAAGGGACTGATCCGTTATGCATCTGACCGTTTTCTGGATATTGAGCTTGTAACCAATACAGTGGTAGGATTAAAGATTCCCCTTTCCTCCATTGTGACCAAGGACTTCTATGTGATCCCGGACAAGATGGCAGCTACTGATCCCAAAACCGGCAATACAGGTTTTATAATGGAAGAGAAGACAAAATCAGGAAAAAATGCTTCTGTCTTTAAGGATGTAAGTATTTATGCAAAAATTGAGGATCCGGTCACAGATCAGACAAAGGAATTCTCGGAAACCACCTATACCTATTATGTAGACAAAAGCGCTTTCAAAGAAGGTGATGCCATTGTAAATCAGGAAACAGGTGAACGCTATATCATAGGAGAAACAGATACTCTGGAAGGTGTGTACTGCATTAATAAAGGCTATGCTGTTTTCCGCCGTATTGAGGTACTTGACCAGAATGAGGAATACGCTATTGTTTCCAGAAATACCACCTATGGTCTCTATAGATATGATCATATCGTAAAAAACGCAGATAAAGTAAAAGAAGAAGATATTTTGTATTAAAGCCATTAACTTAAAAATAAGAGGAGGCAGTAAAATGTTAGCAGATAATTTGGCAACTGTGCAGAAAAATATAGAACAGGCCTGCCTGAAAGCAGGACGTGACCCCAAAGAGGTAACCCTTGTAGCAGTAAGTAAAACAAAGCCTGTGGAAATGCTTCAAGAGGCTTATGATGCAGGTGCCCGTGTGTTTGGAGAAAATAAGGTACAGGAGATCATGGATAAATATGACAGACTGCCCTCAGATATCCAGTGGCACATGATCGGTCATCTGCAGCGCAATAAAGTAAAATATATTATTGATAAGGTTGCAATGATCCATTCCGTGGATTCTGTGCGTCTGGCTCAGACCATTGAGCAGGAAGCTGCAAAAAAAGATCTCTGTATGCCGGTACTCATCGAAGTGAATGTAGCGGAAGAGGATAGCAAATTTGGCCTGAAAACCTCTGAAGTCCTTCCTTTTATAGAAGAAATTGCTTCTTACCCCCACCTGAAGGTAATGGGACTTATGACGATTGCTCCTTTTGTCTCAGATCCCGAGGAAAACAGAGAAGTTTTTCGCAAATTAAGGAAATTAAGTGTTGACATCAGGGAAAAAAACATTAATAATATTACTATGAGTGTTCTGAGCATGGGAATGACCAATGACTATCAGATCGCTGCTGAGGAAGGATCAACAATGGTGCGTGTGGGAACAGGTATCTTTGGTGAAAGAGATTACTCAATAAAAGAAGAATAAAGAAGATTGGAGATTAAAATGGGCGTTTTAGATAAATTTTTAGATGCCATCAAATTAAATGATGATTATGATGACGATGGATTTCTGGACGATGATCTGTTAGAAGGAGAGGATGACGAGGATTTCCTGGATGATGATTTTGAGGACAAACCAAAGAAGAAATTCTTTGATAAATTCACTAAAAAGAAGGATTCCTCTGAGGACGAAGACTTTGATGATTTCGATGAGAAGCCACTGAAATCAGAATCCAAACAGACATCTTCCCTTAAACAGCCAACAGCTTCCGCTGCAGCGAAAGCTCCGGCCAGACAGGAACGTGCAGAACGCCAGACACGTCCGGCAGCATCTTCCAAGATCACTCCTATGAGAAGCAGCCGTAAAGCTTCCCAGGGACCAAATATGGAGGTGTGCGTGATCAAACCGTCTTCTATGGAGGATACCCGTGAAATCGCAGATACACTGGTAGACAACTCTACTGTAATTTTAAATCTGGAAGGAATCGATGTGGAACTGGCACAGAGAATCATTGATTTCACATCAGGGGCCTGTTATTCTCTGGGCGGAAGCCTTCAGAAAGTATCCAGCTACATTTTTGTACTTGGGCCTTATAATGTAGACATCACCGGTGATCTCCAAAATATACTGGGAGGAGCTGCACCTTCTGTGCGCGCAGGCTATTGATCTCCCATGGAGAAGAATGACTTCTTTTTAAAGAGGATCCGTGAACTGGCTGATCTTTCTTACCAGAGAGATATTGTGACTTTTTCGGATTTTCTTAATCTGAATGAACAGAATATGGTTAATAGTCTCCGGCAGCAATTTCCGCAGATCATTGTGGAATCCTCCGGCGGCTATGCGAATGCGGAGCGTCAGATGGTGGCTTTTCATCCTGATGCTCTTGCTTTTACCTGGGAATATCCTATAGACTGCCTGAAGATTGAACCAAAATCCCTGAAATTTTCAGAAGAACTGACCCACAGAGATTATCTGGGTGCCCTGCTGAATCTGGGCGTGGACAGAGCCATGATTGGGGATATCCTGGTTCAGGAAAAGGCTGCCTGGTTTTTCTGTAATAAAAAAATGACGGATTTTTTTCTTAAAAATCTGTGCCGTGTCCGTCATACCAATATTCTGATCACTGTTGTAGATAAGCAGGCGGAACTTCCTGCACCTAAAATGGAAACTATTCATGGCACCTGTGCCTCTGTCCGTCTGGATTCTCTCATTGCACTGGCTTTTAAAGCATCCAGAAGCAGTATGGTGTCTTATATTGAAGGGGGACAGGTTTTTGTAAATGGAAAGCTGATTACCTCCAATGGTTATGAACCCAGAGAGGGAGATATTATCTCAGTCAGAGGGAAGGGACGTTTTATCTATGATGGCACGTCCCATCAGACCAGAAAAGGACGGAGCAGTATACAGTTAAGTTTATATATTTAAATGACAGGAGGGTATTGAAATGGCAGAACAGAAATTACTTGTAAAACGTGAGGGAGATTTTCATTATCCAATCTATTTTGAAAAAGATTTTTCCGGACTGGCACAAGCTGTAAGGGAAGAAGGACTGTCCGGACATAAAATTTGTGTTGTCACTGACAGTCACGTAGAGCCTTTGTATCTGAAGTCTGTAATGGATTCTCTGCAGGAGGTTTCTTCCCAGATATTTTCCTTTGTCTTTGAAGCAGGGGAAAAAAATAAGAATCTGGACACAGTACAGGAACTGTACCGTTCTCTTATTGAACATGAAATGGACCGCAAGGGACTCCTGGTTGCTTTAGGAGGCGGTGTGGTAGGTGATCTGACCGGCTTTGGTGCAGCCACCTATCTGAGAGGAATTGATTTTATCCAGGTTCCAACCACCCTTCTTTCCCAGGTTGACAGCAGTGTGGGAGGAAAAACCGGTGTGGATTTCCAGCAGTATAAAAATATGGTTGGAGCTTTTCATCAGCCCCGTCTTGTCTATATGAATCTGTCTGCTTTAAATACACTTCCCCAAAAAGAATTTGCCTGTGGAATGGGTGAAATCCTGAAAACCGGTCTTATCTGTGACGGAGAATTTTTCCGATTTATCTGTTCAAATCAAAAAACAATCCAGGAGTTGGATTATACCCTTCTGTCCCAAATGATCCGCAGATGCTGTGAGATCAAAGCAGGAGTGGTAGAACGTGATCCCAAAGAGCAGGGTGAGAGAGCTCTTCTGAATCTTGGACACACAGTTGGACATGCTGTGGAGAAATTAAAGAATTTCCAGCTGCTCCATGGTCAGTGTGTAGGGCTCGGTCTGGTCGCAGCTGCATATCTTTCCATGCAGAGAGGACTTCTGACTCAGGAAGAATATAATGAAATCCGTAATGGATGTGAAGCCTTTCATTTGCCCCTTGCTGTAGATTCTCTGAAAGCCGAGGAGATTCTGGCAGCCACAAAGAAGGACAAAAAAATGGAAGCCGGACATATTAAATTTATCCTGATGGATGGAATCGGCAAAAGTTTTATTGACAAAACCGTGACGGATATGGAACTTTTAAGCGCCATCCGGGAGATTCTGTCATGAAAAGGGAAGGAACTTCAAATCTCCCTTTTCCTGCCTGGACAGGTATGGTCCTGACTCTGCTTCTTATCCTGATGGATCAGGTAACAAAGTTTCTGGCACTGTCACAGTTAAAGGGAAATCCGGATATCATTCTGATCCCAGGTGTTTTACAGCTGAAATATCTGGAAAACAGAGGAATGGCCTTTGGAATGCTTCAGGGAAAGATTCCTCTGCTGATAGCTTTATGTCTTCTGTTTTTCTGTGTATTTTTGTATATTTATATTAAAATCCCCAAAACACGGTATTATCTTCCTCTCATCTGTACAGCCCTTGTTCTGGCGGCAGGTGCTGTTGGAAATCTGATCGACAGAGTATTCCGCGGTTATGTGATCGATTTTATTTACTTTTCACTGATTGATTTTCCTGTATTTAATGTGGCAGATATTTATGTGGTATGCAGCGGCATATTTTTGGTTTTTTGCGTATGTTTCAAATATAAAGATGAAAACGATTTTCGCTTTCTGAATAGAAAAAATTAGGAGCAGAAATGAAAATTCTTAATTATGTAGTTTCAGACGGTCAGTCCGGTATCCGGATTGACCGGTATCTTTCCGATTCAAACGAAGACCTTTCCCGTTCTTACATTCAAAAGCTTCTGAAAGAACAAAAGGTTACAGTTCAGGGAACTTTTGTCAAGGCAAACTATAAGGTACAGGCAGGAGATGTGATCACTGTGGAAGTGCCGGATATGACAGAGCCTGACATTCTTCCGGAGGACATTCCTCTGGATATCCTTTATGAAGATGAGGATGTTCTTGTAGTTAACAAGCCAAAGGGAATGGTAGTGCACCCCAGTGCAGGGCATACTACAGGGACACTGGTAAACGCCATCATGGCACACTGTAAGGAGAATCTGTCCGGTATCAATGGTGTCCTGCGTCCGGGAATCGTCCATAGGATCGATAAGGATACCACAGGAGCACTTCTGGTCTGCAAAAATGATAATGCCCACAGAGATCTTGCCCTACAGTTGAAGGAGCACTCTATCAAACGTCGCTACCGCGCAATTGTAGCAGGTGTGATCAAAGAAAATGAGGGAACCATTGAGGGTCCTATCGGACGTCATCCGGTTGACCGAAAAAAAATGGCGATCAATTACAAAAACGGAAAAGAGGCAGTCACTCATTACAGGGTACTGGAGCGTTTTCCCAATGCCACCTATGTGGAATGCCGTCTGGAAACAGGGCGCACCCATCAGATCCGTGTCCACATGACAAGTATAGGGCATCCCCTGCTTGGCGATGAAGTATATGGCTCAGGCAAGAATCCTTACCATCTTCAGGGTCAGACTCTTCATGCCATGATTTTGGGATTTGTGCATCCATCTACAGGAGAATATATGGAGTTTACAGCACCTTTACCAGAATATTTTGAGAAGCTTTTGGAAAAATTGCGAAAATAGTTTGCTTTTTCAACAATATAATGTATAATATATTTACAATAAGCTAGGTGACAGAAGGGAGTGTAGTATTATGAATAGTACAAGTTCAATTATCACAATCGGTCGTGAATATGGAAGCGGCGGAAGACAGATTGGTCAGGAAGTTGCCAAATATTTCGGAATTAAATGCTATGATAAGGAGCTTCTTGAACATGCAGCCAATGAGAGCGGAATCTGCAAGGAGCTTTTTGAAAATCATGATGAAAAACCAACCAACAGCTTTCTGTATTCTCTTGTAATGGATACATATTCCTTTGGTTATTCCTCAGCAGGCTTTACAGATATGCCAATGAATCATAAGGTTTTCCTGGCCCAGTTTGATGCCATCAAGAAACTGGCTTCCGAGGGTCCTTGCGTAATGGTGGGACGATGTGCAGATTATGCTCTGGCTGAATATAAGGATTGTTTCAGTGTATTTGTACATGCAGATATTGACTGGCGAATCAGCCGTTTATCTCAGAAACACAATAAAACAGCCAAAGAAGCCAAGGACATGATCAACAAAACCGATAAGAGCCGTTCCAGCTATTATAATTATTATACTAATAAAAAGTGGAGCGCTGCATCCAGCTATAATCTGTGTGTAGACAGCAGTAAGCTGGGGATCGACGGAGCAGCAAAAACCATTATCCAGACTGTACAAATTTTTGATTCCACAAAATAATAACTGTTAAAAAGTCCTCTGCTAATGCAGAGGATTTTTTTGTCCTGTATTTTTATTAAAATTCTATTAAATGCAGAGACTTTTATTAAAATAAATGTTATAATCGTAACAGTTTATAAAGGAGGACAATATGAAATTTCGTTGGGATAACAAATATCTGCACTGGGGTGTAACCGCTTTTATGGTAATTGCCGCCAGTATGCTGTTTTATTATGGGATTTTCCATATGAAAACGCTGATCACCGGAATCAAAACATTTCTGGGAATCATGGCACCTATTGTATATGGTGTGATCCTTGCCTATGTTCTGAGCCCCCTGATTAATTTAATGGAGAAAAAGCTTATTTATCCACTGCTTGATAAAAGAGAGATCCATTTACAGAAAAAAGGCAGGAAAGCTGTCCGCTGGGCATGTGTTCTGGTTTCCATGCTTGCCTTCTGGATCCTTATCTATACTTTGATCATGATGGTGCTTCCACAGCTGATCCGAAGCTCCATGAATATTATTTACAGCTTTCCTTATTATGTAAAGGTCATTGAGAAATGGCTGAATTCTTTTGTACAGCATGGATGGAAGCTGAATTCTGAAACCATCGATATGATGAATCAGTATTCTGCCAAATTGCAGGAGTATCTCACCACCAATATTCTTCCACAGATGCAGAATATGCTGAAAAATGTTTCTGATGGAATCTTTGATGTACTGATCTTCATGAAAAACTTTCTCATCGGTGCCATTGTGGCTCTCTATGTGCTTGCAGACAAGGAGAAGTTTATTGCTAAGAGCAAAATGTTTGTATATGCCATTTTGCCTTCCAAATGGGCAAACACACTGATCCATGCCATGCGCTTCACAGACAAAACCTTTGGCGGTTTTCTCTATGGTAAACTGGTGGATTCCGCCATCATCGGTATCTTATGCTATATTGGAATGCTTTTATTGGATATGCCTTATCCCATTCTGATCAGTGTGGTCATTGGTGTGACTAATGTGATTCCTTTTTTTGGACCATACATTGGGGCAATCCCCTGTATTCTTCTGATTTTAGTGGTTGATCCCCTGAAGGGTATCTACTTTGCAATTTTCATTCTGCTTCTTCAGCAGTTTGACGGAAATATCCTTGGTCCAAAAATCCTGGGCGAAACCACCGGTCTGTCCAGCTTCATGGTCATTGTAGCCATTCTCATAGGCGGAGGACTGTTCGGAGTTCCGGGTATGATCGCAGGAGTACCGGTATTTGCAGTGCTTTATGCAATGATATGGAGATTGATCAGTCATTCCCTTGGCGATAAAAAAATGCCTCTTGAGGAGGAATCCTATGTAGATATCGATTGCCTGAACACGGAAACCGGCGAAGCGATCCCCCTGAAAAAACAGGAGAGGCACCACATTTCACCGGAAAAGCTGGAGGCCCAGAAAAATAATTTCTTTATGAAAATCTGGAATCCTTTATGCAGAATCGTGTGTATTATCTGGGAGTATATCAAAAAACTTGTAAACTCCCTGTGGCTTTATATAAAGAAATTATTTCTGCAAATAAAAGATAAGATAAAAAATAATAAAAATACATCAGAAAAATAGTTACTGATATATAAGAAAGATATTATAAAAGATATGAGGGGAAATCAAAAATGAAATTACTGATACAGAGGGTAAACTATGCGCAGGTATGCGTAGATGGAGAAATTGTAGGCAAAATTGGAAAGGGCTTCCTGGTTTTTGTAGGGGTCGGTCAGAATGACACCAGAGAAATTGCTGACAAATATTTGAAAAAAATGCTGGGACTTCGAATCTTCGAGGATCAGAATGGAAAGACCAATCTGTCCCTGAAGGATGTTAACGGAGAGCTTTTGATGGTATCCCAATTTACCCTGTATGCTAATTGCAGACACGGTAACAGACCGGGCTTTACAGATGCCGGTGCTCCGGATATGGCCAATGAACTGTATGAATATATGCTGAACGAAGCTGCAAAACAGGTTCCTGTGGTAGAACATGGTATTTTTGGTGCAGATATGAAAATATCTCTTGAGAACGATGGCCCCTTTACCATTATCCTGGATGAATCACTTCTCTGATAAGGTAACAATAATCAATTTTGGCATCTTTTTGTATAGAATATAATGGGGGCTTTATACTAAGATGAAGCGAAAAACAAACAACAGGAAGCAGTGTCTGGCAATATTGGTGCTGACTATGCTCATACTGACATTATCCGGCACCGGATTGATGACAACTGCAGTCCGCACAGAGGCTGCCCAGAAGAAGACCGGATTTATTAAGAAAAACGGTTCCTGGTATTACTATGATCAGAAAGGGAAACTGGCAAAGGGCTGGTATAAAACATCTTCAGGTCATATGTATTATTTTGGAAAAACCGGTGCAGCAAAGGCCGGAATCCTGTCCATTTCCGGAAAGAAATACTGCTTCAATGAGAAGGGTAAAATGCTTACCACCTGGCAGACCGTCAATGGAAAGAATTATTTTTTTGATGAGAAAAAGGGCTATATGTACACTGGCTGGATCACTACAACCGCCGGAAATAAATATTATTTCTGGAAGGATGGTGTGATCCGTTCCGGTTTCCGAAAAGTAGGAAACAAGATATATTGTTTCTCAGATAAGGGAAAAATGCTGAAAAACTGCTTTGCCAAAAAAGGAAAGGCTACTTATTATCTGAAATCCAATGGAACTCTGGCTAAGGGACGTCTTAAGATTCAAAAATACTGGTATTCCTTCCACCGTGAAACCGGACAGCTTGTACGGAAGGGATGGTACAAGGAGACAGATGGTTCCTATTATTATGCCGCATCCAATGGAAGATTGGTGAAGGGTTTTTATAAGCCGGATTCTTATTATCGGTATTTCCGTTCTTCTGACTGTAAATTAATGACAGGATGGCAGGAAATTGACGGTTATAAATACTATTTTAAAGAAAAAAACGGCATCCGTTATGATAATTGCTTCCTGAAGGATAAATCCGGAAACAGATATTATTTTGACTCAAATGGCAAGCTGGTTGTCAAAAAATGGGTCAAAAAATCCAGTTCCTATTACTATTCCCAGGCAGACGGTACACTGGCCTCCGGATGGCTTACACTGGGGGGAAACAAATATTATCTGAATCCTTCTACCTGTGTAAGGGAAATCGGATGGGTCACTGTAGATGGAGAAAAATACTATCTGGATCCCGCCACAGGCATCCTGGCTCAAAATCAATGGGTCGGCACTGATTACGTAGGAGAGAACGGAGCAATGATACCTGAGTATCATAAAGTGTCGTTTCGGTGGCCTTTAAACTCCAGTTACAATTATATCAGCAGCTATTTCGGAAACAGAGAATCTCCGGGAGGTATTGGTTCCACCAATCATAATGGCATCGATATTCCGGCACCTACAGGCACACCGATCTATGCAGCAGACAGCGGTACAGTCATTACAATGCAAAAACCGTCAGAAAGCGGAGGTGCAGGCTATTATACCAAAATTGACCATGGAAAAGGATTTGTCACTGAATATATGCATCAATCTAAATTTCATCCCAAAGTCAAAGTCGGTACCAAAGTAACCAAAGGACAAATTATTGGATATGTTGGCAGTACCGGCAACAGTACCGGACCACATTTACATTTTGGTGTGATCGCAAATGGTACAAATCAGAATCCATTAAATTACGTAAAGCGTCCCTCATAAAAGGGATGCTTTACCACATATAACAGACTGATTTAAGGGTTTATGTGTAATTTATCTTGATCTATTTGAAAAACCGGCGTTTGTCGTATAGATTGAACGCCCACTTCTACAGGAGCAAATGAGCAAATGAATAACCAAAACGATTATAATGACAACAAAAAAATTACCTATCATGAACAAACAGATATTTCTAATGTCCTGAAGCTTCGTGAAGTTCTGAAAACTCTTCCTCCTTTCTGCAGGGATTATTTCAGGGCTATGGATCCGGTTACCACAACCAATACCAGAATTTCCTATGCCTATGACATACGGATCTTTTTTCAGTTTTTACTGGATGAAAACCCTGCCTTTAAAAATTACTCTTTAAAGGATTTTACTGTTGATGTCCTGGATCAGTTAAAGGCGGTTGATATTGAGGAATATCTGGAATATCTGAAGGTCTACAAAAATGGTGACAAAACCGAAACCAATGGGGAACGCGGAATGAAACGTAAGCTTTCTGCTTTAAGAAGCTTTTACGCCTATTATTTTAAACATGAATTCATAAAAACAAATCCAACTGTTCTTGTGGATGTACCAAAGATCCATGATAAAAGCATCATTCGGCTGGATTCCGATGAGGTTGCTCTCCTGCTGGATCACATAGAACATTGCGGCGATGAGCTTACCGGACAGAAAAAGGCTTATTATGAAAAAACAAAAGAACGGGATCTGGCTATTGTTACTCTCCTGCTTGGCACAGGAATACGTGTATCTGAATGTGTAGGACTGGATGTGGAGGATATTGATTTTAAAAATAATGGTATCAAGATCACCCGAAAAGGCGGCAATGAAATGGTTGTATACTTCGGTTCGGAAGTGGAACGGGCTCTGCGCCAATACCTGACAGTTCGGGAGGGAGTTACTCCTGTAACCGGACATGAACACGCTCTCTTCTACTCTACTCAGCGAAAACGCATTGGTATCCAGGCTGTAGAAAACCTTGTAAAAAAATATGCACGGGCAATTACTACAACCAAGAAAATCACCCCCCATAAGCTCCGAAGCACTTATGGTACTGCTCTCTATCAGGAAACAGGTGACATATACCTTGTAGCCGACGTATTGGGCCATAGAGACGTTAATACAACCAAGAAGCATTATGCAGCCATGGATGACGCAAGACGGCGTAAAGCGGCTTCTGCAGTGCATTTACGGGAAGATTAAAAAGGAGCAGATCAGAAACTGATCTGCCCCAATTTTTATTCTCTGGATTAATTATTCATCGAAATTTGTCTCAAAAACCCCCTCCGGAGTCCGCATTGTCAGAACTCCCAGATTAAATTCATCATCCATCACTGTAATATGATATTCAAAAATAACATCATCATCAAATTTGGACAATAAAACATAAGAACCATTTTCCTTCCCATCTATCTGATCACAGATATCATTATATACCGCTTCCCCTGAAATGCTTCTGGGATACCCGGCTTCTGTAATTTTTTTCTCAATTGCATGGTATAACTCTTCCATTTTTATCAACCGTTACTGAAAACTTATAAAAAGTTATAAACTTCTATGTTCCATTCCTACTTCAACGAGTATGCTTTTGATGATATAAATATCAATCTACTCACAAGTTCTTGTACTCTCCATAGGCGTAAATTTCGGACTAACGTATCCGTACATATTTGCATTAACATTTCAGTGTCAGCTTGCAAATTTTTCTCCATAAGTCTTAAGATTTATAGATGCCTGGAAATCTCTGTCAATCATATTCCCACACGCACATCTATAAACTCTGTCAGATAACTTCAAATCTTTTTTGATGTTTCCACAACAGCTGCAAAGCTTTGATGATGGATAAAACCGATCAGCTACAATAATCTGGATCCCTTTATCGCTGCACTTATATTCAAGCTGTTTTCTAAACCAAAAAAATCCCTGTGCCTGAACTGCTTTGGATAAATGTCTGTTTTTCATCATTCCACTGACATTCAGATCTTCAATACATATAAATCTTGGTTTTCGATCTACGATCTCCGATATGGTCTGATTTAAATAATTTTTACGGATGTTTGTTAATCTGTGATTTCGTTTTAATAAAAGTTTTTCCTTTTTGATTACATTATTTGTTTTACAGTAACTTTCCCCTTTCTTATTTTTCTCGTAAGAACGAGAGATACTACGCTGTAATCTGCGTTTCTGTTTTTCTAATTTCTTTACTTTCTGACTCTTATTGATGTTCTTATACTTAGTCCCATCAGAGCAGACAGCCAGATCTTTGATTCCCAGGTCTATGCCGACTCCGTCATCATTAAGTGTTTCCCTGCAGTCAGGAAATTCTACACATACGCTGATCCACCAGTTCAATCCGTCAAAGGATATTCTCGGGTTCATATATTTAGCATTTGTCGGAATACGTCCATGTTCTGCAAGTCTTACCCAATTCATTTTTTGTTTATTTGCTTTCCTGCTGGAAGAAAAGCCTTCAAATTTAACGTGTGTATTACTGAAGCGTATCTTAACGTTGTCCTGATAGAACTTCGGCATAGATCTCTTTTTTGACTTGAATCTTGGGAACTTTTGCAACCCCCTGAAAAAGTTCTTATAAGCAGTACAGGCATCTTTAACTGCCTGTTTGGTCACATTATTTGAGATATTCAGTAACCATACATATTCATCAGAATGTCTAAGCTTCGTAAATTCTTTTCTGAGTTCTGCATCTGAAATGAATCCGCCGCCTTTTTCATAGTTCTCTATTTCCCTGGCCAAAGCCCAGTTATAAGCAAATCTTGAAGCACCTGCGTACTGAAACATCTTAGTTTTCTGTACATTGTTTGGTATCATCATTACTTTTATGGCTTTTACCATCTGTTTCCTCCTGTATCAATTCCCGGATAAGTTTCTTAGCTTTGTTTGCTCGTTTTCCTTGTAATTTGCAACTGAATACAGTGATTATCTGAACCAGGTCTTCAACAAGTTCCTGCTGTTCGGACTTTTCAGTATTATCAATAATCTCAATCTCACAATTATAAAGTGAAGCGATATATTCTATCAACTCAAAACCAAATCGCAGTAACCGGTCTTTATACAAAACAACAATCTTTTCAACCTGATTTTGAGATATTCGCCTGATCAATTCCTGGAGCCCTTTTTTCTTATAATTAATTCCGGAACCGATATCACTTATTATTTCAAACGGCTGTCCTTTTGCCAGAAGATATGTTTTAACATTATCAATCTGTCGTTCCAGATCATCTTTTTGTTTATGACTGGAAACACGACAATATCCAATTGTAATGCGGTTTTTAGGCTTTACATTTATTACCTGGTTGAGTTGCTCATCAGAATAATATCTATAGCCACTTACTGTAGTATGATGCGGATGAAGTTTTCCATTGGCATCCCAATTTCGTAATGTCTGGGCAGATACGCCTATAATTTTTGAAAATTCATGTATAGAATAATATTTACTCAAAGTATCAACTCCTTTCAATAATATTCTACCCTAATATCTTATAAAACTCAACATGTGCTTATATAATTTTATAATTTATATTTAACTGCTAATAACCTCTTTCTGTGCCACAAAAAGGATATCTGACACGTTATATGGAGATATCCTTTTTGCATTTCGTTATGTAATTTTAAAATTTAATAAGAGTCATTTCCTGGTTGTCATTATTATAAAGCCACGATAACTTTCTCATGGAATATTTCAGGAAGTTCTTCTTTGTCTAAAGACATACTGATTATAAAAGTAACGTTAAACTGAGTTCCAATGGATTCTAACTGCTCAAGGGTACTTGTAACATCCTTACCCTCCAGCTTGGCTACCTTCAGAAAACTGTCAAGATAAATCTGCTCGAGATCATGATCCTGTGAAAGAATACCACAAATAAATCCTACAAATTCATCTGCATTCTTAATCGGGAAGCCGGATACATCGATCAGACGAACCTTATTATTCAGTTCATACATGTGCTTGGTGCTTTTGTCCAAATAAACAATGCTACCATTCGCTTCTTTAACCGCTCCATTCACTTTGTCTAAAAGTACTTTTGTTTTGCCTTTACCTTTCTTTCCTACAATCAGTTCAACCATCCTGTTTTCCTCCTTAGACACATATAATATTAATTATTACTAAATTCCTCAATTAATATGTTTCAATTATAGTGCATATTATCATAAAATTCAAGAGGTTATTTGCTTTTTTTGTGAATTTTTATTGAATTTAAAAAAATGCATGTTTTTACTGGATTTTTGGAGATAATTATCACTATGTGATGTATCTGTTCGATTTCAGAACTCTCTGTATTTTCTTATATCTTCTTATATCTTGGTATGTGTTTGGTGTAAAATTGGTGTAGTAAAGCCCTTTTATAACCATTTCAGAATCAAATTGGTGTAAGCTTATTGTTACAGAACGGTTAATTTTGGTGTAAGCTAGCTATTTTTTATCTAAAAATGTTGTAAGCTTATTATATTACGAAATACGCCTATTATTTAACTTCTGAATTTCGTTTGTCAAGCGTTCATCTGTAACGTGATTATACAATTCCATTGTCATTTTCATAGAAGCATGACCCATGATATCCTGCAATGTTCTTGGGTCAACTGTTTGTAACCGCTGGTTTACTATGGCTTCTGCTGACTTCTCGCCATTCGTTGTTACTGACGGATTTCATACTCTGTTTCCATCCGCTGACGAGACCTCCCTTGGTACCACACGTTTCTTTCTCTCCATATATCTGCCACATTTACTACAGTTAATTCCGAGTAGTTATTGGACTTTGATTTGTTATGCAATCTTATCCTTAACTGAAGCCTGATGTGATTTCTGTTCGTCAGACCAGAGATTTGCCGCCACCTTCCTTCAGATTCCACCTCGCGATGGACACCCTTGGTCTTGGCTGTATCCTTCCCACTACTAGGGCGGATTGGGGACTTTCACCCGTTAGAAACGTGCGCCGCAAGGCGCACATAAAAAACCCTGTTGCTCACGCACCAGGGTTTTGGTTTATCCATCCGTATTTAACAAAAGATTAGGCTTCTATTCAACTTCTGAAAACTCATCTTTTCCAACATTACATAATGGGCATTCAAAATCTTCCGGAACATCTTCCCATTTTGTTCCTGGTGCAATACCACCTTCCGGGTATCCAATCTCCTCGTCATACTCCCATCCGCAAACATCACATACATATTTCATTATTGAATCCTCCTTTCAATAAAGTGTTCTTCAAGCATTGGATGTTTGATTTCTCCAACAACAACATGAACCAAATTACCGTCTAGTGTATATACCGGTACATGCTTCTCGACAGCAGCATCTGTCACTCCGGCTTTCAGTTCCGGCATCAGCTCTCCACAACAAATTACAGGTACACCTTTGTCTTTACCTTTTCAACAATGTTTCCACAATGCTTACATACATAATATTTTACTTCCATGTCTATTCTCTCTTAATAATTCTCTGCACGTACTTCAAAATAACTCTGCGGATGATTGCATACCGGGCATACCTCTGGAGCCTTTGTTCCGACTACAATATGTCCACAGTTACGGCATTCCCATACCTTCACTTCGCTCTTCTCAAACACCTGAGCAGTTTCCATGTTCTTAAGAAGTGCACGATATCTCTCCTCATGGTGCTTTTCAATTTCTCCTACTGCTCTAAATTTTGCTGCAAGCTCAGGGAAACCTTCTTCCTCTGCTGTTTTAGCAAAGCCATCATACATATCTGTCCACTCATAATTTTCGCCTTCTGCCGCTGCCGCCAGGTTTTCCTTTGTATCACCAATTCCTGCTAATTCCTTGAACCACATCTTTGCATGTTCTTTCTCATTATCTGCAGTCTTTAAAAACAATGCTGACATCTGCTCGTAACCTTCCTTTTTCGCTACAGAAGCAAAATAGGTATACTTATTTCTTGCCTGTGATTCCCCTGCAAATGCCTCCTGTAAATTCTTCTCTGTCTGTGTTCCTGCATATTTGTTTGCTGCCATCTCTTTTACCTCCGTTTTCTTTACTACTTTTTCAAAATCTGATGCCGGGTGCTTGCACAAAGGACATATAAAGTCATCTGGTAATTCCTCGCCTACATATTCATATCCGCAAATTCTGCAACGCCATATTGTCTGACTGTCCTCTGTTTTTCCAACCTCCTGTGGCTTAGGCTTAATATTATTCTGATAATAATCATATGTTACTGAAGGAACATTGCTTAAAACTTCCATATCGGTTATCTCACCGATAAACATCGTATGTGAACCCAAGTCCTCTGTTTTAGTAACTGTCACAGAAATGTATGCATTTGTACCTTCTGTAATATAATAAATACCATTTGTGCCCCTGGCACACTGCTCAAATGCTTCAAACTTATTGGTATCTCTTCCTGATTGGAAGCCAAAATGTTTGAACAATTCAAATTGTGCCTTCTGACTTAAGACTGATACAGTAAATTTTCCGGTTCTTTGAATCATATCATGCGTATAATTTGCCTTATTTACACAGATACTTAACTGGTTTGGTGCCGAAGCTGCCTGAATGGCTGTATTAATGATGCATCCGTTATCTTTTTCTGCTTCTTTAGCGGTCAATATAAACAGTCCATAACTCAACTTATACATTGCTTTCCTATCCATGCTGTCCCCCCTTTACCTTCTCCCTGCATTTCGGGCAAATGCCTTTAAATGAAATATCATAATCCACAAATTCAATTCCATGAGTGTTATGAATTCTTTCCAGCAAATCCGGTATTTGATCCATATCCACATCAAAAATTTCACCGCACTTTATACATCTTACATGGTAATGATTTTTCAATATAAAATCAAATCGGTTCGGTCCATCCGGAACTTCAACCTTTCTTAATGCACCTTCCTCTACCAATATATCAAGATTTCTATATACAGTTCCTTTTCCAATTGTTGGATATGCTTCTTTTATAAATTCATACACTTCATTTGCCGTAACGTGTCTTCTCATTTCGTATACGGTATTTCTTACAAGATCTTTTTGAATGGTATTTCTCCTACTTGTCATTCGTCTTCCTTATTAGGATTAGTTCTTAATAAGGATTATATACCACTATTATCCTGTTGTCAATAAAAATAGTAATAATTATCATTATTATAAAAACTGCCAAACTGAGCATCTTTTACCTGAATAACTATTTTATTTTGCGTTCAAATACATATTCTGAATCTGAAGATAAATCAGACCTAAACGAATATCCGAGTCTGTCAAATTTCTGAATCTCCACCGGATTTTCAATATTATTTTCCGCTATGAATCTGACCATTTCACCACGAGCCATCTTGGCATAGGTACCTTTTGTTACCAATTTATCTCCGGATAACTCACAAAATACAATCGTAATATATCTGTCCTGTGGTGTCAGATACTTTTCTATACATTTTGAGTATTCTTTTGATGCAAGATTAATGATAATCCTACTGTCATCGATTACTGAGCGGTATAACAATTCTCCCCAGTACTCATACAGATTTTTTGCATCTCCAATTCCAACCTTTGCCTGCATTTCAAGACGATAAGGAGTCACACCATCCATTGGTTTTAAAATGCCATAAAACGCAGACAAGATTCTTAAATGATTTTGCAAATACTCAAACTGCTGGATTTCAAACACAGATGGTGCCATATATTGAAATGCAATCCCTTCATATGCTAAAACAGCCGGAGTAAGCCTGTTATAAAGATCCATATTTTCCAATCTGTTAAAGTTCTGCTCTGCAATCTTGTCATTACATTTCCAGATAGCTTTCAGTTCTTCTTTTGATTTGCTTTTCATCCAGTTTAATACTTCTGCTGTCTTATCAATATAGACAGGCAGTTCAACCGGTGCTAAGTTATCGGTATCTACAATCATCTTTTTTGCAGGTGATAAAATAATCTTCATTATGCCAATTCCTTAAGCATATTTTCAGGATCATCTGTCGCCTTGACTTTATCATTTGCCTTTATAATGATTCCCTGCTCATCAATAAGATATGTAGTTCTTACTACACCCATAGATACTTTTCCATAATTTTTCTTTTCTTTCCAGACATCATATGCTTCAATAACTTTACGCTCCGGATCTGCTAATAGCGTAAATGCCAGTCCGTATTTTTCTTCAAATCTCTTGTGAGACGCTACAGAGTCCTTGCTTACTCCGAGAATAACAGCTCCCTTCTCAGTAAACTGTGGATAACGCTCAGAAAAGCCACATGCCTGCTTCGTACATCCTGGTGTACTATCCTTTGGATAAAAATATAAGATCACTTTTTTTCCTGCATAATCGCTTAATTTATGCACTTCTCCGTTCTGATCCGGCAATTCAAAATCCGATGCTTTTATTCCTAACTCTAACATTTACTATTCCTCCGCTTTTGTATTTTCCACCTGTTTTCTTGTTCTTTTATTACCTGAAATCATTTTATGACCAGAATAGACTGCCATGATCATGCATATCAGAGAGCCAAATGCAAAGTATTTGTGTGCTGCTTTTAACCCTTTATATCCTGTATAAAAAGTTCCAATCATTGTGATTAAAGCTACTACTGACCAATATTTATGTGCTTTCATGTAATTTCTCCATTTTTCAGTGTATTCAATTCTAATTATACGCTACCACATTCCTATGTCAATTTGATAATAGAGCATTCCTATAAAATTTTTCAGAATATCATGGTTAAAACTATGTATTGTTACCATTTAATTTTTCTTTGAAAAAATCTGACAAAAAGCTTTCTTTCAGGAGATTACTATTTAATCTCTTTTCCATCTATATATAGTTGAAATTTATCAGGATTATTGACTACATCATAGTCCTTTCCGTATTCTACAGGTCTATATTCGGCTGTCATTACCGATTCCCCATCTTCAATATCCTCTTTCCATAAATAGATGTTCATATCAAGGCTCGTCGCATATCCCCTGTCTGTGGAGAATTTTGTCGAATAAAATGAATCATCCTTGTACATCTGCAAAAGTTTCTTTATCCTCGATATGTCCCCGGTTAGCAACCACGGTAATATTTTCATCTCGATTTACGGAAAATGTTCCAACTACATCCGGTTCGCCTTCCTTATGACCAGATTCAGATTTCCCATAAATACTTCCTGCAGCAATTATCAAGATCACTGCTCCTGAAATCAATGCAATTATCTTTTTCTTCATATTTTTATTTTCCTTTTAGTTTTTTTACTGCGTAATTGATTACTTCTTCCGGTGTGGGCCTGTCTCCTTTAAGTGTCATTTTCTTCCATTCTTCCTGCACAGCCGGATCGGGATTATCAAATCCTGCATCTATGGCTATCTGCATTTCTCTGCGTACCTCTTCTGGTGTTGTGTTGTACTTTTCTGCAATCTTCTCATAAATAGTTTTCTCTCTCATTCATTTTCCTCCAATATATAAGTAGAATAGGCGTTTGCGAAACGCCACAACACCGCATAAATACGGCATTTTTTGTTACCTAAAAACAAATAACTCCTCACTGGACATGGTATAATAGAGTTGACTAAAAACTATAAACCTACATCCAAGAAAGGAGTTATTCTGATACTTATGATACCATATAAACAGCTTTCTTTGGCAGATATTTTTTCAGATTGCCATGAAAAATTTGAAAATGACAAACCTGCTTTTCTTTCTCTATTAGAAACACATATCGATATTGATGAGTTAATTCCGATTTCTTTTAGAAATCATTTCTATGCATCGACAGGCAGAACCCATAAATACCCTTTGCAAGCTTTTCTGTGGGCTTTGATTATTCAGCGTATTTTTTCTATCCCTACGGATCAGCTTCTCCTGACTTTTCTCGCTTACTCAAAATCACTTCGGGAATTCTGCGGTTTTATTAATGTCCCTGACGCTTCCAAAATCACCCGATTCAAACAGGATTTTTTAGATGACCTCCAGCTTGTTTTCGATAACCTTGTTGATGTTACCGAGCCTATCTGTCAGGCGATTGACTCTGCAAAAGCGGATATGACCATCTTTGATTCTTCCGGCATCGAAGCATTTGTTACCGAAAATAATCCCAAGTATGCTAACAGGATCATCAAGCAGCTTAAGGCATATGCGAAAGCTCAGGGCTTTGATAAATCCTATGATCCTTATAAAGCTGCCTATGGTTCCATGCCTTCTCATGCTTATGCTAATCCTGAGATTAAGCAGCTCTATATCAATGGGCATTTTTGCTATGTCTTCAAGTTCGGTATTGTCACCAACGGACTGGGCATCATCCGCCACATATCTTTTTATAACAAAAACTTTATGGCTTCACATCCTGACATCGTTGTCGAAAAGAAATCCGATTCCCCTGACGAAGATAAATGTGTTCATGATTCAAAGCTTTTAATCCCGACACTGAAGGACTTCTTTTCCAAGCATCCTTTGATTAATCCAAAAACCTTCCTGGGTGATGCTGCTTTCGATACCGCACAGCTCTATAAGAGCCTTCTTACCGGTGACACTTTTGGTAATGACAAACATTTCTCGAAAGCTTATATTCCGCTGAATGCAAGATCCGGACTTGAAAATCTGGATTATTCTATCAATGAAGATGGTATTCCGTGTTGTCCCCATGATCCTTCTTTACAAATGAAATACGAAGGCACTTCCAAACTTCGCAGTGGAGCAACAAGATATAAATTTGTCTGTCCAAAAATGAAATGGATTTATGATAAATCAACTCAAAAAGCCCATCGTCATTGTTTCTGTGACAACCCTTGTACCTCTTCTAAATGTGGGCGGATGGTCTACATCTACCCAGAAAAGAATCTTCGTGCTTATCCCGGAACGATCCGCGGCACCGAAGAATGGGATGATACCTATAAAATCAGAACTGTTGTCGAAAGGGATATCAACCACATCAAAGACAATCTCTGTCTTGCAGGACGCCGGACCCAAAATGAGAAGACTCTGCATACTAATCTGATTCTTGCCGGTATCACCCAACTTATTACTGTTGTTCTCGCAGATAAGATCAATCACCACGAATATATTCGAAGCTTAAAGCCTCTCATAGCATAGGACTTACCAACTTAATAAGCCCTATGGCTTATTTAAGTATGCCTAAAATATTTCGTCATTTAACATTTTTGCATTTATCATCTCCATTTATTGTGGATAACTGCTCTCATATTTCAAATTTGAGTTTCGCAATTACCTATTTCTTCTATAAAATTATCATTTCTTTGACAATATTTTTAAGCACTAAAATAAGCCCACGTACCTGTTGTTATAAAAGTACATGGACTTATTCAGATGTTTAAAATATTCAGTTATTGTTATAGATGTAATGCTATATTCTGTGGTGTAAATTTGGTGTAATTACACCTGTTTAACATCCGTTTTCCCTTGGTTTTACGGGATAAAATCGAAAATGTTTCATTTATAGTGCATATTATTATAAAATTCAAGAGGTAATTTACTTTTTTTGTGAATTTTTATTGAATTTTTTAACATTAGGGAATATTGATTCCATTTTAGCTATTAATGTTCTGGAGTAAGGAATTCATCTGCTGATATAAAAGCTCTTTGCTGGATGCTCCCAGCACAATGGATACAAAAGGTTTTCCAAAAGCATTCTGGGTTATGATCGCCAGACAGTTACCTGCAGAAGCAGTGGTTCCTGTCTTTCCGCCCAGAACCGTTACATCTTTGGGAGGGGTTGCCTCACCGGTCAGATAATGGTCTGTAGCTTCCAGACTGATACTGTGGGATTCTCCGTCAGCGCCTGTATAAGTAACAGTATACGACGGCATCTGGGTGATCTGAGTGAATTCCTTATAATTCATAGCTTCGTTCAGCATCAGATAAATATCATATGGTGTTGTATAATGATTTTCATCCTGAAGACCATGAGGATTGGTAAAATGAGTTCCCGTACATCCCAGCTGTCTGGCATAGCTGTTCATCATCTCCACAAAATTCTCTGTGGTACCGCCAACATATTCCGCAATTGCAGAAGCCGCATCATTTCCAGAATAAACCAGAAGACAATGGAGCAGCTGATCCAGGGTAACCTGATCTCCTGCCACAAATCCACATACCTGGGAGCCAGCCTCCAAAGTAACATTTTCCTGTGTGATCGTAACTGTATCATCCAGCTTTCCGCTTTTTAAGGCAAGCATAGCTGTCATGATTTTTGTAATGCTGGCTGGATAGATTTTGTCATAGATTCCATTGGCATACAATACCTTATGATTGCTCAGATTAAACAGAAGTCCCTTCTGTTCTTCCTCCAGAGAGGCATTTTTAATACGGTCTACACTGCCCTTGGAAGAAACACAAAGCTTCTGTGCAAAGGGCCGGGCCTTCATATTTTCTTTTCCTGCCAGACTGCTGGTAAATACTTCAGAAGCCTGAAAAGCTTTCACCGGTTTGCCCAGATAAGTACCATTCAATAAGCGGATAGCAAAAAATGCTCCTGCTGCTATAAATACCATAAGCAAAAGCAGTAATATGGTATGCCCTATAGGCTTACGCCTTCTCTGCTTTTGTCTGGAAGGTCTCTGTGATCTGGGAAGTGCAGTTGTCTGTACCTGGGAAGCTGTCCCAGAATGTGACCCATGAACACTTCTCTCATTTTTATATGGCCTGGCCGATTTTTTTTCATTTTTATTCCCGGCAGATGATTTTCCAAACATCATAAGTAGTCCTCTTTCCTGTCAAGCTCTTTCTTCATAATTTCTTTATTATACGCACTGCTCTGAAGTCCAACGTTAAGTACAAGGCCCATACCAATATACAGACTGACCAGAGAGGTAAGTCCATAGCTTACAAAGGGAAGAGGTGTTCCTGTATTCGGTGCCATTCCAGTTGCAACACATATATTAATAAAACTTTGCAGGGCAATCAGCCCTCCCATTCCACAGCACAGGATTTTGCCGGACAGATCCTTGGCCCTCAAACTCATGCGGATACATTCAAAAGAGATTGCCAGAAGCAGCAGGACAATCGTTGTACATCCGATAAATCCATACTCTTCTCCTGCAACAGCAAAAATAAAGTCTGTCTGGTTTTCGGAAACAAAATTACCTTCATTCACAGATGCTGTACTGTCATCTCCGCTTATTCTCTTTCCAACCAGTTCTCCGGATGCTATGGCTGTCTTGGAGTTCTTCTGCTGTTCAATATTATCAGAATACTCTTCGTTTTCCGGATATAAGAAAGACATAATACGTGACCTCTGATAATCCTTCAGCAGTTTCTGATCCGGCTGTACCACAATAGACAGAAAGATGATCAGAAGAGGAACGGAAATCAACAGTGCTCCTCCGATAACTTTATAACTTAGACCTGCAATATATATCATCATACAGAAGATCACGATAACAGTAAGGGTATTTTTTAAATCCGGCTGTTCCAGGATAAGTATAAGAGGAACAGCCAGTAATCCTGCAGAAGCAGCCAGCGTCTTCAGGGTGTTCAGATTTTCCTCATGATCCATGAAAAATTTTGCGAAAAAGACGATCAAAATAATTTTGGACAACTCTGTAGGCTGAAAACGAAAAGAACCGATTCCGATCCATCGTGCAGCTCCATTAGCGCTGGAGCCTGCGATTCGCACTACAATCAGCATGATGATATTAAATCCATACATAAGCCACTGGAAATTCATAATCCAGGAATAATCCATCAAAGATAAGATCACCATAATGATCAGTCCGAGAATCACTCCTGCAAACTGTTTGGACTTAAGATTTTCTGCTGCAGTTCCTACCAGTGTAACACCGATAAGGCTGATGGCCAGCAGAAATATAATAAGTCTGAAATTGTAAAATCGTAATTTATACTGCTTTAACATTTTATCTGTCCTTTTTATCCAGAACAGGAACATACACATAGAGCACAGCCGGCTCCTGGGTGATTTTTAACTTTACCTGTTCTTCCTCTATGGTTAAATATTTCTTTACTGTGTGTATCAGATCACTTTTCAGCATCTGCATCATTTGCGGAGAGCAGTCAATCCTCTCAGACAACAGAAGAAGCTTCATTCTGTCCCTGGCATATCCGGCGGAGCGTTTCTTATCTCTGAAAAAAGCTTTCACACGGAATCCCTCCTTACAGATATTTTATTTCCGAAACATGTTACCGATTTTCCTGAAGAAACTCTTTCTCTCAGCAATGTTCATAAACGGTACATTTTCACCTATAATACGCTGACAGATATTTCTATACTCTTCTTCCGCCTGGGAAGATTTTCCTGAAAGAGGTTCCCCCTGGTTGGTGGCTATCACGATCTGTTCATCATCCAGAATGGTTCCGATCAGATCCACAGCAAGGATTTCCGTCACATCCTCCACAGACATCATATCTCCCCTGGCGATCATGTCCGGCCGGAGCCGGTTAATGATCAGCTGTATATCCCTGATATCATTTGCTTCCAGAAGCCCTATGATACGGTCTGCATCTCTGATGGCAGATACTTCCGGTGTAGTTACAACCAATGCCCTGTCCGCCCCTGCTATGGCATTCTTAAAGCCCTGCTCAATTCCCGCAGGACAATCCAGCAGGATATAATCAAACTCTTCCCGCAGATCATCTGTAAGCTTGATCATCTGTTCCGGAGAAACAGCACTTTTATCCTTGGTCTGTGCAGATGGCAGCAGAAAAAGATTGGGATGACGTTTGTCCTTGATCAAAGCCTGACGCAGGCGGCAGTTTCCGCCAATCACATCTACCAGATTATAAACAATCCGGTTCTCAAGTCCAAGAACCACATCCAGATTGCGCAGACCGATATCCGTATCAACCACTACAACCTTTCTGCCAAGCATGGCAAGACCTGTTCCAATGTTAGCGACAGTGGTGGTTTTTCCCACTCCGCCTTTCCCGGAAGTAATTACAATGGCTTCACTCATAGTTTGTTTTCCTCCTGATCGATAGGCTTCCATACTCCTGGTATTTTTCTTTTGATGCTTAGTCGTTTGAAGTATCACTGGTATCACTGGAAGCAACACCTGTAAGGATGCTTCCTTCATCAGTCAGTTCAAAAATGTATTTAAAAATATCAGCTGCTGCCAGACACGCATTTCCTGATGCATAACCATTTTCAATACGCACGGCAATTGCATATTGGGGATCAGTGGAAGGTGCATATCCCACAAACATACCATGGTTGGGATGGTAAACATCCACCTCGCCAGTACCTGTTTTTCCGGAAACATCCATTCCCAGACCATCGAACTGTTTATGAGTCTGAACCACACGGTACATTCCGTCATGGATATCCGCCCATACACTGGAATCCACATCCAAAGTATTGATCACATCAGGTTCATATTCTTTCAGGATATTTCCCCTGGAATCTGTCAGTTTACCTAGAAGTGTCAGATCATATACAGTTCCACTGGTGGCAATCGCTGTGGCATATCTTGCCAGCTGACTGGTAGTATAGGCATTGGTACCCTGTCCGATATAAGAGGGTACAGCCAGGGAATCTGACACATGGGGAGAAGATTCTGTGATCTCTATTCCGGTCTTCTTATCCAGGCCGATCAAAGATGCATATTTCTGAAGAACTGCAAGACTCCGGTTCTCAGAGAAATTACCTTCCCCATCCTGTCCCAGCTTAAAACCAACCATATTGAAATAATGGTTACAGGACTGTTCAATGGCCTCCCTGATCTCGATGGGGCCATGTCCGTTAATATTCCAACAGTTGATCGGTGGAGTTACCAGGTCAAAGGAACCTGTACATTCAATATAAGTACTGTCATCGATCACACCCTCTGACATACCTGCAATTGTTGACAAAATCTTAAAGGTAGAACCGGGAGCTGTGGTCTGCTGTGTTGCTTTATTGAAAAAGGGACTGGACTGATCTATAGAAAGCTTGGCATAATAATCAGTATCCATATCATTTACCAGCAGATTGTTGTTATAACCCGGATAAGAAACACAGGCCAGCACATCTCCGGTTTTTACATCTGTGATCACTGCAGAAGCAGAACATGGCTCCAGCGCCAGCTGCGCCGGCTCGATTTCCAGATTATATATCTTATTGACCATGAAATCATAGGCGGTCATTGCACCTGATGCCAGAGAATCATACATTCCGTCATCCTTTGAGAGAATTTCCTGGTCATAGAGTACCAGACAGATTTCTCTGCCGGAAATAGTATCCTCCTGGAGCATATACTTATACAGCAGTTTGGAAAAGCTGTTATCTGTCTTCAAGTAGGTAATGATATAATCTGTAAGAGCCTTATATGCCTCCTCAGAATCCAGATATTCTCCCTCAGAGGAAATCTTGGAAATATCAATCCAGTTCTGTCCTGTTGCATAGGTCAGGTAATCCTTCAGACTGATGCTTTCATCCTGACTCCATGCCTTATAAGTAGCGTCAGCAGTATCAATAGCATTTTTTGAGATCACACCCAAAGTATCCCGCAGCAGATCATTACAGATATAAGTGAGATATTCCTGAACCTGATCATTCTCATCCTTTAGAGCAGGAGGATTCTCCTCTGTCAGTCTGTTTGTTATTATATCAAATACCTGCTGCTGTTTTTGCTGAAATTTGGCATATAAATTTTTTTCTGTATCAGAGGCTGTATCCTCACTGAATTTCCGGATATCGATCACACTGTTGGAAATCAGTGCATTGTATACATCATAGATGGGAATTTTAATCTGTGCTGCATCATTAACGCTATAGTCATAGGTTTTTGTGGCTTCTATCTTGGAAAGAAGAATACCAGCAACCCTTTGCTTTAGGATCTGATAGATAGCTGACTGCCATTTACTGTCCACCGTCAGGTATACATCATTTCCTGCCACAGGCTCCACACGTGTGGAATCATCAATTTTCAGGACCTTACCAAGATTGTCTACTGTGACAGTCTCCTCACCATCTGTACCCTGCAAAGTCGTTTCCATATATTTTTCAATACCAACCTTACCTACAATGGCATCATTGGTATATTCCGGATTCTTCTTACGCAGTTCCGTCAATTCCTCTGAAGAAGCACGTCCTGTATATCCCAGGATCGGTCCCAGACTTGGATCATCAATATACTTGCGGACAGAATCCTCTACAATATCAATTCCCTGAAGCTCTGTCTGATTTTCCTTAATCGCTGCCACAGACTGCTCACTTACATTGGTGGCAATGGTTACAGCCATATATTTCTTGAAACTGTTGGTACTCAGCTCATAGCGCATGATCGCCAGATCCAGGATCTCCTGTTTGGAAAGCTCCTCAGGAAGATCATAAGCTTCCAGCTCCTCCTTGGTATAGGCATCTTCTCCGTACAGGGCAATGGAAAACCCACTTTTTCCGGTAAGATATTCCATCATTTCATCTGCAGTTGCAGATTTTTGTTTCTCAGTCAGGTTATCGATCAGAGCCTGTCCATAAATATCAGCCCTGAAACGGTCCAGGGTAAAGCCCTCATCCACATCAAAAACATAATTACCGCTGTGATCCAGCACAATATGGAAATCACGGCTAATGGAATCTCCGTTATGTTCCAGGATCTTGAGAACCCGGTAGGCAACACCGTTCAGGGTAAGGTTCTTCTGTCTGGTGGTATCATAAGTTCCATTATCCTCAAAAGTCACAGAATAAGCCAGAACATTGGAAGCCAGTTCCTCTCCGTTTCTGTCAAAAATATTTCCGCGGGTGCTGTTGATGGCACGTTTTTTTGTAATACGGGATTCAAATTTGCTGATGTAATCCTGCCCCTGAATAATCTGCAGTTCAAAAAGCTGCTTCACCAGGATACCGGACATGAGAACAAACACCACAACAAGTATGGTTGTCCTTTTTATTCGTATTTTCTTTATAAATCTTTTTATTTTAGTACCCAAATAGACTCACTTTCTTTCTTTAACGGACTCATCAGGTGATAATTGATATAGTAAAAAACCCGATAAACAATCAGTGTCAGAATAATCGTATAAAATGTTTCCGGTAAAATGATCCTGCTGAGATAGGTTCCAAGTCCAAGTCTGCCGCGAAGCAGAAACTGCAATGCATACACAGCCAGTCCATACAGGATATCACCTGCACCGGCCAGAAATATAGGAACCTTTACATCATCATCATAACAGATCCTATGTGCATATCCGCTTAAAAAACCAATATACATATAAATCAGTGCATAGAACCCAAAAACAGATCCATAAAACATATCCACCAGAAAGCCGCAGAAAAATCCCGTCCACATTCCGCTTTTTCTGCCTCTCATCAGACCCATGGAAATGCACAGGATCAGGATCAGATTAGGAGTGATCGATCCAATGGCAATCCTGGATATGACTGTACTCTGGAGAAGGAAACATATGAGAATGGTAAAAAACAGAGTAATCTTACTCTTCATTAACAGAATCCCCCTTATTCACTGTGATTACCAGCACATCCTTCAGATGAGCGAAATCTACCGGTGTAACGATGGTTCCATTCTTTGTCAGGTTATTGCTGTCCTGGGAAATCTCACTGATATATCCGATAAACAGTCCCTCCACATATTTCTCGCTGATATTGGAGGTGACAATACGTTCTCCCACAGTAACCTTATTATCCTGGTCATACAGCTGGCTGAAGCTTAGCTTTCCCTCGTCGATCAGTTCAAGATCTCCCTCAACCACACAATTATCCTGTGTACTCACAGTCATTGCACTGACATTACTGCTGTCGTCAATAATGGAGCGTACAGTTGCCCAGTGAGCACCCACCTCTGTGACGATCCCCACCAGTCCTTTTCCGGCAATAACATTATTATCTATCCGGATTCCGTCTGAAGTTCCCTTATTGATCATAAAAGTATCATACCAGTTACCAGGATCCTTGGAAATGATTCTGGCAGCAACCTTGGGATATTCTGTATACTGCTGATCCAGGTCATACAGCTGTTCCAGTCTTACCAGCTCTGTCTGATCCTGGATCAGTCTATTATTCTGTTCTGTCAGGCTATCCACCTGGGACTGAAGCTTCTTATTTTCCGCAAGGATCTCCTCTTTATCCTTCATTCGGTCTGAAATCCCGCTGAAAACAGAACTGATATGATTAATACTGTTTTCGAAAGGAACAATGATTATCCCTGCTGCTTCCTGAAGCGGTACTGTCGTTACTCCTGATGCAAAGGTGGCCACAATACAGCTGGCACAGAAAATAGTCATAATCACTAACAGATGTTTGCTTTTTAAATGAATTCTGATTCGTACTTTCTTTTTCAGGTTTTTCATGATATACCCCTAAAAATTTATAATTTTCTCTGCTTTACAGGCATTGCCCATTTACGCAGTTCTTTGTTCTTAATGATCTTTTCCAGACCGGAAACTGCTGATTTCTCATAGAGATCTGACATATTAAAGGTAAAACCAGTATAGCTTGCCAGATATTTGTCCAAATAAGGAAGCCTGGTGCTGCCTCCGGTAATATAAATTCCCTGTTTCGCAATATGATAGGAAATCTGAGGAGGAATACGCTCCAGAAAGGTCTTCATTTCGGAAGCGATCTCATTTACACAGTTCATGATCCCGTCATTTACCACATAAGAAGAAATCACCTCTTCTCTGGGAAGTCCGGAAATACAGTCAATACCAACTACCTTACGCACGCCCTTTCTCTGGTCGCTGAGCCGTCCCATAACCATTTTCAGTCTTTTGGCTGTACGTGTTCCCAACTGAAGATTGTACCGCTTACGGATCTCCGTGCATATGGATTCATTCATCTGTCTGCCCCCGATAGGTATCTTTTTGCTGATAATAATCCTTCCTCCGGTGATGATGGACATCTCTGTACTCTGTGCGCCCATATTTACAACCATATTTCCGGTGGGATCATCCAGATCCACTCCCATGGCCAGTGCATCTGCAATGGGAGATTCTACCATATAGACACGGTTTTTACGCAGCCAGTATCCATTGGCCACATTAAAATATGCCCGTTTCTCAACAGCTGTCATATCCAGAGGAACTGTAAAAAACATTACAGATCCTACCCCCAGAATGTGATCGATCCTGCGTATCATACTGTACAGCACGATCTCCTGCAGTTCCAGATTGGCGATCATTCCAAATGACATGGGCGAACACACTGCAACCTCTGCCGGAGACTTCTCAAACATCTCATAGGCTTCGTTGCCCACAGCAATGATCTTATGCCCTCTGGATGCGATCATGTTTTTTTCCATATAACTTTTGTTTTTAAATAATGAATAGACCTTTACAGAGCTGCTACCCAGATCTATTCCGTATGTTTTCTCAAACAGCATATATCTGCCCCTTTATCCTGTACATTCATCCCACAGACCGGTTTCCCTGAAACTGCAGTATCTCTGGTCTCCGATCACAATGTGGTCCAGAAGATGTATGCCCAGTAGTTCCCCTGCCTGATAAATCCTGGCAGTGATTTCCATGTCCTCCTGGCTGGGAGTGGGATCCCCGCTGGGATGATTATGGATCAGGATCAGGCTGACTGCATGATAACGCAATGCCTCCAGATAAATTTCTCTGGGAGTAACCAGTGAGCCGGTTACCGTTCCCCTGGTCAGCACCTTATCTCCAAGAAAATGTCCTTTCACATCAGACATCATGCAAAGTACAAGCTCCTGTTCCTCATGACGCAGCTGCTCCATATAATAAGCAGCAATAGAGGATGGATCATTCATTACCAGCTGCGGCCTGGCGGCTGTTCTGGCAATCCGTCTGGAAAGTTCTCCGATACATTTCAGCTGTACCGCTTTTACCTGTCCGATTCCATGAATCCTCATCAGATCCTGCAGAGATACATGGATCAGTCCTGCCAGCCCGCAATAGGCGGAATCTTCCATAAAATGTAAAATCTCCTGTGCCAGTGCCAGAGAATTCTTTCCCTGGGTACCGCTTCGCAGGATCACTGCCAGCAGCTCACTGTCACTTAATGTATTTTCACCCTGTTTGAAACATTTCTCATAAGGGCGTTGTTCTTCCGGTAAATTCTTAATAATATGATTCATAAATTCGCCAATACCGCTCTCTTAAATGCAGACGGCAAATCGCAACCTATATTCTAGCATAAAAAAGGGGAGATGTACACTCTCCCCTAGAAATTTCTATATTTTTTAGAAATGGTTTCTGCAATTTTAATCCCGTCCATAGCTGCACTGGTGATCCCTCCTGCATATCCTGCGCCTTCGCCACAGGGATAAACTCCCTGTATATTGGACAGAAGTTCACTGTCACGGGTAATGCGGACCGGTGATGAGGTACGGCTTTCGACTCCGCTGAGTAATGCATCCTCCCTGTCAAAGCCTGTGATCCTTTTTCCGAAAGAACGGATTCCCTCTTCAATAGAATCTCCCACTGCCTTGGGAAGAACAGAACGTACATTGGCAAGCACATATTCTCCCTTCATACAGGGAACCACTTCTCCCAGAGCAGTACTGGTCTGATTTTTACAGTAATCTCCAAACAGCTGTACCGGAATTTTACCCTGACCAAGCTCCCAGGCCTTCCGTTCCAGCTTGCGCTGAAATTCCACACCCCGTAAAGGACCTTCTCCGCCAAAGTCTTCAGGAGTTACTGTGACAATCATGGCACTGTTTGCATTCCGGGAATCCCTGGCCTGATAGCTCATACCATTGACTGCCAGTCTGCCTGGTTCCGAGGAAGCATTGACTACGTATCCTCCGGGACACATACAGAAGGAATAAACCCCTCTTCCGTTTTCACACTTATGAGTTACCTTGTAGGCAGCAGCACCCAGAAATTCATTTTCTTCCTCACCGTAAAGATCCATATTGATCATGGACTGGGGATGCTCAATACGCAGACCTACAGCAAAAGCCTTGGGTTCCATATAAAGTCCGCGGCGGTAAAGCATTTCAAAGGTATCTCTGGCACTGTGTCCCACAGCCAGCACACATACCTGGGCAGGAATGATTTCCCTGTCATTTACCTGAATTTCCTTTAACACACCCTTCTCAAAATGGAGATCTGTAACCTTGGCGCGAAAACGGAAACTTCCTCCCATTGCCTCAATATCATGGCGCATTTTCTCCACGATCCCAATCAGTACATCAGTACCCAGATGAGGCTTCTGCTGATAAAGGATTTCCTCCGGTGCCCCAGCCTCCACAAAACGCTTCAGAACCTCATGATTCCTTCCATAAGGATCTTTGACCAGAGTATTTAATTTGCCGTCAGAAAAGGTTCCTGCTCCGCCCTCTCCGAACTGCACATTGGAATCCGGATCAAGAATACCGTTTTTCCAGAAATGCTCTACTGTCTTTTGCCTTTTGTCTGCTTCCTCTCCTCTCTCCAGGATCAGGGGCTTATAGCCTGCCTTTGCCAGATACCAGCCGCAGAAAAGTCCGGCCGGACCACTGCCGATCACAACCGGCGGACAGGAAAGAGGCTCCTGCCCAGGCTCCGGAAATACATAAGGCCTCTCTATTGTTAACATAACATTGTTATTGTTAACCCTTTTTGCAATTTTCTGTTCGTCCTTAATTTTTACATCAATAGTATATACAAACATTTTATCGTTTTTATGTCTGCAGTCCAGAGACTGTTTTCTGATCTCATAAGAAAAGGAAGCTGACGGACTTTTCAGAACCTTTCCGATCTTTTTTTCAAGTTGTTCCTTTGTATGGGAAACAGGAAGCTTAAGCTGTGAAATTCGAATCATAATCATTCTCCTTAAATGTCTGCAGCTGCATGTACACCGGCTGCTGCCCCGCTGCTCCATGCCCACTGAAGATTATAACCGCCGCAGGTTCCGTCTATATCCAGAAGCTCTCCTGTAATATACAGGTTCCTGCATTTACGTGATTCCATAGTACGGGAATGAATCTCCCTGGTATCCACCCCTCCGGAACATACCTGGGCCTGGGCAAAAGAAAGACTGTCTGTTACTGTAAGGGTCAGGCTTTTGACCGCCCTCACCAGATCCTTTTGTCCGGCAAAAATCCGGATCAGCTTTTCCGGAAATAATCCAATAAGAAGTTCTCTGTCATTTTTATAGGGGCAGGTTCTTTTTCGTTTTAAAAGCAGCTCCCGGAATTCATCTGCAGACAGCTCCGGCATAAAATCTATGGTGATTTCTGCATCACGGCCCTCTTTTATATTCCGTACTGCATATCTGCTAATCTGAAACACCGGAATCCCTGAAACTCCATAATCAGTAAGCTGCAGTTCTCCCTGCTCTGTAACAACAGGCTTCCCCTCTGAAAAAAGGGTGATTTTCCCCTCTGTACGCACCCCTGACCAGGTTTTAAAGAAATTCCCCTTACATTTCAGTGCAGTAAGTGCCGGCCATACAGGGACTATATGGTGTCCCAGCTTTTTGGCCAGTTCATAACCGCTTCCGTCAGAGCCGGAAATTACTGAAGCTCTGGAACCATTTGCCAGGATCAGGGCGTCTCCTTCGTAGTGCCATCCCTCTGTCAGCACACGAAAACCATTTGTTTTCTTCTGGAAAGATACCACTTTTTCAACAGATACTACTTTTTCATTTGTCTTTATCTTCACTCCCAGATTTGCTGCTTCCATACACAGAACCTCAGTCACACTCTGTGCCTGGCCGCTTCTGGGATAAAGATAGCCTTTTCTGTCCAGAGGATAGATTCCCAGCTCTTTGAAAAACTCTATGGTATCAGACACAGAAAACTGTGCAAGAGCCTCCTGCACAAACTCAGGATGTTCTCCTCTGTATGCATTTTCAGGCATTGCCAGATTTGTATAATTACATCTGCCATTTCCTGTAGCATTGATTTTTTTCCCCGGTTTTTCATTCTGTTCCAGAATGGTCACAGCAGCCCCATTTCTGGCAGCCATGATTCCGGCCATAAGTCCGGAAGCCCCTGCTCCCACAATGATTACATGTTTTTTCTTCATAATGATCTGCTCCCGGCCCCTTCAGGCCACATAATTAGAGAGTAACCAGTTTTTTATCAACAAGCTTCTGCAGAGACATCAGTACCCCAAGCTTTGCATGCTCCCAGGTAAGTCCTCCCTGGAAATACACTGCATAAGGAGGTTTCATAGGTCCGTCTGCTGAAAGCTCGATGGAGGATCCCTGAACAAAGGCTCCTGCTGCCATAATAACCTGGCTGTCATATCCAGGCATATCCCACGGCTCCGGATCCACATAGCTGTCCACAGGTGCTGCTGCCTGGATTCCCTTGCAGAAAGCAATCAGTCCTTCCGGTGTACCAAGGCTTACTGCCTGGATAATGTCCTGACGTTCTTCTGTAGAATCAGGAATTACAGGGAATCCCAATTTCTCATAAATATTTGCTGCAAATACAGCACCCTTTAATGCACCTTTGGTAACCATTGGTGCAAGGAAAAATCCCTGGAAAAAGGAACGGTTAACTCCAAGAGTTGCACCTACTTCACTGCCAAGTCCTGGACAGGTCATTCTGTAGGAAGCGTTCTCTACACATTCTTTCGTTCCTGCAATATATCCGCCGATGGGTGCAAGTCCGCCACCCGGGTTCTTGATCAGAGAACCTACGATCATATCTGCACCAACATCACTTGGCTCAATGGTATCTACGAATTCGCCGTAGCAATTGTCTACCATACAGATCACATCTGGTTTGATACTTTTAACGAAAGCGATCAGTTCCCCAATCTGCTTTACAGAAAATGAGGGGCGTGTCTGGTATCCCTTGGAACGCTGGATCTCTACAAGACGGGTTTTCTCATTGATTGCTTTGCGGATACTGTCATAGTCAAAGGTTCCGTCTTCCAGAAGTTCTACCTGCCGATAAGTTACACCATATTCCGCAAGGGAGCCTTTTGACGGACGGATACCGATGACTTCTTCCAGAGTATCGTATGGTTTTCCGGCAGGTGCCAGAAGTTCATCCCCCGGACGGAGATTTCCGAATAAGGCAATTGCCAGTGCATGAGTTCCACATGTGATCTGCGGACGTACCAGACATGCTTCTGTGTGGAAAGTGTCTGCATAAACCTTCTCAAGAGTTTCACGGCCAATATCATCATAGCCGTAACCGGAAGAGCTGCCGAAGCATTCTGCGCTTACCTTGTTCTTCTGCATGGCAAGGAGAACCTTCATCTGGTTATATTCTGCAGTTTTATCAAATTTTTCAAATCTTTCTTTTAAGGATTCCTCTATTTTATGACCGAAGTCATAAACTTCAGAGGAGATTCCAAGCTGTGCATACATTTCTTTCATAATCTTCTTATTCCTTAATATTCTATATTTTTATCTTTTATCTGTTCGTCAAGAATTTTCTTATCTTTACAGATTTCCACCATTCTCTCAAGGATCAGATCCTCGTTATAATCAAATTCATCTTTATTCATCCAGATCGTCTCTTTTTCTCTCCGAAACCAGGTCAGCTGACGTTTGGCAAAATGTCTGGTATCTCTTTTCAGAACCCGGACTGCTTCCTCCAGAGGATATTCCCCCTCCAGATATGCCAGGATTTCCTTGTACCCCAGTCCCTGCATGGAAACCATACCGCGATGACAGCCCCTTTTCTTCAGCTGCTCTACTTCCTCCAGAAGTCCCTCTTCCAGCATTTCATCAATACGGTCATCAATACGCTTATAGAGAAGTTCCCTGGGTACATTCAGCACAAAATAGGCCAGATTATAGGGCGTTTCATGTCCTTTCTGTTCCTGATTATGGGCAGAAATAGGGGACTGATTCTGGTGATAAAACTCCAGAGCACGGATCACACGCTTTACATTGTTGGCATGGATTTCCTTTGCGCTGACAGGATCCACTTCCTGCAGCATGGTGTGCAGGTAATCATTTCCTTTTTCTGCTGCCAGCTGCTCCAGCTCCCTGCGGTAGCCATCTTCCTGGTCTGCCTGGGTAAAATCAATATCCTTTGTGACTGCCTGTATATAAAATCCTGTTCCTCCTACCAGGATGGGAACCTTACCCTTTGCATATATTTCCTCCATAGCCGCTTTTGCCATCTGCTGGAATTTCACTATATGAAATTCTTCCTCCGGCAGCAGCTCATCTACCAGATAATGTTTTACTCCCTGCATTTCCTCCGGCCGGATCTTTGCAGAACCGATATCCATATATTTATAAACCTGCATGGAGTCTGCAGAAATGATCTCTCCGTTTACTGCCTTTGCAAGTGCAATGGAAAGATGTGTTTTTCCTGCTGCCGTCGGCCCTGTGAGAACGATCAGTGGCTTCTTCATTTTCAACTCTCCCTTTTTGTCAGATACTTTTATTATACGATACGCTTGAATTTCTTTTCAAGCTCTGTTTTAGTCATGGAAATAATGGTTGGCCTTCCGTGAGGGCAATGGTAGGGATTATCCAGTGTGAGAAGTTCATCGATCAGTGCGTCTGCCTCCTGGTTGGACATCTGATGATTGCCCTTTACTGCCGCTTTACATGCCATGGTAGCAAGTCTGGAAGCAAAAATCCCAAGAGGATCCTTATCTTTCTCAGAGGCAAGATTGTCAAGCATTTCCAGAAAAAGTTCTTCCTCCTCAAGACCATACAGATTGGCCGGGACTGCATTGATACAGTATTCCTTACCGCCGAAAGGTTCAATCTCAAATCCAAAATCCTGGAAATACTTACGGTTAGCCTTGAGAAGGGACTCTTCCTGAAGATTCAGAGATACAATCAACGGCGGACTGAGATACTGAGATTCTACTGTCTGCTCACGAAACCTTTTTACAAAACGTTCGTAATAGACCTTTTCATGTGCAGCATGCTGATCGATAATAAAAAATTTATCCTCAAACTGCACCAGCCAGTAGGTGTCAAAAATCTGTCCGATCAGCTTGTGGCGGCTGCGGGATTCCGGAGCCAGCAGTTTTTCCTCAAACAATTCCAGCTGCTGTGGCCTGGATACAGGATTATAATCTGATTCTGCAGATTCCTTTACCGTATTTTCCTTTATCGTTTTCTCTATAGATTCCGGCTGCCTTGTGGAACATGTTCTGTCTTTCTTATCATTCAGCGTTTCTTTAAAAAGCTGTTCTTCTGCTTTTGTAAATGGATCCTTTGTCTGATAAATCTGCTGTTCACGTACTGCCTGTTCTGCCATGGTGATCGTTCCTCTGGCAGGTATGGGATGTTCGGAAACTCTGGCAACCGTATTTTCAGTCCGAGCACTATATTCCAGGGCTTCTGCCCGGCGTCTGGTTTCAAATGGCTCCGGTACATCTCCGGGTTTTACCGTCGGCTGATGCTTTTTTACAGATTCTTCCCTGCCAAAAGGAACGTTCTGGATCATCTCTCTCTGGGTCAGAGCCTTATGGATAACTTCATAGATGGCATCATATACTTCCGGTCCTCTGGCAAAACGCACCTCCATTTTGCTTGGATGTACATTTACATCCAGATCATTTCCCTCCATCTGGATATGCAGGGAAACAAAAGGAAATTTATGCTGCATCAAAAATCCCTTATAAGCATCCTCAATTGCCTTGGCAATGATCCGGTTTTTTACAAAACGACCATTTATATAGTAATTTTCAAAGGTACGGTTTCCTCTGGAAATCTCCGGCTTGCCCACAAATCCCTCTATCTTCATAAAATCATTTTCACAGGAAATCTCAAGCAGTGCTTTTGTAATATCTCTTCCATATATATTATAAATAACATCCTTAATATTATAATTTCCGGAAGTATGCAGTTTCACCTGCTTATTCTGGATATATTTAAAGGAAATCTCCGGATGGGAAAGGGCCAGCTGTTCCATCAGTGTTCCCACATAATTGGCTTCTGTGGAATCTGATTTCAGAAATTTGCTTCTGGCAGGAGTATTATAGAAAAGATTTCGTACCAGAAAGGTAGTTCCCTCCGGTGCCCCCATATCCTCTAAGGACTGCTCCACACCTCCGTTGATCACATAGCGGACTCCACTTAATGCGGAAGGGGTCTTGGTGATCAGCTCCACCTGTGCCACTGCAGCAATACTGGAAAGTGCCTCCCCTCTGAAACCCAGGGAAGCAATATTGGCAAGATCCTCTACCTTTTCAATCTTACTGGTGGCGTGACGCAAAAATGCCAGGGGTACCTGGTCGCGCTCCATACCCCCGCCATTATCTGTAATACGTATCATTTTTTTGCCGCCGTCTGTGATCTCCACAGTTACCGCAGTTGCACCTGCGTCAATGGCATTTTCCACAAGCTCCTTCACAATGGAGGAAGGACGTTCCACTACTTCACCGGCAGCAATCTTATCTATAGTCTGCTGGTCTAATACTGCAATTTTTCTCAACTTTTATCACCATCTGTTCTTAATCTTATTCTGCAGGTTATAAAGTGTATTCATTGCCTCCATTGGAGTCATATTCCCCATATCAAGGCCCTTGATCTCATCAATAATATCGTCATCCTTAACCGTATCGAACAGCGACATCTGCGCCATATCCATCTGATCATATACCGGCTTTTTCTTTTTCGCTGCTGCCAGGTCTTTTACTGCTGCCGTAATGTCCGCATCGCTCAGCTCCTCTACCAGCTCCTTTGCCCTCTGGATCACAGAGTCCGGAACTCCTGCAAGCTTGGCAACCTGGATTCCGTAGCTTTTATCTGCTCCGCCCTGAACGATTTTTCGCAAAAATACAATATCGTCCCCCTTTTCTTTGACGGCAATACAGAAGTTATTAACTCCCGGTATTTTTCCCTCCAACTCTGTCAGCTCATGGTAATGTGTAGCAAACAATGTTTTGGCACCGCAAAGCTTGGTATTGCTGATATGCTCGATCACCGCCCACGCAATGGCAAGACCGTCAAAGGTACTGGTACCTCGTCCGATCTCATCCAGGATCAGAAGGCTTTTGGCAGTGGCATTTCTCAGGATATTTGCAACCTCTGTCATCTCTACCATAAAGGTACTCTGACCGCTTGCCAGGTCATCGGATGCACCAACACGGGTAAAGATCCTGTCAACAATGCCAATATTTGCCTTCTCTGCCGGAACAAAGCTTCCGATCTGTGCCATCAAAACGATCAGTGCCGTCTGTCTCATGTAGGTGGATTTACCGGCCATGTTCGGTCCTGTAATAATAGATACCCGTTTCTTATGACTGTCCAGATAAGTATCGTTTGCGATGAACATATCATTTTCTATCATCTGCTCCACAACAGGATGGCGGCCATTTTTAATATCGATCACGCCTGTGGTATTTGTCTTTGGGCGGACAAAATGATTCCTTTCTGCAACCAGGGCAAGGGAAGCAAATACATCCAGTGCAGCCACAGCTTTGGCAGTTTTCTGGATCCGCACAACCTCTTTTCCTACTGTATCACGTACATTACAGAACAATTCATATTCCAGGGCATAGAGCTTATCCTCTGCCCCAAGGATCATGTCCTCCAGTTCTTTTAACTCCTGGGTAATATAACGTTCTGCATTGGAAAGGGTCTGTTTCCGGATGTATTCCTCAGGCACCAGATTTTTAAAGGTGTTGCTGACCTCAAGAGAGTAACCAAATACACGGTTGTATTTGATCTTCATAGTCTTGATCCCTGTACGTTCTCTCTCCTTTGCTTCCAGTTCAGACAGCCATTTCTTGCCATCTGTCCTGGAACGCCGGAATTTATCTATATCCTCATTATAACCCTCTTTGATGATCCCTCCATCCTTCTGTGCAAGAGGCGGATCTTCCACGATGGCACCTTTGATCAGATCTGTCACATCCTCCAGAGGATCCATATCCTCATAAATCTTCTGAAGCAAAGGTGTTTTAAATTCCTTCAGTACCTGTTTAATATAAGGAAGCATTTCCAGAGAAGAAGCAAAGGCGATCAGATCCCTTGGATTTGCAGATTTATAGCTGATACGGCTGATCAGTCGTTCCAGGTCATAGACAGGTCCCAGATATTCCCTGATTTCATCCCGGAGCATTCCGTTTTTATTTAACTCTTCCAGTGCTTCCAGACGCTTTTCAATCTCATCTCTGTCGATCAGCGGCTGCTCCACATAACCGCGGAGGGTACGGGCACCCATGGCAGTTTTGGTCTTGTCCAGCACCCAGAGCAGAGATCCTCTTTTTTGCTTTTCACGGAGAGTTTCCACAAGCTCCAGATTTCTGCGGCTGGAGCTGTCGATCAGCATATATTTCTCTGCAGAATAGGGACGGATCGTTGCCATATGGGACAGGGCTGTCTTCTGAGTCTCCTGCAGATACTGAAAAAGAGCACCTGCTGCAATGATCCCACAGTCATAATCTCCGATTCCAAGCCCTTCCAGGGAACCTACATGAAAATGCTCCTTCAGGGTTCTCCGGCATAATTCATCATCAAAATACCAGGAATCCAGAGAAAATACACAGATTCCCAGTCGATTTTTCAGATCATCCGTATCAACATTTGACATATAAAAGGAATCATTACAGATAATTTCTGCAGGCACAAATTTATTGATCTCATCCAGAAGCTTCTGCGGTTTGTCTACCTCTGTCAGAAAACAGTCACCTGTACTGATATCCGCAATGGCACAGCCAAAATGCTCCTCAATGGAAACAATAGACATAAGATAATTATTCTTGCTCTCATCCAGAGAAGCAGCATCCAGGGTGGTTCCCGGAGTTACAATACGGACAACCTCTCTCTTTACCAGACCCTTTGCTTTCTTTGGATCCTCCACCTGCTCGCAGATCGCCACCTTATGTCCCCGCTCGATCAGACGGTTGATATAAGTTTCCGCAGCATGATAAGGGACACCACACATGGGTGCCCTCTCCTCTAATCCGCAATCCTTTCCTGTAAGGGTGATCTCCAGTTCCTTGGTGACAAGCAATGCATCATCAAAAAACATCTCATAGAAATCTCCAAGACGGTAAAATAGAATGCAGTCTTTATATTGTTCCTTTGTCTTGCAGTATTCCTGCATCATCGGCGACATGTTCTTACTACTCATAAAGCTCCTTATTATTCATGCGGCCTTACACCGCCTTTATCTTAAATCTGACCACGTTTTTGACACAGCATATGTTTTATAACTGTGTATAAACATGGTCAGGTAATAGTTAGTTACATTTTTGAAACTTATTCAGTTTAACACATATGAGCAGGAGGTTCAAGATGGGGTGGTGAGAAAATTTGCAGAAAACACTTATTGTATACAAAATTTTTCTTACTGTCAGTTCTGGATACCGGTTACCTCATATCCGGCTTCTGCGATCACTTCACGGATCTTTTCCTCATCCAGCTGCTTGTCTGTAGTGATTACCGTAGTTCCGTTTTCATGGGAGGATACCACATCCTCTACCCCAAAGGCTGTTTTGATTGCCTTATTTACATGTGCCTCGCAATGTGGGCACATCATTCCTGTTACGTTTACTGTGATTTTGTTCATTTTTTTATTCTCCTTTTCTTTCTCTGATTTGTGGTTGACATATTCGTGGATCTTTCTGCTGTCCGCAGGCTCTTTCAGACTTTTATCGCCGGCTGTATCATGGATTTTAAACAGATTCAGCCGCAGGGCATTGGTCACTACGCAAAAGCTGGACAGACTCATGGCAGCAGCCCCAAACATAGGGTTTAAGGTCCATCCAAAGATAGGGATCCACACACCTGCTGCCAGGGGAATGCCGATCACGTTGTAAAAGAATGCCCAGAAAAGATTCTCATGGATATTCCTCAGTGTGGCGCGGCTTAACCGGATCGCTGCAGGTACATCACTGAGCCTGCTCTTCATCAGAACCACATCTGCTGCATCAATGGCTACGTCTGTTCCTGCACCGATGGCAATTCCCATATCTGCCCTGGTCAGTGCCGGGGCATCGTTGATCCCGTCTCCCACCATTGCTACTTTTCCGAATTTTTTCAGTTCCCGGATCACACTTTCTTTTCCCTCAGGAAGGACACCTGCGATCACCTCATCCACTCCGGCCTGTTCTCCGATGGCTCTGGCTGTACGTTCATTATCTCCCGTAAGCATTACCACCCGGATTCCCATATCCTGCAGTTCTTTTACTGCCCGGGGGCTGTCCTCCTTTATAACATCAGCCACTGCGATCATACCGATCAGTGTCCCGCCTTTTGCAAAGAGAAGGGGTGTTTTCCCTTCTTCCGCCAGTTTTTCTGCCTGCTTGAGCAGTTCCGATGCCACAGAAACCTGATCACTGATAAACTTCAGGCTTCCTCCCACAATCACTTCATGGTTTTGCACTGCCCGAAGTCCGTTTCCGGGAAGAGCCTGAAAATCTGAGACCTTCTGCAGAGGGATTCCTTTTTCTTCTGCCCCGGCAATTATAGCCTTTGCAAGGGGATGTTCGCTCCTTTTCTCAAGGGCATAGGCACAGCTTAACAATTTTTCCTCTGAGATTCCTTTGGCAGGAATAATATCAGTTACCTCAGGTTCCCCCCTTGTGATGGTTCCCGTTTTATCCAGCGCAACAATCTGAACCTTACCTGCCTCTTCCAGGGAAACTGCTGTTTTAAACAGGATTCCGTTTTTCGCACCCATACCATTTCCCACCATAATGGCAACCGGTGTGGCAAGTCCAAGAGCGCAGGGGCAGCTGATGACCAGAACAGAAATTCCTCTGGCAAGTGCATATCCAAAGTCTTTTCCTGCAACCAGCCAGACAATGATAGTAACAATGGCAATACTGATAACTGCCGGAACGAAAACACCGGAAACCCGGTCTGCGATTTTCGCAATAGGAGCTTTTGTTGCAGCCGCATCACTGACCATCCTGATGATCTGGGAAAGAGTAGTATCCTCGCCTACACGGGTAGCTTCACATCTGATAAATCCGGACTGATTTACAGTTGCTGCAGAAACTGCATCTCCAGGATTTTTATCCACAGGAATACTCTCTCCTGTAAGTGCAGCCTCATTGACTGCGCTGCCTCCCTCAAGTACCACTCCGTCCACCGGAATGTTCTCCCCGGGACGTACTACGAATACATCACCTTTTTTTACCTGCTCAATGGGTATTTCCCTTTCCTGTCCCTCGCGGACAACCACTGCTGTTTTGGGAGCCAGCTTCATCAACCCCTTCAGCGCATCTGTGGTTTTTCCCTTGGAGCGGGCCTCCAGCATTTTTCCTACTGTGATCAGGGTAAGGATCATGGCAGCAGACTCAAAATAGAACTCCATCATATAATTCATAACTGCTGCCGAATCCCCATCCACCTGTGCCCTTGTCATGGCAAACAGCACATAGACACTCCACACAAAAGACGCCATAGAGCCAAGTGCTACCAGGGTATCCATATTTGGGGCACCGTGCCACAGGCTTTTAAATCCATTGATAAAAAACTTCTGGTTGATGACCATGATAATGCCGGCAAGAAGAAGCTGCACCAGTCCCATGGCAATATGATTATCATGAAACCATGCCGGAAGGGGCCAGCCCCACATCATATGTCCCATAGAAAAATACATCAGTACCAGCAGAAAACCGACAGATGCAATGAGCCTTCGTTTCAATATAGGTGTTTCATGATCTTCCAGTGCTTCCTCTGCTGCAGAAGCAGATATCTGTTCCCCGGATGCCCCCTTTAAAGAGGCTCCGTACCCTGCGTCCTGTACAGCCTTAATAATCGCATCTGTACCGGCAGTTCCCTCCACTCCCATAGAGTTGGTCAGCAGACTGACGGAACAGGATGTGACTCCCGGAACCCTGGATACCGCCTTCTCCACTCTGCTGCTGCAGGCTGCACAGCTCATTCCGGTTACATTGTATTGTTCCATTGTAATTCCTCCTCATAACTTTGTGACTTATTATCCCTGATCTGATATCTGCAGATTGCTTCCCTGCTTTACAGCTTCCACAGTTTTTACTTCATCAGTTTCTGCAAAGTAACCACCAGCTCATCGATTGTCTCATCTTTCCCCTGTCGGATATCTCTTGCCACACAGGTACGGATATGCTGAGCCAGAAGCTCCTTGTTAAAGGCATTTACTGCAGCATTCACTGCGGCTGACTGGATCAGGATATCATTACAGTAGGCATCGTTCTCCAGCATCCGGATGATTCCGCGGATCTGTCCTTCCACACGTTTCAGACGATTGACCAGCTTCTTACGTTCTTCCTCTGAACGGGCAGTGTGTTTTTCGCAGCAGGGACAGACCTTCTTCATACCCTCCTCCTGTATTTCCATACTATCTATATTTCTGTTTTCCGATTTTTTCGCCATAAACCGCTCCTTCTTCCGGGCTTCATTTTCTCTTTTTTTGCATTAGTTAAGGGGTATCTGTATTTTTATCTTATACCCCTTACAGGTATTTTTATGATTTATAATATATACCCATTAGGGGTATTTGTCAATTATTTTTTGTCAAGCGGATATTCGCAATCCGCTTCGCTACGTAGCTCTACACCGAATAACTGCTCCGCAGTTTATCAGAAGGAGCTTGCACTCCTCCTGATACAAGCAAGTCCCCACCCACTGCTTATTGCTTTTCGCAACCCCCGCAGGGGACTTACTTGATTCGGTTAAAAAAAGCTTCTGCAAAATGCATCGCTGACACAATATATTCTGCAAAAGCTTTCATTTTTATACTCTATATACAGGCCTTCATTTTCCCATGTACTTTCTTTCTCACAAAGTAGAAGCAGCATACCTGCATCAGTATGGTAAGGATCCAGGATACAGGGTAGGAAATAAACAGCACGGACAGAGATCTGTGGGATGGAAAGATTCCAAAGATCCATACGATTCTGGTTCCCACAGTACCGATGATGGACAGGATCATAGGAACTCCGGAATGCCCCATTCCACGAAGTGCCCCAGGAAACAGGTCCATCAATCCGCAAAGAAAATAGGGAACTGTGGCAAAGGTCATAATCTCCATTCCTGCATGGATCACATCCGGCTCCCTGGTATAAATCTGCAGGATCTCAGGCCCAAAAAAGTAAGCGCAGCAGCCCAGAGTCAGAGAACATACCACAGACAAAATAATACAGTCCACAAGAACCCTGTCCATGCGCTTCCATTTCCGGACACCGTAATTCTGGCTGGTAAAGCTCATACATGCCTGGGTAATGGAATTTACAGAGACATACAGAAATCCAAATACATTATTGGCAGCTGTATATCCTGCCATAGCCACAGAGCCAAAGGAGTTGACAGAGGACTGAAGGAGCGCATTGGAAAAATTGATGACCGTGCTCTGGATTCCCGCAGGAACCCCTACCTGGAAAATCTGTTTCAGGTATTCTTTCTTTATGGAAAGCCTGGAAAAGCGCAGCTGATAGCTTCCCTCCGACATATAAAGACATCGCAAAACCAACACACAGGAAACAAACTGTGAGAATACTGTAGCAATGGCAACCCCGGCCACGTCCATATGGAAGTACACAACCAGGATCACATTCAGCACTGCATTGATCACACCGGAAACTATCAGAAAAAATAATGGCCTTCTGGTATCTCCCACAGCGCGGAGAATGGCTGCACCATAATTATAAAGCATAAAAAAGGGCATTCCCAGAAAATAAATCCGCATATACAGGGCAGACTGACTGATTACATCCTCAGGAGTTCCCATAAGCTCCAGGGAAAATCTGGCAAACATCAGTCCCAGGATTCCCATAAGAACCCCACTGATCAGAGCTACCGTAACAGAAGTGTGGACTGTCTCTGACATCTCCTTCGATTTTCCGGCAGCATAAAATCTGGCAGCAAGTACATTGGCTCCCAGGGAAATGCCAATAAATAAATTAGTAAAAATATTGATCAGTGCAGTAGTAGATCCTACAGCAGCCAGTGCCTGACTTCCACTGAACCTGCCCACTACCACAATATCCACAGCATTAAACAGAAGCTGCAGGATTCCGGACAGCATTAAAGGCAATGAAAAAGAGATCAGCTTGTCCATGATCGTTCCATTGCACATATCTATCTCATATTTATTATGTTTCACGTTTCTTTTATTCCTTTCTCAGTTACAGTAACCAGTTTATCCGTTGAAAAGCCCGGATTTCCGGACTATGCCGGAAATCCAGGCCATATTTATCTGTTTATTCCTCAACCAGAGTACCAAAATAATAAAATCCCTTACAGGTATCCAGTCGTACCTTTACATATTTTCCAAGAAGATCTCTGCAGCCTGGGAAATGCACCAGCAGATTATATTCTGTTCTGCCTGTATAGATTCCCTTTTCCTTACTCTCCTCTTCCACCAGGATCTCCTGCACAGTACCCTGGAAGCGGGAAGAAGCCTGACGCCCCTTTTCCTGTACCAGGGTAAGCAGACGGTCAAAACGATCCTTTACCACATCCTCAGGAATCTGGTTCTCCATTTTTGCAGCAGGAGTACCGCTTCTCTTGGAATAAATAAAAGTAAAGGCTGTATCAAAATCACATTTATCTACCACATCCAGTGTGTCCCGGAAGTCCTCTTCTGTCTCCCCGGGGAAGCCTACGATAATATCCGTAGTAAGGGAAATATCCGGGATGGCTGTACGGATCTTCTGCACCAGCTCCAGGTATTTCTCCTTGTCATAGCGCCGGTTCATGATCTTTAAGATACGGCTGCTTCCGGACTGCATAGGCAGATGAAGATGATGGCATACCTTTTTGCTTTTTGCCATAGTTTCAATCAGTTCATCTGACAGATCCTTGGGATGAGAGGTCATAAAACGGATTCTCTTTAACCCCTCAATTTCCTCTACCTGCTGCAGAAGCTGGGCAAAGGTAATAGGATTCTCCAATGTCTTGCCATAGGAGTTTACATTTTGTCCCAGGAGCATAACCTCTGTCACACCGTCTGCCACCAGCTCTCTGATCTCCTGAAGGATAGCTTCCGGTTCGCGGCTTTTCTCCCGTCCACGGACATAGGGAACGATACAATAGCTGCAGAAATTGTTACAGCCAAACATGATATTCACACCGGTTTTGAAAGAGTATTTACGGTCTGCCGGCATCCCCTCTACGATCTCGTCAGATTCTTTCCATACGTCAATGATCTGCCCCTCCGTATTTAAGCTTCTGTAAAAAAGCTCCGGGAATTTATGAAAATTATGAGTACCAAACACCAGATCAACAAAGGAATAATCCTTATGGATCTTCTCGATTACTTCCGGCTCCTGCATCATACAGCCAAACAGTACGATCTTCATTTCTTTTTTCTGTTTCTTAATGCTCTTCAAATGTCCCAGATGTCCGTAGATCTTCATATTGGCATTCTCACGGACAGTACAGGTATTATAGATCACCACATCCGCATCCTCTTCCCTGGAAACCTCTTCATAGCCCATTTTCTTCACAATACCGGCAACTGTCTCTGTCTGAAGGGAATTCATCTGACAGCCGGCATTCTGGATAAAAAAGGCAGGCTGATGATCATATCTCTCTGCGACCAGTGCCTTACATTTTTCAATATATTCTAACTGCACTTTACTTTCCTGTGTATTAATCACTGTATATTTCCTCGTCCTTTCACAAGTTCTGTTCTATATTTATTATAAATTTGTGCTTTTCTTATCATACAGAATTTAGAGACAGATGTCAAACAAAAAAGCATGAAAAAGGCAGGCCCGAAGGCCCGCCTTTTTCATTCTCACAGCCGCCTGACCCTGTCAGACGGTCCAATTGATTACATTTCTTTTTTACGTTTTCTCACCAGCACATAACCGCCTGCCAAGATAGATGCTGCTGCCAGTGCCATCATAGTACCAACCGGTGATTCATCTCCTGTAGATACTGCTGACTTGGAAGCAGATCCGCTTGTTCCATCTGCATAAGTGGTCGGTGTCAGATCTGATGTACCCTCTGTTGTTCCGTCTCCTCCATAAGTACCGTCTGAACCGGTAACACCAGGAGTTACAGATGTCTGAGCCAGAGGAGCTGCCTTAAACTGATATTTTACAGATTCGATAATACCGCTCTGTGCCTGCCATTCTGTTCCGCTGTATACCTCTTTCTGGAAGAATACATAAATATCATAGGTTGTCTCTGCATCCTTGTAAATACCCTTGGCAGCGCCGATCTTCCAGGTAGTATGCATATCCTTGGAAGATGGATTTGCTGACATGCTCCAGTACTGTGGTACCCATCTCACATCTCCCTCATGAGGATCTGCATTGTCTGTACCTGCACCGATTGCTCTGAAATCATAGAAAGTTCCAGGATAGAAGGTAAGTGCGTTTTCAAAGCCCTGAACCTTACTTTCTGTAACTGCCGGAGTCTTCGGTACCGGAGTAGGTGTCACAGGAGCCTCCGGGCGTTTCTGTGCACTGTTGTCAACCTTTACGGATTTATAGTTTTTAGAATCCTTTTCACTGATTACAGTTACATAAATATCTACATCATAATCCGGCAGATCTGTTACTGTAACAGTTGTACTCTTATCAGCCTTGATCTTCTGACCGCTTACAGTGATCTCCGGCGCTTTTTCACCCTTTTTCACCCAGTCTACCTGGTAAAGTCCGTTAATGTTGGTATGGAATTTAATCTCATAGCTGTTGTGGCTGGTCCATTTACCACTTTCGATTTTGATCGCAGCCTTTGCTTCCGGTTTCTCAGAAGGAGTGGGAGCTACCGTTACAGTGGGATCTACCAGTTTTCCGTCTTCCCCAATGGTAAAGGTCTGTCCTTCATAAGTAAGCTGAGGCAGAACTTCTGCCAGTGTTACATCTGTTACACCTTCTGCTAATCCTACTACTGATACACCGGCCTTTGCATCCTTTACCTGGACGCCGATGGTAGAACCGGTTGTTGCACCGGTCACATTGATCTTGCCTTCTCCTGCCAGAACCAGGTTGCTGACAGCATCATTCTGATCCTTATTTTCTGTTACAGATACAGTGCCCTTTACATTTACTGCACTTTCACTGTAGATACCACCGCCAAGTGCTGCGGTATTGCCTGTAACAGTTCCGCCCTGCAGATATACGTTGGCGCCGGAGACTGCATTAACAGCTCCACCCTGTGCCGCAGTGTTACCTGTAACAGTTCCTCCTAAAAGATAGAAAGCTGCACCGGAAGCCACGTTAACAGCTCCACCATTTACCTCTGTGGAAGTGTTAGCATTTCCGGAAAGTGTTACACCGTCAGAAATTCCAAAGGTGCCGCTCTGTACATCAACCATAGGTGCTGTCACAGCTGTTGTGCCATCCCCTGTACCGTCTACTGTAATGGAACCGGTTCCTATTGCATTTCCGTCTTTATCATTTACTGTACCGCCGGCAATCTGGAAAGTACCGCCGGATACTGAGAAAAGGCTTCCTGCAAAACCGGCAGCACGTTTGATCTTAATATCCTCTGCTGTTGCAACCAGCATAATATTTTTGTTAGCCGGAACATCAATTGTCTCTCCAAGCTCAATCTCGCTGCTGATCTTAATGTATGTAGGATCATTGGCTTCAGCTGTACTGTCAGGTACTGCTGCAAATGCTTCCTTCAGAGTTGCATAGGCAGTCTCGCCGATCACGATTGTTCCGCTTCCTGCTTCTTCTGCAGCCGGTACCTCAGTAGGGTCTGCTGACTGTGTTTCCGGAGTCTCTGCAGGAGTCTCCTCTGACGGTGTTTCATCAGGAGTCTCTGCAGGCTCTTCTGCCGGTGTTTCCGGAGTCTCTGCAGGAGTTTCAGAAGCTGCCGGATCCTCTGCCGGTGCATCTGTACCTTCCTCTGCTGCCAACTCTCCCTCTGCTTCTGCCTGTGCTGCTACTGTATCTGCTGCTGCAAATGCAGCAGAAGGAGCCATTCCCATAGATAATGCTCCAGCCATCAAAATGGCAAATAATTGTTTTCTCCTCATTTTATGTCCTCCATAAATAAGTCTTTTATTTCATTTTTGCAATTCAAAACTAATTTTGAGTATAGCACACCTTTTGCAAAAAATCAAACTTACGGACGAATTTGTCCGTTTCCATAGATAATATATTTGGTAGTGGTAAGTGCCAGTAATCCCATAGGTCCCCTTGCATGTAATTTCTGGGTACTGATACCGATCTCCGCGCCAAAGCCAAACTCAAACCCATCTGTAAATCTGGTGGAAGCATTCACATACACTGCCGCAGCATCCACCTGATCCAGGAATTTCTGGGCATGCTCATAATTATTGGTAATGATTGCCTCAGAATGTCCGGTATTATATTGATTAATATGGCTGATTGCTTCTTCTACAGAGGAAACTACCTTCAGGGAAAGAATATAATCCAAATACTCTCTGCCCCAGTCTTCCTCTGTTGCATGTACAGCTCCGGGGATCAGCTCACAGGCTGCTTCATCTGCCCGGATTTCCACCTGTTTCTCCTGCAGGCGTCTGGCCAGAACAGGCAGAAACTCATCCTTTACTTTCTCATGGACCAGTACAGACTCACAAGCATTGCACACACCGACCCGCTGAGTCTTGGCATTCATAATAATATCTGCTGCCATCTGCAGATCAGCAGTTTCGTCCACATAAATATGGCAGTTACCTGTACCGGTCTCGATCACAGGGATTGTACTATTCTCAACTACTGCTTTAATCAGTCCTCGGCCACCTCTGGGGATCAGCACATCCACATACTGATTCATTTTCATAAATTCTGCTGTGGTTTCTCTGGAAGTGTCTGTGATCAGCTGGATGGCATCCTCTGTGATCCCCTGCTCCCGTAATACCTCACGGATACATTTTACAATGGCCTCATTGGAATGAATGGCATCGCTTCCACCTTTTAAGATCACCACATTTCCGGTCTTAAAGCAAAGGGCAAAGGCATCTGCTGTTACATTTGGCCTGGCTTCATAAATAATTCCGATCACACCTAAGGGCACTCTTTTCTGCCCGATCATCAGACCATTGGGACGCTTCTTCATCCCCAGGACCTCACCTACAGGGTCCTCCAGCGCCGCCACCTGGCGAAGTCCCTCTGCCATCCCACGGATCCGGTCACCGGTAAGAAGCAGTCTGTCCACCAGAGCCTCCGGCATATTATTTTTTCTGCCGTTTTCCACATCCAGGGCATTGGCTGCTGTCAGAGTATCTGCATTCTCTGTCAGTGCCTCTGCAACCTTAAGAAGCACCTCATTTTTCTCATTTGCAGAAAGATTTCTCACAAGAACTTCCGCATTCCTGGCATTTTTTCCAAGAGTATTCAGCATTTCATTCATTTCTCAAACTCCTTTCGGTCACAAGATTTAAGTCTCAGACGTCAGGCAGCAGGTTTCCTCCTCTGTCACCAGGATCTGAGGACAGATATCTGTAGGTTCTGTGGGAACCTGATCAAACATCTGAAAGGAAAAGGCCACTGCCACTCTCTGGATATCCGGATGCTTCTCCAGATAACGGTCATAAAACCCTCCACCGTATCCTACCCGGTGATTCTCCCTGTCAAAAGCCACACCAGGCATGATCATAAGTGCTGTGGGCCATTCCACGATTTCCCCTGAAGCAGGCTCCGGGATCTGGAAATACCCAGGTTCAAGCTGGGAAAAATCAGTAAGCTTATAAAACACCATATCCTTTCCCACCACCTTAGGTACCGCAACCTCTTTGCCGGCCTTCCATGCCTCTTCAATAAGATACTCCGTGATCACCTCATGATTGTAATCTGCATATGCCAGGATCCTGTCTGCATGCTTAAAGGCAGGAAGAGCCACCACTCTCTGAGTGATCGCTTTGCTCATTTCCTCCACCCAGGCATCTGTACACTGTTTTCTGGCTGCAAAAACTTTTTTCCTAATTTCCTTTTTTGTGTCCATATTTCTCTCCAAGATTTACTACTGAGCCATCTGCTTCTTTGATATCAATATTATCCAGCTGAGTACGAAGATTCAGACGGACATAGGCAATATATTCCTTGCGCAGCAGTTCCCTCTCCTTTTTTTCTTCTTCCGTAAGTCCTACGCTTTTCGCCTTATGTGCCAGTGCATTGATCCGTTCAATCTTTTCTGCCTCCATAAATAAATTCCTCCTGTGTTTTTATAATAATTTATCAATAATATCGATAAGATAAAACTCTTCTCTGGACTGACCCACAAATAAGGTACCGTAGTCACGGCCCTCTGTGATCTTGTGGATAATATGGAAATCAGCTCCATTGGCAATGACCATATCCACTCCTGCAGCAGAGGCAATCCTGGCAGCCGTAAGCTTGGTAGCCATTCCTCCGGTTCCCACAGTGCTCTTGGATGTGGATTTTCCCATCTCCAGAAACTCCTCATCCAGATTCTCCACCAGATCAATAAATCTGGCATCCGGATTGATATTGGGATCATCCGTAAAAAGTCCGTCAATATCTGACAGCAGGATGAGCAGATCTGCCTGCACCAGTGCCGCAACCACTGCAGACAATGTATCATTATCTCCAAACTTCTCCAGAGACTGCAGCTCATAAGTGGAGATAGAGTCATTTTCATTTACAATGGGAATGACTCCCAGACTCAGAAGCTCATTAAAGGTATTCTGAGCATTTTTACGGTTCGCATTATTAACCATTGTATTTTTTGTCATCAAAATCTGAGCTGAGGGCTGGTTGTATTCCAGAAAAAGCTTCTGATAGATCATGATCAGACGGGCCTGTCCCACTGCAGCGCAGGCCTGCTTGGTCTTAAGCTCTGTAGGCTTTTCCTTCATTCCCAGAGCAGCTACTCCTGTAGCCACAGCTCCGGAAGAAACCAGGATCACATCTTTTCCCTGACTTCGCAGATCACTTAGTTCCCTGGCCAGAACCTCCAGCTTTCGCAGATTCAGTCTCCCTGTTTCCGAATGGGTCAGGGATGAGGAACCGATTTTAATTACTATTCTCTTTTTATCCTTTAATCTTTCCCGGTAATTCATTTTTCACTCCGTAATTTCAAGTCTTTTTATCGTGTAATGCCAAGCTCATCCAAAGCAGTTCTCTGTTTATTTTCCATAACAACAGCCTCCTCAGGTGTCATATGGTCATAGCCCAGCAGATGCAGCATACTGTGGGCTACCAGGAAACAGAATTCTCTGGTAACACTGTGTCCGTATTCCTCAGCCTGGGCGAAAACCTTATCTACAGAGATCATAATATCTCCCAGTAATAATTCATCTGTATCCAGGTCAAAATAGGATTGGTCCTCCTCCACAATGGCGTAATCTGCCGGTGTCTCAAATGGGATCATAGGAAAAGACAGAACATCTGTAGGTGCAGCAATTTCCCTGAATTCTGTATTCACTCTCTGGATCTCTTCATTATCTGTGAGAACCAGATTTACCTGTGCATCATAAGGACAGCCTTCCATATCCAGAACCTTCTGCACTACTTTTTTTGCCAGCTCCTCATACTCAATTCCGATTTCACGGTCTGTCTCATAATCTATCTGCAATGTCATCTCTCATATCCTCCTCTTCGTCCCCTGACAGGGCGCTCCGGCTTCTGCTTTTTTTCATAGGCATCATAGGCCTGGACAATCTGCTGCACCAGAGGATGGCGTACCACATCCTTGCTGGTCAGCTGGCAAAAGCCAATATCATCTATTTTCTTCAGCACCTTCATAGCCACATCCAGCCCGGAAACAGCATCCCGGGGCAGATCCTTCTGAGAAGCATCTCCGGTAACAATTACCTTGGAGCCAAATCCAATACGTGTCAGGAACATTTTCATCTGTGCAGGGGTGGTATTCTGGGCTTCATCCAGAATAATGAAAGCATTATCCAGAGTACGTCCTCTCATATAGGCAAGAGGAGCCACCTCGATCAGTCCCCTCTCCATATTTTTGGCAAAGCTGTCTGCTCCCATGATCTGATACAGCGCATCATAGAGAGGGCGCAGATAGGGATCTACCTTACTCTGGAGATCACCGGGCAGAAAGCCAAGCTTTTCTCCTGCTTCAATGGCAGGGCGTGTCAGGATGATCCTGCTTACCTCTTCATTTCGAAAAGCAGTCACTGCCATGGCCATAGCCAGGTAAGTTTTACCTGTACCTGCAGGCCCCACTCCGAAAACAATCATTTTTTTGCGAATCTGGTCTACATATTCCTTCTGTCCCAGAGTCTTGGGCTTTATTGGCCTGCCCTGAATGGTATTGCAGATAAAATCCTTATCTATTTCTGTAAGTACCTCATTCCTCTGCTCCATGGCAAGAGAAAGAGCATAGTTTACATTCTGTCTGGTAATCGTATTGCCTCTTTTTGCCAGAACCACCAACTCATCGATCAGTTTTTTCGCAGAGGCTGCATTCTGTTCACTTCCTAATATTTTCAAAACTCCGTCTCTGGAGATCACAGTTACATTTAAGGTCCGCTCGATCAGCTTCAGATGCTCATCAAACTGTCCGAACACATTTGATTCCTGATCAGCCGGTACTTCTGTATGCAATTCAATAATACTGCCTGCCATTTAAAATAATTCCTTTCTGTAGTTACTGTGTTTTATTGTATCACCCTTTTGTATTTTTTGAAATAAAAAATTTAAGGTTTTTCCCAGGGCACTTCTTTTCCTGTCTTTTCAACTATTTCCAGAACACCGGAGCTTATACAGGCAGAGTCTGTGACCCTTATGGCAACACGATTGTCTGTAATCTCTTTTCCCTCTTCCAGAAGTTTTTTCATATATGTGTGCAGGCAAAGCTCTGCCTGGGTCCTGGCTTCTGCAGGTGTATAAATTTCCGTAATCTGTCTGTATTTTTGAAACTCCACTTTTCCCACAGACAGAGGCAGGCTGAAATTCTCATTAAGATATAAGGGATATTCTGCGGAAGATATCTTCCAGTTACCCTTTGGAATATGAAAAAGTTCCAGGTACCAGGCTCCTGCCTTCAGATAAAAGCCCGTTTCAGTTTTACCGGTCATCTCTCTTTCTCTGTGCTTAAGAGGAAACTCCCTGTGATAAACTACAGGATGAGAAATGTAGATATCCGCATCTGCATGGACATATTCTCTGCGCTGGATCTCCTGGTTATCATTCATAATATGTAATTCACCGGAAACAAGAATATCTCCGGCATCACAGGTGTCTCCCACTTTTTTTACAGGAATTCCTGCACGGGCAATGATCCGGACAATTTTCCCCTTTTGATTCGCCACCAGATCGCAGGGCATACTATTTTTTTCTGTTTCCTGCAGTTCCTCCTTCTCTTTTATATCCAGTATCAGCTTACAGCCTGTGATCCTGGCAGATACCCAGGTAATATCCGGAAAATCTTTTCGCACAGAGGCAGCAAGCTGTGTACAGTTTACTTTCTTTTTGGACATCCCATGGACGATTTCTTCCTTTTCCAGATATTTCAGTATTTCCGGAGTACTGTTTTTTATATTTCCACTGATCTGAATATTCCATATTCTGCCGGACAGAAAGATCACAAGAATGCTACCCAGAAGAAGCCCTGCTGCAAAGGCCTTTTTCTTCCTGCACCGGATCATCCGGACCGGAAGCCCTCCCTTTTTCAGTATTTTAATATGAACTCCTGTTTTATTTCTGACAGGCCTTAATTTAAAATAATCTCTCACAGAAACACAGGCCTGTATCCTGCCTTCACCTTTATAAGAGATCTTTTCCATAAAAATCCCACGGTTCCTGCACAGATTAAGAAATCGTCCTAATTGCTCTCCCTCTATGCAAAGGATCACATATCCATATAGAAATCTTAATAATTTTCCCATATCCGGTAGTCATTTCTGCTGCAAAAGAATACTGGAGATCGCCCCGGTAATCTTCATTTCCAGAGAGGTATACCAGACAATTTCCAGATTTCTGCCACGCAGAAGGACCTTTCCCCGAAGAGACTGGAGCAGAATTTCAGAATCTGTATACTGCAGAATACCTTTATAATTTTCTATCACTGCTTCCCCGCTTCCTGTGAGGGAAATCTTAGTTTCCCCACCGTCCAGATCCGGCGCCAGCTCCAGTGCAGTGACCACCTGCTTCTTCCACAGTCTGTTTTTTTCCATAAAAAATCCCTCCGGCTTTTACTGTCAGTTTATGCCGGAGAGATTTATGGTATGCAAAAGCCCAGGAAAATACAGGGAAACCTTCACTTTCATCGGATCAGGATCATGGAAAACCAGAGGATGGTATTTCCGCCCAGGTTATATTCCATGGACTGCTCTTCCACAATTTCATTTACCACTACGCCGTGGCTTTCCAGACAGGGATGCATTCTGTCTGGATGTCTGCAGGGCTTTCCTTCTGTATATGCACATTTCTCACAGATATCACAGGACTCTGTGGAAAGGATAAAGGTTTCATAGCCTTCCTCTTTCAGATATCTTCCCACCTCAGTGGTCAGGTCCTCATGAGCCCGCCTGGTAGAGAGCATTTCTTCCATATTCAGGATATCTGACACCTCTGCCACACTGGAAAAAAATACAGCCTGGGGGTATTTTTTGATTCTTTTCTCACACTCCTCCAGAGTGCCCACAGCCGGGGGACAGGCCCAGGTAGAGCCATAACGGGTACACTCCTGCCTGCAGATCGTCCTGACCCGCTCTTCTATCCTTATATTCTGAGTGTCCAGCAACCGATATTCATAAATGGGATACTGTGAAATAAATTCTTCAAATTTCTGTCTGTCCATAACCTGCTCCTTGTACTATTTGTGATATGGCTCATGATTTATGATCCTGTAGCTTCGATAAATCTGCTCAAGAAGGATCATCTGCATCAGCTGATGGGGAAAGGTCATTTTCGAAAAGCTCAGCTTATAATCTGCCCGTTTCAGCACCTTATCACTTAGCCCCAGGGAGCCCCCGATCACAAAGGCAATGGAGCTGACACCTGAAACGCCAAGACGTTCTATCTTTTGGGACAGCTCCACAGAATCTGCCATTTGTCCGTCAATAGCAAGAGCGATCACATAATCCTGCTCCCGGATATGTTTCAGAAGCCGTTCCCCCTCTGTATCCTTAATCTGCTGATTCAAAGTCTCAGAGGCTTTGTCCGGTGTCTTTTCATCCGGCACCTGACAGAAGGTCAGCTTGCAATATCTGCTAAGGCGCTTGGCATATTCTGCAATTCCTGCACTTAAATATTTTTCTTTAATTTTTCCAACTGATACAATACGGATTTCCATTCTCTTCTTTCCTGTCTTTAATATTGTAAATAGTATTCCCTGGAAGTAAGCTTGCTGGTTTTTCCGTTGGCTGCCACAAGGATCACATTAAATATATGGTATCCCACAGGCATGGATATGGGCTGTTCATATTCTGTACTGTTCACATCCGGTTCTCTGTCAAAGGCATAATAAGCCTTACATCCATCCGGCACACTGACCTTGATGGTTGTCTCTTTGCTGAAATCCCCTGACTTTGGATAAACAACAGGGGCTGCCGGAGTTTTCAGCACAATAATATATTTTCCGGAAGCCACTTCGCTTATAATGTTTTTGGCATTCACACCGATTGCCTTTATACAGGTAGTTCCCTCATTTAATTCAACGGGTTCCGTATACACAGAACTTTCCAAAGTAGGATCTGTACCGTCCAGAGTATAATAAATCCTCTGGTAATCTCCAGAAAGCTCCAGTTTCTGAAGTGAAGTATAGGTTCCCGGAGCAATGCTGAAAGCCGGGGGACTGCACATATATTCCCCACAGGCCTCCTGGGCTTTTTTGCTGCTGTTCTGCAGAATATCCCGTACCTCTGCACTCTGTCCATTTTTTGCAAGCAAAGACACCAGCTCCTCATAAACACCTACACCTGCATCTGCATTTTTTACCAGTGGCTTCAGAATCAGGATTCCTTCCTTCAGTTTTCCCTGCTTCTCCAGACATTTTGCCAGAAGAATATTTGCAGACTCATTATTGGGCTTTTTTTCCAGGGCTGCTTCTATAGATCTGGCCGCTGCCCCATAATGTTCCTGTTCAAACTGCTGGCTGGCATGACTGTATAATGCCGAAAAAGTATGTAACTGCCGGTAACAGAACGCTCCCAGAAGGACTGCAGCTGCCAGACAGACAACAATAGTCCTCTTCCGGTTATAAATAAACTTTCCTGCAGACAGTCCTTCCCTGTCACTTTCTTCACCTGAGTCCTGCTGTTCCTTTTTTCTGAGCTGTGTTTCCACAGAATCAAATTCCCTGACCCAGGGAATTTCTGAAAGGCAATGAGGACAATACAGGGAACCTTTTTCCACTTCTTTGTGGCAACTGGGACATTTCATAGACACCCTCACTGTTTCTTAAACCTATTATCCATGTTACTGCGCACAAAGCAGGCAGTAACCCCTTAATTGTTCTCTATATAATTTTCAAACTGTTCCATAGACATAAGCACTTTTCTGGGCTTGGTTCCCTCCTCAGGTCCTACTACTCCTGCATCACAGAGCTGATCCATGATCCTGGCTGCTCTGTTAAATCCTATCTTAAACATTCGCTGAAGCATGCCTATGGAAGCTTTCTCCTTCTCAATAATAAACTTTCCGGCTTCCTCAAAGTGTACATCCCTGTCTTCACCGGCTCCGCCGACTGCTGCCCCAGGAGAATTCACCTGCTGCTCAATCTGCTGGTCATACTGTACTCCAGGATTTTTATCTGCCAGGAACTCAACCACCTGGCTGACCTCCTCATCCGATACAAAAGCTCCCTGTAATCTGGCAGGCTTCTGATATCCCTGAGGATAAAAAAGCATATCTCCCTTACCCAGAAGCTTCTCTGCCCCATTCATATCCAGAATGGTGCGGGAATCCACTCCCGATGATACAGAAAAAGCAATTCTGGAAGGCATATTCGCCTTGATCAGACCTGTAATAACATTTACGGAAGGTCTCTGGGTAGCAATGATCAGATGGATGCCTGCCGCACGGGCCAGCTGGGCCAGACGGCAGATGGCATCCTCCACTTCACCGGGTGCTACCATCATAAGATCTGCCAGCTCGTCTACAATGATTACGATCTGAGGCATTTTATCCGGTCGGGACTGCTCTTCTGTGAAATGCATGGTTTCAATCTTACGATTATATTCGGAAAGATTACGGACTCCGTACTCCGCAAAGGTATTATATCGGTTTGTCATTTCTGTAACAGCCCAGTTCAACGCTCCTGCCGCTTTCTTCGGATCTGTGACTACCGGAATAAACAGATGAGGAATTCCATTATATACACTAAGCTCTACCACCTTGGGGTCGATCATGATCAGCTTCACTTCTTCAGGCTTCGCCTTGTACAAAATGCTGACGATCAAAGTATTAATACATACGGATTTACCGGAGCCTGTGGCACCGGCGATGAGAAGATGAGGCATTTTTGCAATATCTGTTACAACTGTTTTGCCTGCAATATCCTTACCTACAGCAAAAGAAAGTCTGGATTTTGCTTTCTGAAATTCCTCTGACTGAAGGAGATCGCGGAGCATGACCGTACTGTTTTCCTTATTGGGCACCTCAATTCCCACAGCTGCTTTGCCGGGAATAGGCGCCTCGATACGGATGTCAGGGGTAGCCAGATTCAGCTTGATATCATCTGCCAGACCTACGATCTTGCTGACCTTAACCCCCATTTCCGGCTGAAGCTCATACCTGGTTACAGTAGGACCACAGCTTACATTTGTCACTGTCACATTTACTCCGAAATTGTGAAGAACCTCCTGCAGCTTCTGGGCAGTTTTACGCAAATGGGCATCCGTATCTCCCTGGGATTTTCCGCTGCCTCTTTTCAGCAGGTTAAGAGGTGGAAATCTGTATTCTTTTTTCTCAGCGGCTTCCTTCTGGCTGATCTCGTGCTGTATACTTACAATGCCGTTCTGAATCTCTGCTTCAGAAGATTTCGGATTCTTCGAAGGCTGCCGCTGAGCCTTCTCCGGCTGAAAAGGGGGCACTTCTTCCTCTTCTGCATCACTTTCTGTATCGTCTTCTGTATTTTCTTCTATATTTTCTTTATCATCTGCCGGAACATCTGTCAGTTCATCCGCTCTCTGAATCTGGAAATCCATAGCAGGAGAGAATTCTTCATTCTCCTCCGGCTGAACTTCATCCATTTCTTCCGACACATCTGAAAGATTATCTGGCTCATCTGCAATCGCAGAAACCGCAGCTTTCTTTGATGGCTTCCCTGACTTCTTCTTATTTTTCTGAGATTTCGGCTCTGTCAGTCTGGTACCTTCCAGAAATCCGGCTTTTTTCATATTCTTTGCTTCTTTTGGGTCTAGCAAGAAGTCCTCCTCATTGTCAAGAAAGTCCTCCTCTTCCTCTCCTTCAGCTGCAATCTCCTCTTCCAGCCTCCGGATTTTTTCCTCTCTGCGTTCCTCACGAAGCTGTTTTCTCTGTTGCGCACGAACCTGACGGCGAATCTGTCTCTCCGGTTGTCCCTCCATATACTGGGCACGACCGTTCTTAATCAGATCAAGAATCCGGATCACCAGCATGGTGACAAAGTCAAGAAGGGATCTCTGAGTAATGATGATCAGGCATACAATATACACCAGAATAATGATTACTATCCCTCCTGCTGTACCAAAGGCAGATGTAATTGAAATACAGAGTGCTCCGCCAATCAATCCTCCACCGGTTTTATAATCAGCACTTAAATTAAAATAATCCATTAAAGTAGTGCCTGACATGTATCCGTCCGTGAGAAGCTGTGCTGTTGCACACATAAAAAGAAACATCACAAAAACTGCTGCCATTTTTTTGTATGCCAGACGGTTAGTTTTATTGATCAGAATAAAGGCTGCCCCTACAAAGAAAATGACAGGAAAAAGATATGCCATCATTCCCATCAGTCCAAAGCAGAAATGACTGATGGCATCCCCTACAAAGCCTCCCATTCCGAAATTGCTGACCAGAAGGATCACACAGGCTGCCAGGATCACAAATAAAATAATCTCTGTCTGAAACCCTGCTGTCTCCTGCCTGGATGCAGCTCCTCTGCTGTTTTTCCCCTTTTTTACTGTACGTTTCCTGTTAGATGCTGCCATTTCCAGGCTCCCCTCCTAATTATGTTACTGTTTTTTGTTACTGTCTTCGCCCACTGATTATCACTTTTTGTAAATCGAACACAGAGCTCACCTGATCCGGTCAAAAGGCATAATTACACAGCAAAACGATCACACCAATGGCAAACGAATAAACTGCAAAATACCGAAACTTTGTTTTCTGCACAAGCTGAACCATAAAACGGATCACCAGACATCCTGCCACCCCCGCCAGGAGCATTGCAAAAATGCTGGCAAAAATCATTCCAACTGTCATACTGGGCGCACCAAAATATCCTATTTCCGTAAAGAACGCCCCGATCACAGCCGGTAAACTCATAAAAATCGAAAAAAGCAGGGCAAATTTACGGCTGTATCCGCACAGCAGAGCTGCACATACAGTCAGCCCCAGCCTGGAAATCCCCGGAAATACAGAAAGCCCCTGACAAATTCCAATCCACATGGCACTGTCCCAGGACGCTTCACGGGGGCCCTTCTCGCCGCCGGAATTATTCAGATCTGTCACCAGAAGGATAATTCCTGAGATCAGAAAACCAATTCCCTGACAGATAGGAGAGGCTCCCGCCACAACTGCCAGTCTTCTGGAGCTGATACCCAGTAATGCGGTAGGAATCATAGATACAAGCAAAAGTGCCGCGAACTTACGATAGGATCCTGTTACGATCCTGGCATATTTTAAGTTGTTTCCTGTCCGCCTGTTATGAATGTACAGATTTAGATTACCAATGGCATCCATAAGCATTCCCACAGCTTCAAAAAGCAGTCTCTTTAATTCATTCCTATAGAGAAAAATAATGGCTGCAGCTGTACCCAGATGCAGCATGGACTCAATGAGAAGGCCTGTATCCTGTTCCATTCCCAGAAAATGCTCCATCACTCCAAGATGTCCCAGACTGCTCACCGGCAAAAATTCTGTGACCGCCTGGATTACAGCCATTAAAATCAAATATAAAACGATCATAAATGTATTTCCTTTTCCTATATTCGAAATCCGTTGATATCATATTATAGCACACCTATATTCAATTGACAACTGCCTCTAAAATACAGCAAAAACTCCTGTCCGCATTTCTATGCAGACAGGAGCCTGAATATGTATCAGTCCAGTTCAAAGAACCGGGTTTTATTTATTTTTCAGATATTCATCGATACCTTTGGCACCTGCTTTACCAGCACCCATGGCAAGGATAACAGTAGCTGCACCTGTAACAGCATCACCACCGGCATATACACCGTCTTTGGATGTCTTACCTGTTTCTTCTTCAGCAACGATACATCTTCTCTTATTCACTTCAAGACCCTTTGTTGTAGAAGAGATCAGTGGGTTCGGGGAAGTACCAAGAGACATGATCACTGTATCTACATCCATATCATACTCAGATCCTGGGATTTCAACCGGACGACGTCTTCCGGAAGCATCCGGCTCACCAAGTTCCATCTTGACAACCTTCATACCTTTTACATGGCCATTCTCATCAACAAGAATTTCCTTCGGGTTTGTAAGAAGATCGAAGATGATTCCCTCTTCCTTAGCGTGATGAACTTCCTCTGCTCGTGCAGGAAGCTCTGCTTCACTTCTTCTGTATACAATATGTACCTCAGCACCAAGTCTCAGAGCAGTTCTTGCAGCATCCATAGCAACGTTACCGCCGCCTACAACTGCTACTTTCTTGCCAGCTGCGATCGGTGTGTCATAAGACTCATCAAAGGCTTTCATCAGGTTGCTTCTTGTAAGATATTCGTTGGCAGAGAATACACCGCTTGCATTCTCACCCGGGATACCCATGAACATTGGAAGTCCGGCACCTGATCCGATGAACACAGCTTCAAATCCTTCGTCCTCGATCAGCTGATCGATAGTTGTAGATTTACCGATTACTACGTTAGTTTCGAATTTAACACCTAATTCTTTAACTTTTTCGATTTCTTTCTTAACAACCTTCTGTTTCGGAAGACGGAACTCCGGAATACCGTAAACAAGAACGCCGCCAAGTTCATGAAGAGCTTCGAATACAGTTACATCATAACCTGCTTTTGCAAGGTCACCTGCACAGGTAAGTCCGGAAGGACCGGAACCGATTACTGCAACCTTATGTCCGTTCTTAACCTCTGCTCCTGCAGGTTTGATATCATGCTCCAGAGCATAGTCAGCAACAAATCTCTCCAGTTTACCGATAGAAACGGCTTCCCCTTTGATTCCACGGATACATTTACCTTCGCACTGGGATTCCTGAGGACATACACGTCCGCAGATAGCCGGAAGTGCAGAAGATAATCCGATTACTTTGTATGCTTCTTCAATCTTACCTTCTTTGATCTGTTCAATAAATCCAGGAATGTTGATGGATACCGGGCAGCCTTCTACACATTTGGGTTTCTTGCAGCCTAAGCATCTCTGTGCCTCTTCCATTGCTTCTTCCTGATTATATCCAAGACAAACTTCTTCAAAGTTTGTTGCACGTACCTTCGGATCCTGTTCTCTTACAGGAACTTTTTTTAACATCTTTGCATCTGCCATTACTCGTCACCTCCACAATGTCCGCATCCGCCGTGATGGGTATCGCCTTCCTGAAGCTTCAGTAATGCACGACCCTCTTCTGTCTTATACATCTGACTTCTCTTCATAGCCTGATCGAAATCAACCAGATGTCCGTCGAATTCCGGTCCGTCTACACATGCAAATTTAATCTCATCACCAACCTGGAGACGACATGCTCCGCACATACCTGTTCCGTCAACCATGATCGGGTTCATGCTGACAATTGTATGAATGCCAAGCTTTTTGGTAAGAAGACAGACAAATTTCATCATGATCATCGGTCCGATGGCTACACAGACATCATAATGTTTGCCTTCATTTGTTACCAGATCCTCAAGAGTCTTGGTAACCATACCGGAACGTCCATAGGAACCATCATCTGTTGTAACATACAGATTGGAAACTTCGCCAAGTTCCTTCTCAAGGATAACCATATCCTTTGTCTTGGAACCAAGGATAACATCTGCTGTGATGCCATGCTCATGGAGCCATTTAACCTGTGGATAAACAGGTGCTGTACCAACACCGCCGGCAACAAATACCATTTTCTTTTTCTTTAATTCTTCAATATCTTTGTGAACAAATTCAGATGGACATCCAAGAGGACCTACGAAATCGCGGAAAGAATCTCCGGCTTTTAATTCTGCCATCTTGATCGTGGATACACCGATCTCCTGGAATACAATGGTAATTGTACCCTCTTCACGGTCGTAGTCACAGATAGTAAGAGGAATTCTCTCACCCTTCTCATCTAACTTAACGATAATAAATTGTCCTGGCTGGCAATGGCTTGCAACACGCGGTGCATGTACAACCATTAAATGAATTTTAGCGGCCAGTGTCTCAGCTTTTAAAATCTTATACATGGTTTTCCTCCTCGCAAATAATAAGCCTTCAATTATAATACGTCAAAAAAAGTCAGATGGCAAGTATTCTTTTCCAACAATATAAGATTTTTTCAGTTTTTGACTTCATTCCTTCTTCTGCATTTCAATCAATTCATATAACTTTCCCAGCGCTTCCCGGATACCACCCACCTCATCGATCAATCCCTCTTTCACTGCCTCAGGACCTTCCAGCATGGTTCCCACATCTTTTACCAACTGGGAGGTATCCAGCATCAGCTCCTCCAGTCTCTTCTGTGTCATATGGGAATGGCCGGAAATAAAGGTGGTGATCCGGTCCTGGATTTTTTCCATATTCCGGTATGTCTGCGCCACTCCGATAAACATACCATTGGAACGGACCGGATGGATCACCATAGTGGCACTTGGTACTACAAAGGAATAATCTGCAGAGACAGCCATAGGCACTCCGATAGAATGTCCCCCGCCAAGAACCAATGATACGGTAGGAATACTTAAGGATGCGATCATTTCTGCAATGGCAAGCCCTGCTTCCACATCTCCTCCTACTGTATTAAGCAAGATCAGTAATCCTTCTATTTCTTCATCATCCTCAATAATCGCAAGTTTTGGAAGTATATGCTCATATTTCGTGGTTTTGGAATGAGAGGGTGCAGACTCATGGCCTTCCACTTCTCCGATGATAGTCAGAAGTTCAACCTTATGATTGCGGGAATTTCCGTTCAAAACCGCCTGTCCCATTTCCTTGATCTGCTGGTTTTTACTTTCCTGGGCATTGTTTTCCTGTTCCTGGTTTTCCGGTTTTCTGTTTTCTTCCTCTCCGGCGTTTTGATTTTCCTCTTTAACTTCATATTTATTTTCAGACATAAAAATACCTCCAGTTTTCTTTCTGGAGGTATTTTTGCCTTTTTTATACTAAACTATACACCATTTCTGCGTTTAAAAGGATTTACTGCTCATCCCAGTTTGTCCAGTAATCTGTTACATCATCGTCATCATCCAGCAGATCCAGAGTTCTCTGAAGATCCTTGAGAGCCTGCTCATCTGTAAGCTCTACATAAGTCTGAGGGATCATGGCAACCTGTGCCTCTGCAATAGGCAGACCTGCTTTATCCAGAGCTTCACGGACTGTACTAAAATCATCAGGAGCAGTAAGAACCTCATAGCTATCCTCTTCCTCGCTGAAATCCTCAGCACCTGCATCCAGGGCAAGCATCATAATCTCATCAGCATCCATCTCACATTCTTCTTTGTCAATGATGATCTGTCCCTTCTGGTCGAACATATAGGATACACAGCCCTGGGTACCAATACTTCCGTTACCCTTTGTAAAGGCATTACGCACGTTACCTGCTGTACGGTTTTTGTTATCTGTCAGAGTCTCAACGATGATCGCAACACCGTTTGGACCGTAGCCTTCATATACAGCCTTCTCATAATTATCAGCAGAATCAGCACCTGCAGCCTTTTTGATGCCACGGTCAATGGTATCATTAGGCATGTTGTTGGCTTTTGCTTTCGCAATTACATCACGAAGCTTGCTGTTGTTATTTGGGTCCGGGCCGCCTGCCTTCACAGCCATAACCAGCTCACGGCCGATTACTGTAAAGATCTTTCCCTTCTTTGCATCGTTTTTCTCTTTCTTATGCTTAATGTTTGCAAATTTTGAATGTCCTGACATTTCACTTTCTCCTTTTGTTATACACTTTTTTATTTACACTTCCTGTATTCAGGAATTATTTTTATCTGCCGGATTCTTTTCCTCTGCCAGCTTCTCGGCACGTACCTTACCGATAGTCTTATTTCCGATAGACAGAATGGTAAACATATAACCATTTGCCTTAATGACCACATCAACATCCTTCTTTGAGGGAACATGCCCCAGAAAGCTGGTAAGGTATCCATTCAGTGTCTCAAACTCCACATCTCCAAAGTCGATATCCAGTTCTTCCTCCACATCCTCCAGACAAGCCAGTCCGTCAATGATCAGACTGTGATCCTTCTGAGCTCGGATGGTAACCTCATCCTCATCATACTCATCCAGGATATCACCTACGATCTCCTCCAGAATATCCTCCATGGTAACAATTCCTGCAGTCTGTCCATATTCGTCCACTACCACGGCCATATGGATTTTTTTCGCCTGCATGGTATGAAAAAGATCTCCGATACTTCTGGTCTCAGGAATCAGTGAAGCCTCTCTGATGATTCCGGGCAGCTCCTTTAAGGGCTTAAATTTGGCCCAGGGATTCTGAGTCATAAATTTCAGTGCATCCTTATAATGAACGATTCCCCTGATATTGTCAATATTTTCCTCATAGACCGGATAGCGGGAATTGCCCTCCTCCAGCATGGTATCGATCATATTTTTCAGAAGAACCTCCTGATCAAAGGCTACCACATTGGTCCTGTGGGTCATAATATCATGGGCCTCTGTCTCATTAAAGGAAATAATATTCTGGATCATCTCCGCTTCGTTCTCCTGGATCACGCCCTGTTCATGGGCCTCATCCACAATGGAAATAATCTCCTCCTCTGTTACCGCCGCCTCTGTCCGGTTCAGCTCTACCCCAAAGGGTACAGCCGCCAGCCTGGCAATCCAGGTGATAAACAGAGTAAAAGGCCTGAGCACCATTACCCAGAAATGCACCAGCTTCAGATAACGGTATGCATATTTCTCCGGATGATAGGTACCCACCCGGCGAAAAGTAAGGATTCCAAGTCCTGCAAGCAATATCACACATACTGCCAGAACCAGAACAAGAGCCGCTGCATGCTGTATGTATGGACGAAAAGCCGCCACTGCCCATGGCACCAGAAAAGCACCAAAACAAATTCCCGATGCCATGACCATCAGAGGGATGGCATTGACAAACTGAGCCGGCCTGTCGATCAGCTCCAGAAGCATCCTGGCTTTCTCGTCTCCTTCGTCCGCTTTCTTTTGTGTATCATTCTCACTGATATTTCGCATTGCTGCCGCAAACCCATAAAAAATGCCGTTCAGCCACAGCAGAAATACCAAAACAAATACGCCCCAGAGGGGCATACTACTGCCGTCTTCCATTACGCTTAACCTTCTCCTTTATAAAGAAAACGCATAGTTACTGATAAAATATATCACTTTCGCCCATATCCGTCAAGCGATAAGTACGTCTTTTCAGAAGCTGAGCTCCAGGCTGATCTCCAGTGCATGGTTTACCTTATCAAGCATAGCATCATCCAGATGACAGACCTTATCCTTCAGTCTTCGCTTATCTATGGTACGAAGCTGTTCCAGCAGGATCACAGAATCCTTCTCGATTCCATACTTCACTGCATCGATCTCTATATGTGTAGGAAGCTTTGCTTTATTCATTTTAGATGTAATGGCAGCACAGATCACTGTAGGACTGTGCCTGTTCCCTACATTATTCTGAATGATCAGTACCGGGCGGATCCCGCCCTGTTCGCTCCCCACTACAGGCCGCAGATCCGCATAATAGATATCCCCTCTTTTAATTACCACACAATTCACACTCCGATTCTGTTTGGGATTTTTACTTTAAGTATTTCCAACTTTCTCCTGTGTATACATGCGTGGTTGATTTTCCTTTATGGCTCTGCCGCCAGAAGGCATTTACCTTTAATTGTATTTTTCGGTTTCCTTTCCGTCCTTTATATAGACTCTGGGAACCCTGTCACTGATCTCGCAGGCGAATTCATAGGAAAAACGCCCGGAAAGATCACCCATCTCCTCAATACTGATAAATTCATCTCCGTCTCTGCCGATCAATGTAACCTGGTCTCCCTTCTTCGCATCCGGGATTTCTGTCACATCTATCATGAACTGATCCATGCAGACTCTGCCCAGGATTGGTGCCTTCTTTCCATGGACCAGAACCCATCCTTTGCCAGAAAGCTGTCTGGGGTAACCATCCGCATAGCCCACCGGCACTGTTGCCACACGAAGCTTCCTGTCTGCCACATAGGTTCCTCCATAGCTGATCGCCGTGCCCGGAAGTACATCCTTTACATATGTAATATGGCTCTTTAACTCCAAAACCGGAGACAATTTCACAATATCCCTCTCCACCTGAGCAGAAGGATAGATGCCATAGATTGTAATTCCTGCTCTGACAATGCTTAAATTTGCTTCCGGAATACGGATAATACCTGCACTGTTGGAGCAGTGGCGCAGAGGAATCTCAATTCCTGCCTCTGAAAGCAGACTGCAAAAATCCAGGTAACGCTTCAGCTGAACCATGGCAGGACTTCTGTCATACTCATCTGCCCTTGCAAAATGAGTAAACATTCCTTCAATCTCCAACCCGGGAAGTGCTGCGATTTTTTTGATTTCCTCCACGCTTGACGGTTCATCGGCAAAACCGATTCTGGTCATACCCGTATCCAGCGCAAGATGAATATGTATGGTCTTTCCCTGAGACACAGCCTCTGCGGAAAGCTTTGCAGCCTCCTGATATTCACACACAGCAGGGCGCAGATCATAAGAAACCAGCTCAGGATAAAATTCCTCAAATATAATTCCCAGGATCAGGACAGGCTTGGTGATCCCTGCCTTTCTCAGAGCAATGGCCTCCTCTGCTGTAGCAACAGCAAATCCCCAGATATAATCATAACCCTCTATCATATGGGCAATCTGCACAGCGCCATGACCATAAGCATTTGCCTTGATCACAGCGATCATTTTTGTGTCACTGGCAATATTTTTTCTCATCTGGCGGAAATTTTCCTCCACTGCATCCAGAGAAATCACTGCTTTTACTCGGTTACATTTTTCCATAATAATCTCTTCCTCTTTTTGTATTCTTTATCTGTCCCACATTCCATCAAAGAAACTCCGGACACTCAAAATCTCTTCCTCTACTGCACCTTCAGCACTTCAGGCAGAAACCGGATAATATCCCTGGCAGTCATGCCTCTTTCTCCCACATTCTCAGCTGCCATATCTCCTGCCAGTCCATGGATCAGTACTCCCAGCGCTGCCATCTGACCATAAGCAGGCTTTTTTTCTGCTGCCAGAAACATGCATAAAACTCCTGCCAGTACACCGCTTAATACATCTCCGCTGCCAGCAGTAGCCATGCCTGCATTACCACTCATATTCAGATATTGTTCCCCTTTCTCAGAGGCCACTACTGTACAGGCATCCTTCAGGACACATACTGTATGAGTCTCTTCTGCATACAGGGAAGCAGTCTCTGCCAGGTTTTCCCGGATCTCACCGATGCTTTTCCCGGTCAGGCGGCTCATTTCTCCCAGATGGGGAGTGAGAATTACCTGTTCTCCCAGATATTTCTTCCATTCTCCATGTACTGCCAGCAGATTCAGGCCATCTGCATCCAGGATCACAGGCTTACCACACCAGGCAGCATGAGACAGGAACCACTGTACCCTTTCTCTGCTCTCTCCTGACATCCCCAGTCCAGGTCCGATCACAAGCACATCGCACCAGTCCAGTATTTCCTGATTGCTTTTCTCATTAAACTTACAGGTAACCATAACCTCCGGAAGCTGTGACTGAAGAGGAATCCTGTTCTCCTCCACAGTCTGAACCTTCACCATACCTGCCGAAGCTCTGAGTGCCGCAGCACTGCTCAGGCAGGAAGCCCCGCACATTCCGCGGGAGCCGGCTATCAGAAGCACTTTTCCGAAAGTTCCCTTGTTTCCCCAGGGAATTCTGGAGGGCAGCATTGACAGATCCTCTTTCTCCAGATAAGCCATAGAGGGATCTCTGTCCGGATTTGCATAAATCCCTATATCTGCAACGATCAGCTCTCCTGCATACATTCTTCCCGGATAAAAGCACAGCCCCCTTTTACAAAAAGCAAAGGTTACTGTAAGATCTGCCCGAAATCCGATCCCCATTTCCCGGCCTGTATCTCCGTTGATGCCGGAAGGAATATCCACAGCCACCCGGAAAGCCCCGGACTGGTTCAGCATGTGGATGATTTCTGCATATCTGCCCTCTACAGGTCTGGACAGACCAACCCCCAAAAGGGCATCTACTATAATAGTATATTCATCCGGCTGCAGGTTATGCTCCAAAGGTACCTGATAATATTTGGCGATCTGCAGCTGCTGCCTGGCCTGGTCTGTCAGCTTCTCCTCCTGACCGGCCAGATAAATCCCGACTTTGATCCCCTTTAGATGGAGAAGTCTGGCAATGGCCATCCCGTCACCGCCATTATTGCCATTTCCGCACACCACCAGTACACGATCCTTGTTACCCAGATATTTTTCCATAGCCTCCACTGTTTTCAGTGCAGCTCTTTCCATAAGTACCATACCCGGAACCCCGGCAGATTCTATTGTGTTCCGGTCCAGCCCTTTCATTTCACCGGCTGTTACCACAGGTTTCATTCAGCCACCTCCTGTCATTGGAAACAGTATACACCTATTTTTTCAAAAAGAAAAGCTATGATCTAACGACCACAGCCATTCAAATCGTCACCGTCCCCTCTGCTGCCGGCAACTACATATGTACTATTATTACTGGTTCTCATGTTCCTTACGATATTCACTCAGATTATAGGAAAGGGTCATCAGGCTCTCTGACAGATGTACATTTTCTACCATAACATCCTCCGGTGCATCCAGATCAATATGTGCAAAGTTCCAGATTGCCTTGATCCCGTTTTCTATGAGAATCTTCGCCATTTCCTTGGCCTTTGCCTTAGGTAAGGTCAAAATCGCAATCTCCACATTATTCTCTTTGAGAAAAAGGGGAAGGTCACTAAGCATCTGTATCTCAATTCCCCTTACTGCAATGCCCTCCAGCACAGGGTTTACATCAAAAATACCAACCAGCCGAAAACCGCGCTTCTCAAAATCTACATAATTTGCCAAAGCCTGTCCCAGATTACCGGCACCCAGGATAATCATCGGGTGCACTGTGTCAAGTCCCAGAATCTTACCGATTTCAGTATATAAATAACGTACATTATATCCATATCCCTGCTGTCCGAATCCACCGAAATTATTCAGGTCCTGACGGATCTGTGAAGCAGTCACGTGCATTTTCTTGCTGAGATCGTTGGACGAGATCCGTTCTACATTCTCCTCCATCAGTTCTCCCAGATAACGGTAATATCGAGGCAAACGTTTGATCACCGCTTTTGAAATTTCCTTAGGTTCCACAAATATTCCCTCCTTATATATCCTAGGTCAATTATAACCAAATGTTATTTTATTGTCAAATTAAATTTGTACTTTATTTACAAATTTTTATCATTAAATTTAGACTATCTGATAGAATGTGCAAAATTTCATCCAAATCATAAATTAAAACACTTTTTTTCTTTCAAAAACAGTCCGGTTCAGTTATAATAAATTCTGTATGTGTACATTTCAGCAGTCAAAGCGGATATTCGCAGGCTGCTGCAATAATATAAATTTCGGAGGAATTTGTATGATCCTATCATGTCAGAATATCTGCAAATCCTTTGGCGAGAAGGTAATCCTTCAGGATGCCAGCTTCCATATAGAGGACAGGGAAAAGGCAGCCCTGATCGGCAACAACGGTGCAGGCAAAACCACCCTGCTGCGTATTATCATCCACGAACTGTCCCCGGATTCCGGAAATGTTATTCTTGCCAAAGATAAAAGCATCGGTTACCTGGCCCAGTACCAGGATATCCATGGACACCACACCATCTATGAGGAGCTGATCTCTACTAAGCAGCACATCATTGATATGGAAAACCGTCTCCGCTCCATGGAGCATGAAATGAAAACTGCTGCCGGGGAAGCCCTGGACAGCCTGATGAACACCTATACCAGACTGAGCCATCAGTTTGAGCTTGAGAACGGTTATGCATATAAAAGCGAGATTATGGGTGTATTAAAGGGACTTGGCTTTACAGAGGAGGACTTCGAAAAACAGATTGAAACTCTTTCCGGCGGTCAGAAAACCCGGGTTGCCCTGGGCAAGCTTCTGCTCTCCAATCCTGACATTCTTCTGCTGGATGAGCCCACCAACCACCTGGATATGGAAAGCATTTCCTGGCTGGAAACCTATCTGCTGAATTATCCGGGAGCTGTTTTTATTGTCTCCCATGACCGTTATTTCCTGGATAAGGTTGTCACTAAGGTAGTAGAGATTGAAGCCGGCAATATGCGAATGTACAGCGGCAATTACTCTGCCTACGCTCTGAAAAAAGCCCAGCTCAGGGATGCCCAGTATAAAGCTTACTTAAATCAACAGCGGGATATTAAGCACCAGGAGGCGGTCATTGCCAAGCTGAAATCCTTTAACCGTGAGAAATCTATCAAACGTGCCGAAAGCCGTGAAAAAATGCTGGATAAGGTGCAGCGGATCGAAAAGCCTCTGGAGATCCAGAATCAGATGCGGATTTCCCTGGAGCCCAGATACATCAGCGGAAATGATGTACTCACTGTGGAGGATTTATCCAAAGCTTTTCCCGGACAGACTTTGTTTTCCAATATTTCTTTTGACATTAAGCGTGGGGAACGGGTGGCTCTCATCGGCAATAACGGTACCGGCAAAACTACCATGCTGAAAATCCTTAACGGTCTGGTAGACGCTGACAGCGGACGCTTTGCTCTCGGCTCCAAGGTACAGATTGGATATTATGATCAGGAGCACCATGTACTCCACATGGAAAAAACTATTTTCCAGGAAATTTCAGACACTTATCCAACGCTTACAGAGACAGAAATCCGAAATATGCTGGCAGCCTTTCTCTTCACAGGGGATGACGTATTTAAGCTGATCTCTGCCCTCTCCGGTGGCGAGAGAGGCCGTGTATCCCTGGCAAAGCTTATGCTGTCAGAGGCCAACTTCCTGATCCTGGATGAGCCTACCAACCATCTGGACATTGCCTCCAAGGAAATCCTGGAGGAGGCTTTAAACAGCTATACCGGTACTGTACTCTATGTCTCCCATGACCGATATTTTATCAATCAGACAGCCACTAGGATTCTGGATCTGACCAATCAGGCCATTGTAAACTACATTGGTGACTATGATTATTATCTGGAAAAGCGGGAAGAGCTTACAGAAAAATATGCTCCGGCAGCAGCCCAGGCTGAAGCAGAGGTCAAACAAGCCTCAGACAATAAGCTTTCCTGGCAGCAGCAGAAGGAAGAGCAGGCGCGGCAGAGAAAGCGTGAAAATGAATTAAAGAAGGTGGAAGCCCGGATCGAAGAACTGGAAATCAGAGATAAGGAAATCGATGAAACCATGGTTCTCCCGGATATATGCACCAATGTGGCAGAATGCGCCAGATTAAGCAAAGAAAAGACAGCCATCACAGAAGAACTGGAGGGCTTATATGAAAAATGGGAAGAGCTTGCATAATGCAGGCCCTTCCCTTTTTATTTTGTATCTTATATCAGATTGCCTCTTACATCAGGGATGTAAGCTTTTCACGGATTGCTTTAATAAACTGCTCACTGTTTAATACTTCTACATCCTTTAAGGTTGTGATCAGAGCCAGATCCTTGGTCATTCTGCCATCCTCGATGGTTCCCAGAGTGGCTTTTTCCAGCTTATCTGCAAATTCCATCAGTTCTTGATTGCCGTCCAGCTCTCCTCTCTTTCTGAGAGCACCTGTCCATGCAAAAATAGTAGCAACGGAATTGGTGGAAGTCTCTTCCCCTTTCAGGTGACGATAATAATGTCTCTGTACAGTTCCATGTGCAGCCTCATATTCATAATATCCATCCGGAGATACCAGCACAGAAGTCATCATTGCCAGAGAACCAAAAGCAGAGGAAACCATATCACTCATAACATCTCCGTCATAGTTCTTGCAGGCCCAGATAAATCCCCCTTCTGCCTTCATAACACGGGCAACGATATCATCAATCAGGCTGTAGAAATATTCAATTCCGGCAGCCTCAAATTTCTCTTTGAACTCCTGCTCATAAACCTCTGCAAAAATCTCCTTGAAGCGTCCGTCATAAATCTTGGAGATCGTATCCTTGCCTCCAAACCACAGGCTCTGCTTTGTATCCAGTGCATAATTAAAGCAGCACTTTGCAAAGCTTGTGATGGATGCATCCAGGTTATGCATTCCCTGAAGGACACCTGCACCCTCATAATGATGGATCAGTTCCTTTTTCTCCTCACCGTTCTCACCCTTAAACAGCAGATAGGCATCTCCCGGTCCGTCAATATACATTTCTGTATTCTTATATACATCTCCATAAGCGTGACGGGCAATGGTAATGGGTTTCTTCCAGTTTTTTACGCATGGCTCAATCCCTTTCACTACAATAGGGGCACGGAACACGGTTCCGTCCAGAATGGCACGGATGGTACCGTTAGGACTTTTGTACATTTTTTTCAGTGTGTACTCTTCCATTCTGGCTTTATTGGGAGTGATGGTCGCACATTTTACAGCAACGCCATATTTCTTTGTAGCTTCTGCTGCATCTACAGTTACCTGATCATCTGTTTCATTTCTGTATTCCAGGCCAAGATCATAGTACTCTGTGTTCAGATCAATAAAAGGAAGAAGAAGCTCATCCTTGATCATCTTCCAGAGGATTCGGGTCATCTCGTCTCCGTCCATCTCCACAAGCGGTGTCTGCATCTGAATTTTTTTCATAAAGATCCTCCTCTTTGTACGGGTTTATCCCTTTAGCATTTTACAGTAACTGTTCAGCGCTACTACACTGAAGCATTACATTTTACGTATCATTTTAACGGAAATAGATTCGTTCGTCAATGCCTGTTTCATATCCAGTTCTCCTGAGCCCTGCAGATTCCTGGGCAGCCCCAGGTCTCTGGCCGATTCCTTCAGGCATCTTTTGATTTCCACATTGGTAAGGGTAGGATATTTTTGCAGAAGAAGGGCTGCAGCGCCACTGACTAAGGGTGTGGACATAGAGGTTCCGCTTTTTACTCCATAGGCAAAATCCGTTCCCGGAGCGCAGGACAGAATACGATTACCCGGAGCTACCAGATCCGGCTTACAGATGCACTCTGAGGTAGGTCCCCGCCCGGAAATAGCCGTTCTGCCTGTAAGCAGGTCGCTTGATCCCACAGTGATGATCTTACGGCTGCTGCCCGGAGCTGTAACACTTCCTGACCGGGGACCCTGATTTCCTGCAGCAGCCACCACTACCAGCCCTGCATCCCACAGTCTTTCCACCCCTTCGATCAGCTGTCTGTGATCCTGTTTTTCCCTGCAGGTTGTCCCTATGGAAATATTTACTACCTGAATCCCGTAAGCATCTTTATTTTTCAGAATCCAGTCAAAGGCCCGCAATACATCCCTCTTTTTTCCATTTCCATATCTGTCAAGTATCTTCAGGGCAACCAGATTGCACTCCGGGGCGATTCCCCTGATTCTTCCTCCTGAAGCGCTCCCATCGCCGCCGATAATGCCGCTTACATGGGTTCCATGGGAATTGTCATCATAAGGTAACATATGCTTTCCCACAAAATCCTGAAACCCGATAATCCGGTCTCTGAAATCTATATGAGGATAAATGCCGGTATCCAGCACACACACGCAGACATTTTTTCCGGTATAGCCTGTATCACCTAATTGATCTATGTCAAAATTTTCCATATAAAAATCCTCCGAAAAAGCAGAAGATGTTGCTTACTCTACTTTATTCGGAGGATTTTTAAATGAAACTTCATATGTGCTTTGAACACATATTTCTGCCGATTTTTCATAAAATGTATAAATCCCGGATGATAGGCCAATACTTAAAAAGTGATGTATCTCACAACAATCCGTCAAATATGTCATCCAAGGGGAGGAATATTCTATGATCTTACTGTTGATACTTATCTTTCTGCTGTTTCAGCTCTTTATCCTGCTCTGCTGTGTAGCAGCCGGAAACGACGCTGCTTCCCAGGAAATCTCCGACCAGGAACAGCTGGAATTCATCCGTGAATGGAAGAAAAAGCACCCGCTGCGGTAGTCATCCTATCTGGCCACATCTGCCTCAGATAACCGGAAGCCTTCCCGCACCTTCTTCATCAGCACCTTAGCCTTATCCACTGTGTTCTGATCCGGAATCATAACATATGCCTTAGAGCTCATGGAATAAGGCTTCTGGGTATCCCCTGTACCATCTACGCTATAAGACAATACCTGCCAGCTTCCACCCTCGTCCAACTGTTTGCGGACCAGAGAGGCCATCACATCATAAGGAACATTGGTCTCAAAAGCACCATCCAGACTGTCCAGAACAGAAAGGTAATTTTTCAGGAACGCAGGCTGGGTTGCCTTATCGACTACACCCTGGATCACAGCCATCTGATTGCGTCCTCGCTGACGGTCTCCCTCTTTAAAAGCATAACGTTCTCTGGCAAAGACAAGAGCCTGTTCGCCGTTCAGGTGGTTTTCACCTTTATTAAAGTGATAGCCCGTAGTATTACCAGAATCAAAATCATAATCAGAATTAACGTTAACTCCGCCAAGGGCATCAATAATCTGCTCAAATCCTGCAAAATTCAATCTGAAATAGTAATTGATATCGATATCATAAAGCATATCCAAGGTATCCATACATACATTTACACCATAGATGCCTGCATGGGTCAGCTTATCCGGCACACCGTTGGAAATAGACAAGGGCACAAAATAATCTCTGGGTGTGGAGACCATAAGGATCTGCTTTGTAGTAGCATTAAGGGTAAGGATAATATTCACATCACTGCGGCTGGAGGCAGTCATTCCGCCTCTGGTATCAATACCGCTGACAAAAATAGTATATACCTCATCTGTAACCGCATCATCCTTTGCAGAAGTATCTGAAGAGGTCTGTTCCTGATCAGCAGAGGATGTCTGCTGGGCTGCAGGTGTATTTCTCTCAACCACTGTAGCAACCTTCAGGGAAGCGATTTCTCTGATCTGGGATGGAAAAGATCCATACTGATCCATTTCTGCGATCACATCCAGGTAAGCCTTATTCAGCAGAATGGCACCGCAGGTTCCATTGTTCAAAGCATCTGCCAGTTCTCCCAGGCCTGCATATTCGCTGGTCTGTACATCAGTTCCCAGTTCATTATACACCTGCTTCAGAGCTGCATCTGTGTTGGTACGGTCCAGCTCTCCCAGAACACCAAAGGTATAACCGGATGCATCGGCCAGCTTCTGGGCTTTATCATCCTGCTTTACATACACATTGATCTCTGTATACTCCTGATTTACTCCGGTAATACTATCCAGCGTAGATACTGTCTTGTATATATACAGACTGGCCAGACCCAACACTACTGTAATCAAAAGAGCCAGCACTACACCGATACAAAAAGGCACCGTCTTTCGTATTTTTCTCACCAGAAAATATACGATCACCAGAAGCAAAAGAAGCCCGGCAGCTATTATGCCGATATATTTCATGGAAATAAGCTTCGTATAAAGGAGCAGCACCAAAAAAGCGCACTCAATAACAAATAAGATCAGGGAAATGACAATTCCGGGAATCCGATCCTGTTTTTTTGATTTAACCTTCATCTTATATCCTCTCTACGACTGAAAGCTGCCTGTAAAGACAGGCAGCCCAATCACTTTCTAAGCTATTCTACAACCACCGTCAACTCAGCACTGTTGGACATATTGCCGGCTGTGTCAACTACATAATAGGTACAGGTATAGGTACCTGCTACTGCAGTATTCACCTGTCCTGTGATCTGGATCCTCTTCCACAGTTCAGAGGTCTCATCTGTATCATCCTGGATATCCTTCACATAAGAAAGCAGATTCACAGAGCTTCCCACAGAAGTAGTCACATAATAGTCTGTAAGATAAATTTTCGGGCTGGTGGATGGCATGGCATCCGCCTTTGCCTCCTGCTCCTGTTCTGCCAAGGCAGCAGGGTCATCTGAGGCAGGGGTTAATTCAGGGGTTGGAGTCAAAGACAGATCTGTACTGCCAGACTCAGAATCACCTGTCTCCACATCCTCCACCGGAACCTGGGTAGGCTCTGCATCTGTTTCCGTCTCAGCATCAGACTTCGTTCCTCTCTTCACTACCCCACTGTCCCGCATTTCCTCGGGATCAGCATCTAAATTTCTCTTAAACTTAGTAATATTATTGGATTTGTCCTTTGCCACATAAGTGACAACCACATGAGAATCATCCACCTCATACACGGATTCCACAGTCAGAGTATCTGTCACATCTCCGTCTACATCATCACTGGCAGTAATACCCTGGGTCAGGTCTGCGTCGCTCATAGAAGGGTCATATTCTTTTGCCGCCTGATCTGAGCAGACAATCTCAGGACCCTTATGATCGGACTCCGTTCTCAGATATACGACTCCGCCAGCCAGCCCCACGCAGACAACCAGCATCACTGCAATCCACTTTTTTGCCATAATCACTGCTCCTTACTGGTCTTTACTGTTATTATCTTTGCCATAATATTTTCCGTAGTATTTGCCATAATATTTACCATAGTAGCCCTGCTTACTCATATCTACTTTATTCAGGATCACACCAAGGATCGGGCAGTCACATTTCTCCAGCTGCTCCTTAACCTCCTGGGCAAAACGATAACTGATGGCTCCGGATTCCATAACAATGATGGAACCGTCACATTCATCTGCAATAACCGCACTGTCAATAACACTTCCAAGAGGAGGAGTATCAATGATTATGTAGTCATAAACCTTCTTTACAGCTGCAAGCACACGCTTAAAGTATTCTGCACCAAGAAGCTCCGCAGGGTTTGGCGGTACAGTTCCTGCATAAATAATATTAAATCTGGGGATATTGGTTGCATAAATCACGTTTTCAATGGTTTCCTGATGAGAAAGAAGGTGGGAAAGGCCCTTGATCTCCTGATCAACCTCTGTTCTTCCCAGAAGTACAGATTTACGAAGGTCCGCATCGATGAGCAGGACTTTCTTACCGGAATCTGCCAGAGATAAAGCCAGATTCAGCGATACTGTACTCTTACCTTCATTTGGAGTACAGCTGGTAATGGCAATTACCTTTTTCTCTTCTCCACAGAAAAGGAGATTGGTTCGTAAGGATTTATAGGACTCATTGGCACTATAATCCAGCATTGGACGATATATATTTACTTCTTTCATGACTTATCTTCTCCCTCTTCCCCTTTTTTGTTTTTTCTGCTTCTTTTTCTTTTTATTCTTACGGTCCTCTTCAGACATAGGGATCGTACCCAGTGTACTCAGATTCAGATAACGTTCTACATCCTCCTGAGTCTTGATAGTATCATTAGACAGATAGGAAATCAGGATCACTGCTGCTGCAATAAGCACACCTGCCAGTCCGCCGATCACACCATTCTTGGAAATGCTTGGGCTTACCTTCTGCTCCGGAATATTGGCAGTCTCAACTACATTTACCGCATCGATATCCATAACATTCTTGATATGGTTGGCAGCCACATCACGGATAGCATTGGCAATCTCACAGGCTACATAAGGATCTGCATCTCTCACAGAAATTGACAGGATACGGGTATCTGTGGCAGAATCCACTGTCATCTTCTTGAGAAGCTCCTCATGAGTCATATCCAGATTCAGCTGGGTAATAACTCCCTCTGTAACTGTACGGCTCTTGATCAGCTCTGCATAGTCCTTAGTCAGGGACAAACTGGTCTGCATATCCTGGCTGGTCAGCGTATTACTGTCCTGCTTGCTGAGCACATACATCTTGGTAGTAGATTCATACTGCGGGGTCACAAACAGAAGCGTAGCTGCCACTACCACCAATGCTGCAAGCACACCTGACAGGATAATGGCCCAGATCTTATCCAGCAATACATAGAATACTTCCAGTAAATCAATTTCTACTTCATCGTTGTTCTGTACATTGTGTTGTTCCATTTGGCTTTATCTTTCCTTCCTTCTTTTCGCATCCTCCAGAATTCTCCGGGGATTTTCTATAAATAAATGGTCTGCATAAGCTTCTCCCATTTTTTTCGCAACATAATCATAGGCCTCGCCCATCCTTGAGATACGGCTTCTGGTATTGTGACAGTCCGAGCCTACAAACTTCACCAGATCATATTTCATCAGCTTCCTGCAATACCGTTTGGTGGAAAAGCCTTCCTTGCCGACAATACTGTCTGCATTGATCTGCATGGATACTCCCATATCCACAAGCTCCTCCACGAAGCCCGGGTCTGACCTTGTGGCCTCATACCTTTCTATATGGGCTGCAATGGGCTTATAGCCACTGGAAATCAGCTTGTTCAGCCTTTCCCTTATGTAAGAGCCCTCTGAACTCTCCGAAAACTCCGCCAGCACATACCTGGAACCTGCCATGGTGCTGACCTCTCCCTCTCTCAGCATACGGTACATCTCCATATTGGCATGGAACTCACAGCCAAGATATACCTGAAGATCATCACCGATCTCCGCTGCTGCCTTCTGTACAAGCAAAAACTGCTCCTGCACTCTGGACAGAGGGGTCTCAAACATACGAAATCTGAAATGAGGGGTGACAATAATGTTCCTTACCCCCTGATCATATTCCATACGCAAAAGCTTCTTCGTATCCTCATAATCCGAGGCACCGTCATCCACTCCCGGTACAATATGACAGTGAATGTCATAGATACCTGTTCTGGACATATTTATCAATCCTCCTTCGCATGGTAAAAATAGCATACCATCTTTTTCATTAAACCATTTCTCTGTTCAAATGTCAATATACTTGCTTTACAGAATATGAAAAATATAATAGAATTTGTCGGTTCCATTTGCTATAATCAAACAGAGAAAGCAAAAGAAAAAAATACCTGAAAACAAACAGGCAATACAGGAGGTACCTATGAAAAAGCAAAACAAATTACTTTCCTTATTATTATCCCTGTTTCTGCTGCTGTTTACCCTGGCTCCCCAGTCGGCACTGACAGTCTATGCAGATGAAAATGGAGACATGGCTGTACATTTTATTGATATCGGACAGGGAAATGCCATCCTGGTACAGTCAGGAGGCCAGAATCTTCTCTATGACGGAGGAGACCCAAGCCACGCTGATCTGCTCATCTCTTATCTGCAGCAGCAAAATGTAGAAACCATTGACTATATGATTGCCTCACACTATGACGAGGATCATATCGGTGGCCTTGTTCCCTGCATAGATGATTTCTCTGTAAGCAATATTTTCGGCCCGGATTATGTACATACGTCCAATTTGTTCAACAATTTCATGAATACTGCTACTGCAAATGCCATCATCGTACAGTATCCTTCTGTAGGTGAGACCTTTGATTTCGGTACCGGAAGCTTCACTGTACTGGCACCGGACGGCATCAGCCAGAACAGTAATGACAACTCCCTTGTGATCAAGCTTGAAAATGGCTCCAACAGCTTTATTTTTACAGGCGATGCCGAGGAAACCAGTGAACAGGATATGATCAGTACAGGCATGAACCTTGACTGCGATGTGCTGTCTGTAGGCCATCACGGATCCGCAAGCTCTACAACCTGGGATTTTCTTGCAGCAACCTCACCTTCCTACGCAGTGATAAGCTGTGGGATCGATAATCAGTATCATCACCCGTCTGCTGATACCATGGGACGCCTGTCAGATATGGAAATCCCTGTATTCCGTACAGATAAACAGGGCACAATCATTGCAGTATCTGACGGAACCAACATCACATGGTCTCAGGAGCCCTGCAATGATTATTCTGCAGGCGGCTCTTCTGCAACATCTTCAGGTCAGAATGAAACGACGGTATCCGTTCCGGCTCCTGCACAGACAGAAAATGCCGGAGCAGATATAGGCACAATGGTGTGGATACCTGCAACCGGCAAAAAGTATCACAGTATTCCCAACTGTGGAAGAATGAATCCGGACAATGCCAGACAGATTTCAAAATCTGACGCAGAATCCAGAGGATATGATGCCTGCAGTAAATGCTGGTAAAAATATCTGATGCTTACAGGCACAGTTTTTTCTTCATATCCTTCATTACATGGAAATAAAGTACAAACAGAAGGGCTGTGGCCACGATCCAGGCAAAGGGACTGGCCATACAGGCCATTCTGTAGCTTTTTTCGTGGGCAGCCACAACAGCCATCACTCCCCTGCCGATCAGCTCCGCAACACCGGAAAGCATAGGCAAAAGCCCATATCCCATTCCCTGAAATCCATTGCGGTAGCAATTGACCACATAAAGAGGGATCATAAACATTCCCTCACACTGCAAGTAGATATCCACCATAGGAATCACCGTCTCCGCATTATCTGAGATAAACAGATATGCAAAATACTTTCCTGCAAAAAACAGAATAAAGCCCACTGCCACTGCATAGATACAGCCGATCACATCTGCCGAACGGAAGCCTTTGCGCACACGTTCCAGCTGACGGGCACCAATATTCTGTGCATTGTAGGTAGACATGGTGGTACCCAGAGCAACAAAGGCCTGGGTAAATACATTATCAATCTTGGAACCTGCTGTAAAAGCGGCTACTGCACCGGAGCCCAGAATATTCAGTGAGCTCTGCACCATCATAGTTCCAATGGCAGTAATAGAATATTGAAGTCCCATGGGGATTCCCACACGGATCTGTTTTCCTGCAATCCCGGGATCAAATCTCCAGTCCTCTCTCTCCATCCGAAGCTCCGGGACACATTTCCTGATATAGATCAAGCAGAGAACTCCAGACACTCCCTGGGAGATTACGGTAGCCCAGGCAGCTCCCGGCGCTCCAAAATGGAACACAATGATAAAGACCAGATCAAGGACAATATTAAGCCCTGCCGCCAGAATCAGGAAATACAGAGGTGTCCTGCTGTTCCCCAAAGCCCTGAGGATGCTGGCCACCAGATTATACAATACCTGGGTAAAAATCCCCCCACAGATAATCATAATATATCCATATGCTCCGTCAAAAATATCCTCCGGTGTATTCATAAAGACAAGCAGCCAGTGCATTCCCAGCATACTGACTGCAGTCAAGACTATCGTGATCACTGCTGAAAGAATTGCCGCATTTCCTACAGTCTTACGCATTTCATTCATACGTCCGGCGCCAAACTTCTGAGACGTCAGAACCGCAAATCCTGCAGTAATACCAAGCACAAAACCAATAATAAGGAAATTGATGGTGCCTGTTGCCCCAACTGCAGCCAGGCCTCCGGTACCCACAAACTTTCCTACGATCACTGCATCTGCCATACTGTACAGCTGCTGAAACACATTTCCAAGAAAAACAGGAATGGTAAAACCAAGCACCATCTTCATAGGCTTCCCTGCTGTCATATCTGTCTGCATCTTGTCATTTTCCTCCTATAAAGCCCTGATAAAAAAAGCTATCCTGCTGGCTGTCTGCCAAAACTTTTTCTGGAATTATACCACTGGGTATATCCATCTGCAAGATATTTTCTATTCTTTTTTTATGTCTTTTTTATCTCAAATATTATAGCTTTTTCTGTCCATATCTGTTAGAATTGACAATGATTAATAACAGGGGCTGCTGCACATACAGATGCGGCAGTCCCTGTCGAATGGATGAGGAAAATTAAAATGAACACAACAGCAAATCTTGGCAAGGCACCCGTACGCACTCTGGTGCTCCAGCTTGCCATCCCTTCTATGACCGCGCAATTGGCACTCTGGTAGGAATCGGAGGTTCCATTACCATGGGAATCCGAATGGGAGAAAAAAATCATAAAAAAGCAGAACAGATACCTTTTTCGCACTGATGGCTACAGGGCTTAATTACTTTATCAACTGTCAGGGCTTCCCCCTTGTAGGAATGTTTACCGTACTGATCGGCGCAGGATGTAACATCCTGTTAGACCCGATTTTTATTTTTGGTTTTCATATGGGAATTTCCGGCGCTGCCATTGCAACGGTTATTTCGCAGATACTCTCCTGCATCTTTGCAATGACCTTCCTGTTAGGAAAAAAGGTTCCTGTAAAGATTACCTTCGGACAATACAACGTGACATGCTCTCGCCACTTAAATTTTACAGATTTTGAAGTGGGAGCTTCCTGCTCAATTGCCCTTTAGGGCAAAGCTAAAACAGGCTATCCCCGCGTGTCCCGCGGTTCTTTTTTTATCCGGTTACGGATCTTTTCTGTGCTATTATGCACATTTTTTATATATTCTTTTTCCTTCTTTCAGAATATTGACCGCCGCATTCACATCCCGGTCCATCCGGTTTCCACATTCGCATAGGTATATCCGTTCTGATAATGCCAGTTCTTTCTTCTTATGTCCGCATACGCTGCATATCTTGCTGGATGCAAAATATCTGTCTACTTTTATCAGATATTTTCCACGTTCTTCCAGCTTATATCCAAGCATGGAAAGGAACTGGCCGTATCCGTTATCCTGTATCCCTTTTCCGAAATGCAGGCCTCCGGCTATCCCCTTCAGGTTCAAATCCTCCACACATACTGCGTCATAGTCTTCTGCAAGGCTGTGGCTGAGCTTATGCTGGAAATCCTTCCTCTGGTTCTTTATCTTTTCATGATATAAAGCAACCTTTTTCTTCTGTTTCTGATAGTTACGGCTGCCCTTTTCACATCTGGAAAGTTTTCTCTGTTCCCGGGCAAGTTTTTTCTCTGCATTCCGGTAGAACATGGGATATCCGGCTCTTTCACCAGTAGAAAATACACACATCCCATGCATGGCAAAATCCATCCCCAGGAATTTCTCCGCCTGTCTTTTCTCCGCTGTTTGGTTTTCACAGTCGAACAGCAGGCTGGCAAAATATTTTCCGGACGGTTCCCTGCTCACAGTCACTGATTTCAGCTTCCATCCCTCCGGGATCATACGGTGGAGTTTTATTTTTACCGGCTGCATCTTTGGCAGTTTCAGGAACCTGTCCTGCAGACAGATATTCCCATTTACCATATTCGTTGTATAGGATTTCCGCGAATGTTTTTTTGATTTATAATGCGGAAATCCCACTTCCGGTTCCCGGAAAAATTTCCGGAAAGCCCCTTCCAGATTTAACTGTACATTCGCCAGCGCAAGAGAATCTACCTCTTTCAGCCATGGATATTCTTTTTTATATCCGGCCGGCGTATTTTTCAGCATCTTTTTTTCTTCCTGATAATAACGGATCTTATCCGCAAGCATCCGGTTATAGAGAAAACGACTGCAGCCGATTGTCTTCTCTATCTGGGTTATCTGTTCTTTATTTGGATAGATCCTTATTTTTACTGCCCGGTTTATCTTTCTCACCCTTTCATATCATTCTGAAACCATTCAGGAGCATCTTTCACATGCCTCCAGTTTTCCAAAGATTTTCTTGCCTTATAATAAGTTGCATTTCTCTCTGCAAATCGTCTGTCCTTATCCCCTTTTTCGGGTATCTTTCCCAATTCAACCAGATCATATGTATTTTGTGCCTTTTTGAAATACATACCCGTTGTATCTAATTTATTTAACACATCTCTATTTACCATCGGAAAACCATTGGTATATAAATAAGCAATCGCTGTATTATCCTCATCTGGCCATAAATAATCATTCTTATTATTCAGTGTTACTTTCGATGACTTTCTGGAATTACAATACTTGCACCCTAAATTCAGGTTCTCCCAGGCTGTGAAATCTCCACCTTTCGACTTAGATACTACATGTTCTACCTCCGGAACATGCTTGATTGGCATTTCACAGTAAGAACAATACAGACCTATCTTATCTTCCAAATATGGTAATGCATCCTGATATTTATCTATTTTTTCATAAGGTGATTCACCTTTGTCTACTGGTCTCATTCTTTTTCACTTTCCATGCCTGTTCTATATATTGTTGATGAACCCATGCCATGTATGCAGGATTTTCACTATATTCAGCTTCTAGTTCAGCCAGTCTCTTTCCGAGTTTCTCTATCTCATCTGGGTTTTTAGCATCTCGCAATGCAGCAAAATACTCCTTTGACACTTCATATATTTTTCGCTTCTTTTCACTATATTGCGGTAATACTACCCCCATAATATCCTCCGCAATATCCTCAAGTCCCTCACCTGAATATTCGCTGTCCAATGGCTGATCTAATGTAAGCAGTTCCCCTTCTTCCAATGATTGAATGATAAACGGAGAATGCGTTGCACAAATAAACTGATTCTTGGAAATAATTCTTTTAAAATTCCTACAATACGTCTTTGCCAGGTAGGATGCAGGCTCAGATCAATCTCATCAATCAGAACGATTCCAGGTGTTTTTTTCAGTGCTTCTCCCTTTAAATATGGATTTAAAATACACATTCTTGTAGCAATATCCAGAATAATTTTTATTACATTTCGATAGCCATCACTCAGCATTTGGAATGGCAAAACAGTTCCATCTGATGTTTTAAGCGCAATCATATCATTCTCATACTTTGTTGACGATATAATTTCTTCTCCTGGTTGAAGTTCTTCTCTGAATGCTTCATTTACTGCTTTCAAAATTGCCTCATAAGACGGAAAAAGCTTCCCACCATTTTCTTCTACTGCAACGGCTTTAAGCATCTCAATATAACGAAATGCAATATCCAGTCCATGCTGTGCATCAAGGCAGTGACTATATGCCTCTGTTCTTCCAAATACACCTTTCTTAACTGCTTTTTTATTTCCATCTTTCCACAATCGTGCCGTACTAAGATAAAGCACCAGCGGAAGAATGACTTCGTTATCTGAATGGTCTGCCCGAGAAATTTTCTGTTCCCATTCAATTACAGTTGGCTGCATAGGATTAGAGCCACCAAATTTTGTTCTGGCATCTTCTTTCAAAATAACACGTTGAAATTCTATAGGTTCGCCCTTCTTATCCCACTGTGCCTTGCAACTTACTTTACATGGATACTGCGAAATTGTTCCTGTAGTAAGAATTGTACTATCCTCAGAAATTTGTGCTTTCTGTCTTGCATCCGTTGATTTTATGTTATATACAAATCGGGACGGAACATATGTTTTGTATGCTGCAAGATACGCTCCTAGCATCACATTTACAGCCTCTAATACAGATGTCTTTCCCGATCCATTTTTTCCTACAAAAACATTCATTCTCGGATTTAACGTAAATTTTTTATTTTCAAATATTCTGTAATTAAAAAGACTTAACTCCTGAATTCTAAATTCACACATAATTTCTGTCACCTTTCAACGAGTATATGTTCTTACAAATATTAACTATTCGACTATAACATTTTTCAAGATAGCTTGTCAATTTTTCTTCTAGCCCCTGACCTTTGCTTTCCATACACCAACCTTATCATCCTATTCCCCAACAAACGCCCCAGCATACATCCCAAACTATTATGTATAATATCATCAAACTCAAACAACCCTCTGCAAAACAGCCGTCCCGAAAATCTCCTTGACTTTGTAACAATCCACCTGAATACTAAATTTCTTCTTTAATTTCCTTTTTTAATTTTTCGTACTCATTTGTATCGAATTTATGTCCTTCATCAAATATCTGAGAAATTATATTCCAATATTTCTCTGCCTTCTTTTCATCAAATAATTCTAATCTAGCTTTAATCTTCACTGCTTCAAGCAATTGTTTGCGCATCCACTCATCATCTATTTCATTATTAACTATCTCTTCATATCCATTTTCCGTACTCCATTCATAAAAAGCTAACGTATCTAAAGATACCATAGCTTCCGTATATGTATCTACACGTCTATCAGTTTTTGCATTCGTATTACTTGCTGATATAGTCCAAACTGCAATCACTACACTTATTATCGACAATACCAAACCCACCCATGAAACAATTCCATATTCTTTTTCATTTTCCTGTTTATTTTTTTACTCATCTCTAACCTTCCTATTTCTTTGACATAATCGGCAGGATATGAAAGTATTCACTTGCCCGATTAACTACGTTTGTAAATTCTTCTCTATTCTCATGCAAATATACATCATATTCCAAATTCCATTTTTAACTTCTCCACAGCATCATATGGAAAACGTTCTGCGCTGCCTTCATCTTTCAGTAAAATACTAACAATCTTACCAGCCAGTTCTATACCATTCTTACTGTGGAGATGTTCTTTAATTCTTACCGCATTTCCTAAACCTCTTGCTACACACACCTGATCATATATTTCAAGTTGTGAGATAATTTTACCCACCTGGTAAGAAAACTCTAATTCATTCGTATCATCCGGACTTTCCATAATCTGATAGATTTGCTGTAGTCTGTTCAATATCTGCGCTGCATTTAAGTCCAGCGGTACATAAACACGAACATTATCATCAGGTAAAATCCCACCATTAGTACGTGTTCTTCCGGTAAGTGCTTTTTGATGCTGTTCTACCGTATCATAGTAAAAAGCCGTGTCTGCAATTTCCACTTTCTACATTCTGTCTGTTTTTTATTATAACAATCTTCATCTTAAACCGCAATGGTTTTCTATATTTCCACTTTTCTTCCATATTTTCTGCTATATTCTGCCGTTATCAATGCTCCGCTGCCTTTCCCGGCCTGGATTATGATTAATTTATCAGACCAACTGCTGATCAGGCGGTTTCTTCTGGGAAAGGTGTATCTGGATGGTGGAGTTCCGGGTGGATATTCTGACAGAAGCAGACCTTTTTCCTCTATACATTTCATCAGTTTGTGGTGTTCACTTGGATAGCAGATATCCAGGCCATTTCCTAATATTGCTATTGTATAGCCACCGGAATTGAGACATGCAGTATGTGCATAGCTGTCGATTCCTTTGGCCATTCCACTGACAACTGCGATCTGGGTCTTTGCATATTCCGATGCCAGGAATACCGTTTTCTGTTTTGCTTCCTGGCTGTAACAGGTCCGATAAATGGTATCTGCGTAAGCCATATCCAGTATATCATTATTTAACCACCACCATTTTACTGTTACTTTTGTCCAGTTCCCGGCACGTCAGGACTTTTTCTATATCTTTCAGCCTGACCTGCTCTTCTCCCTCCAGATCAGCACTGGTTCTGGCAAGCCTTAAGAGTTTATGGATCACACGTGCACTATATCCATATTTTTCGCTGGTTTCCCGTAAAAGGCCCAAAGAATCCGCATCAAGGATCTATATTTTATCAATGCGCTTTTTAAGATCTGAAGAAACACCTGATAGTCCATTTCATCCTCAAATATCGGTTTTCTTCTCACTCCCCTGTGCATAATATGGTAGGTTGCGCCCGGAAACCAAACTCTTAATTTTCTTGCAATAGTTATCCCTCCTTTGATGTTGTTATATTTTATATTATCATGTATGATTATTTAGATAAAAATCTGTCAGTCATCACAGATTTTTATTTCAATGTGTTTCCCAAGAGCATTGGCATATTTCTTCACTGTTCACACATTTTTTTATATTACAGAATCTTCTAACAAAAGTATCGAATCTCTCCAAAATATTGAATCCATGCCTGTATCACATCATCATGTCTGGCCTCTATCATACGCATAATATTGCGAAGGGTATGATTTGCAATGTGGGAATTATTATTACAAAGCAAGCAATTACCTGTACTGGTTATCCATATTTTTGTCGCATTTGCTGTCGGTGCTCCCTTGGCAACATGAATATGAACAGGCTCAAGTGGCTTATTTTCATTTGTCCAAAAATAAATCCAGTACTCGCCAAACCTAAAAATTCGAGGCATTATCAAATCCTCCCTCTTGTGAAAACTCTATAATCAAGTGCGCCATGGAATGTATAATTTCATCAAAACGACTTATTTCTTCATCTGAATACTGAAATATATCTTCCCATTCATAATCTGGAAGCCAACATGTTGCGTGTTTAAAACAATACTTCTCATCTGGAGTTTCTATATACACTTTTACTCTACCATTTGGTTTCATCTCAGAATGTGTAATTTCTGTATTGTCGTTCAATGTCATAAATGGATACATCATAATATCTTTTTCCGTTACTGAAAACTTATAAAAAGTTATAAACTTCTATGTTCCATTCCTACTTCAACGAGTATGCTTTTGATGATATAAATATCAATCTACTCACAAGTTCTTGTACTCTCCATAGGCGTAAATTCCGGACTAACGTATCCGTACATATTTGCATTAACGTTTCAGTGTCAGCTTGCAAATTTTTCTCCATAAGTCTTGAGATTTATAGATGCCTGGAAATCTCTGTCAATCATATTCCCACACGCACATCTATAAACTCTGTCAGATAACTTGAGATCTTTTTTGATGTTTCCACAACAGCTGCAAAGCTTTGATGATGGATAAAACCGATCAGCCACAATAAGCTGGATTCCTTTATCGCTGCACCTATATTCAAGCTGTTTTCTAAACCAGAAAAATCCCTGTGCCTGAACTGCTTTGGATAAATGTCTGTTTTTCATCATTCCGCTGACATTCAGATCTTCAATACATATAAATCTTGGTTTTCGATTTACGATCTCCGATATGGTCTGATTTAAATAATTTTTACGGATGTTTGTTAATCTGTGATTTCGTTTTAATAAAAGTTTTTCCTTTTTGATTACATTATTTGTTTTACAGTAACTTTCCCCTTTCTTATTTTTCTCGTAAGAACGAGAGATGCTACGCTGTAATCTGCGTTTCTGTTTTTCTGATTTCTTTACTTTCTGACTCTTATTGATGTTCTTATATTTAGTCCCATCAGAGCAGACAGCCAGATCTTTGATTCCCAGGTCTATGCCGACTCCGTCATCATTAAGTGTTTCCCTGCAGTCAGGAAATTCTACACATACGCTGATCCACCAGTTCAATCCGTCAAAGGATATTCTCGGGTTCATATATTTAGCATTTGTCGGAATACGTCCATGTTCTGCAAGTCCTACCCAATTCATTTTTTGTTTATTTGCTTTCCTGCTGGAAGAAAAGCCTTCAAATTTAACGTGTGTATTACTGAAGCGTATCTTAACGTTGTCCTGATAGAACTTCGGCATTGATCTCTTTTTTGACTTGAATCTTGGGAATTTCTGCAAACCCTTAAAAAAGTTCTTATACGCAGTACAGGCATCTTTTATGGCTTTTACCATCTGTTTCCTCCTGTATCAGTTCACGGATAAGTTTCTTAGCTTTATCCGCTCGTTTTCCCTGTAATTTACAACTGCATACTGTGATTAGCTGAACCAGATCTTCAACAAGTTCCTGCTGTTCGGATTTTTCGTTACTGTTCACTCCGTTCTCAGTAACGTAGCCAAAATTCATTCCAGATTGCCTGCGGCAATGGAATTTTGGCTTGTATGTCTCGGAATTTTGGCATATTCATGCCAAAACACCTCGCGGGATAGTGCTGTGTGAACAGTAACGATTTTTCAGTATTATCAATGATCTCAATCTCACAATTATAAAGTGAAGCGATATATTCTATCAGCTCAAAACCAAATCGCAATAGCCAATTGTAATGCGGTTTTTAGGCTTTACATTTATTACCTGGTTGAGTTGCTCATCAGAATAATTCTATAGCCACTTACTGTAGTATGATGCGGATGAAGTTTTCCATTGGCACCCAATTTCATAATGTCTGGGCAGATACGCCTATAATTTTTGAAAATTCATGTACTTCGCAGGGTCTGACCCTAGAGATAATTATCATATTCTTACTTAGATTATAACAATTATTTTATTTTCATACACCATATTTTTTTATTATTATCAAAAAATCTGCATCCGATGTTGCATTCTTCCAAATTATACGGTCTTTTTGATATTGTTTTGATTTATGTTATCATGTATGATTCTTCAAATAAAAATCTGTCAGTCATCACAGATTTTTATTTCGATGTGTTTCCCAAGAGCATTGGCATATTTCTCCAATACTATCAAGGTGGGCACTCTGCCTCCACTTTCGAAGCGGGCCAGATTTGACGGCTTGATCCCGGTAATATCTGAAATCTCCTGCTGCGTCATCTTCTGGTTATGTCTTTCATCTACCAGGCTTCTGATCGTTTCTGCTGATTTATTTAACACGGTTTCCTGTATCTTTTCTGTATAAATCGCCAGACGCCTTTCACGGGCTTCCTTTTCTGAAAAATACTCTTTCATATTTTCCTGCATATGCTTCTCATCCTTTGCTCAACATAATTTTTAAGCAAATTATATCACGGATGATATGCCTCCGCAAGATATTTATACTTTCTTTACAGAACTTTTAGAGCTTGTTTAATCATTTTATAGGTACTTCATGGGGTCTGACCCTAGAGAGACCTCAACTGGAAACACATTTTTTTGGGACTCAAATTTCACAATGAATGGATTAATATCCTCAATATAAGTCCGAAAAACTTCATCTAGCTGATCTTTGTATTTAACAAGAAAGGCTGAATCAATCTTAGTACTTCCGCTCATCTTTCTTCCATCCCTCTATTCGTCTATCGACATCTTCCATTGTCATTATTTTCTTAGTTGTAATCGTATGGTTGCCACGTGCTGCAATACGATGATCAACCGTCTTAGAAAAAACTGGTTTTTTCCCTGATTTGCTTTTCACGAAAGTCATTTCTTGATCATAATCCATTCTTGCAAGTTCTGCAACAGTCATTCCCAACGATTTTTCAAGTACAGATCTAGTACTTGTTCTCAGAAACATATCTACTCCTCCTACGCTGTTATGGCGCATATAAATGTCTTTAAGCCATTTTCATGCAATTTTTTACGAAACCATTGATATAGTGCCATGTAAATGTAACTATTATATCACGTCAATTCTCAAAAAACAATAAAAGCTCAAGCATATTCTCAGATATCCATCGAATCATAAAACAGTTTGAGACGTTGCTGGACAAAGGCTATCAACAGAATCTGCAGACACAGCATATATATGTCGTATCTAAAGAACTGTCCCTGCTCAATCGTCTGACAAAATATAAGAATAGCCATCTTTGCATTCTGAGCCACTGACGCCTTCCAGCTTCTTGAACACACGGCTGAAGTAGTTCAGCTCTCCGATGCTGCATTCCAGACCGATCTCCTCGATGCTTTTGTCGGTAAACAGGAGCATACCTTTCGTATGGGTGATCCGCACCTACTGCAAGTAAGTGACCAGCGTCACACAAGGGCAGTATGTTAAGTTCCGAACATCATTACCACACAAGTTATGCGCCTGAGTTGGCTTTATAGAATTTTCATAAAACTTTTATTTGCAGTTTCTGGTACCTGACCCCACTGTGGTCATGAAATATTTCGGACGAAAAAAATGCCATTATTATATCTATTTATTGACCGCTACAAGTATTCTTCATTAAAAGAGTTAGCATCTTTTGCAAGTGGATTGGAAAAGGATATTTCAGCTGTTGAAAATGCAGTTGCCAGTGACTTAAGCAATGCTTTTGTAGAAGGAACAAATAACAAAGTGAAGATGGTAAAACGCACTATGTATGGTCGATGTAGCAAGAAGTTATTAGCAGCAAAGCTGATGTACAATCCTGTATAAAATCAGGATTGTACGTAAATATGCGGAAGAACCATTTTTATTTTACAATAAACAGTGGATTGGTTAGTTCCTTTCCAGGCAGGATTTCCACCTGCATTATTTCAAGCCCTTGCAGGGTGCACTGCCTGACACCGTGTGACGTATAGGAGCACTATCTGTTCCACTGTTTTTCGAAATTTTAATAAGGCACTTAAATATCAGGGCTTCCAACAAATCATTTGACACATTAGCAGAGCGAATACTGGCTAAAACCATCTCTTCTTTTGATGATTCGGTAAAGTCTATCTCAAATCTTCCATTATTCTGACATAACTGTTCTATGTAGATTCTTTGAGTTCTTCCGTTCCCTTCTCTGAATGGATGAATCATATTTAATTCACCTAAATAATAAGCAAGTCGACAGCTCATCTCTTTCTTATCCGTTATATCCGATAAAAAATTTTCATTCTTTAGTTTTCTATAAAGATCCTCAAACTGCACTTCTATAAACTGTACCAAACAAAAAATTGTGCCCTTTGAAATATCAACTGTTCTTGTCTTTCCAGCCCATGCATATACATCCTGAAATAGCTGCTTATGAATTGAACAAAGATGATTGAATGAAAAATCTCCAGTCACACCTTTATTTGCCAGCTCAGCCTGACGGACAGATGAGTAATCTCTCTCCGCTTTATGCAAAACATCAATATCTCTAATATCGAGCTTATTCTTTAATATATTTGTTCCTGGATAACAATACTTTTTGTCTTTTTCGTTATCATAAAAATAATCATACTCTTGATCTTTCACGACGCTTTGAGGATACACCATACTTGTTATTCAACTCTGCAATTGCATCAGCAACTGATACCTTCTTAGTAAGCACATTCTTCACTCTTTGACGACACTCTGTATCAAATTGCATATTCTCCATCTTGAAACTAGCCTCAATACTACTTACCTTTCTATCAACTGTCATATTTGTATCCTTTCTCCTTTCCCCATTACTAAAGAAAAAGTCTTATAGATATTAGTATTATAGCACAGAATCTCTCTTTAATACAGTAAAAATAAATTTTATCTACATTAGGCACTTTAGCAATTTGTGTTCACAGTGATACTACCTGTCTGATGTATACAACAAACCTGTATTTTTGATACAAATGAACAAGTAAGCAGAATCACCATTTACCACAAACTTCTGTTCCGAGTTGGCTTTATAGATTTTTCACAAAACTTTTATTTGCTGTTTCTGGTGCCTGACCCCTAGTACCCCTCGAACTGGATTTGGCTTATATTTGCCGTCTCTTATCTCTTGGATTAGGGTTTTCTGGTTTTCTCTTAGGTAGGGTAGAAGTTCATCCATCTGCATTCCGTCAATTCCGCCGCTTCCTTTGTTTGATTTTACTTGCTTATACGCCTTATTAAGATTTTCTTTTCGCAAAATCAAATCCAAAAGATTGTTCGTCCAATAGTCTGTGATGACACCGCTCTTTTCAGTAATCTTAGAGTAGTCGAACACTTCTGCATACTCTTTCTGTTCCGCAGATACCATTTGCAGATAGTCTTCTATATGAAGTTGTCTGTTCTTAAATCCACTTTCAG
>NZ_JBQHWF010000011.1:0-121781 GCF_052064095.1 Blautia sp. HCP3S3_C4
TAACCTCATTATAAGGTTTATATAGATAACGCGATTTCCTTTTTAACGGAAATGCGATTTCCAACAAAACGGATTAGTGATTTCCATGCGCCGGACAGGTGATGGATTTCACCCCGGATTATTCAGTGATAGGAAATCAAAGATTTCAGATGCCGTTCTACATGAAGAATATACTTTAAAAATAAAGTCCGTAACTCTTCATCAAAATAATAAAATGCAACAATTTCTTCAAATGTAACACCATATAAGTATTTTCCAGAAGGTTTATGTTTGAACAGATTTTTGTATCCGCCAATCAAAGAATAGTAGCTGATATGCTCTAGCGTATGGATGGCAGTTGGAACATCTGAAATGGTTAATTGTTTTTCACTCTGTAATTTTTCAATTTGCTGATCGTATGTAAGAAATTTTTTCTCCATAATATATCACTCCTGTATAGTAAAAAAGGAGCCCACGCATGAGCTCCTCCGGCTACGGGCCCCTCAAGCATCCGTAGCACAACCACTAAAAATACTATACAGGATTGATTTCAGAAAGTCAATCTGTTTTTAGTGGTAGTATTAGTTTATTCATATAAGCGTTAAATATTCGGAAACAAATATTGAAGATAGTTGGAACAAATGATAGAATAAAGTTGGGACAATGAATGCGAGATAATATTGTGAAGAAATAAGAATTGCAGGTGACAGAGGTGAACGTAGAAGCATACGATGTGGATTCGTTGAGAAAGATGGTTAGGATACTTGAATATGAGAACAGATTATTAAAAGATAAATTGAAGAAAGCAAGTATTCCATATGATGAGGTAAATCCTTTCGAAGAAAAAATAGAAAATGCAGAAGAGTATGACCCGGATCAGGGGGAACGTATTGTGAATCCTTCGTTTATTTCAGAAGAGATGGCAATCCGTTTCTTTTCGATGTTTTGGGGAAGAGAAGATGTATATGCCAGACGAGGTAAGAACGGTGGTTATTTTCCCCAATGTGATAATCGTTGGAATGACAGACTTTGCCCTAAGCAACGTAAAGAGAAGGTATTTTGTGATGAGTGTGAAAATACCAAATGGACAAGGCTGGATGTTAAAAAAATAATTGCTCATTTGTTGGGATTTAAAGAGGATGGTTCAGATGTAATTGGTGTATATCCTCTATTGCCAAATGGTACATGCAGATTTATTGTATTTGATTTTGATAACCATGAAAAAGGAGCAGAAGCTACCGATTTTGCCAATACGGATAAAGAGTGGCATAAAGAAGTGGATGCTCTTAGAAAAATGTGTGAGCTTAATGGTATCAGACCTTTAGTTGAGAGATCCCGCTCCGGGAAAGGGGCACATGTATGGATTTTCTTTAAAAAGGCAATACCGGCGGCAACGGCAAGAAATTTCGGATTTCTCTTATTGGATAAAGGTTCAACTTCCATTAATCTGAAATCGTTTCATTATTATGACAGAATGTATCCTTCACAGGATGTGACAAGTAGTATAGGTAATTTGATTGCATTACCGTTACAGGGACAGGCACTTAAGAATGGAAATAGTGCTTTTGTAGATGAAAATTGGAATGCATATCCTGATCAATGGGATACTCTATTTAATAAAACGGATAAGTTGGGCGTAGAAGATATTAAACAATACATGACAAAATGGCAGGGAGAATTAGCAGAAGCCAGAGGAATGCTTGCTAATATTGATAAAAACTCCAGACCGAAACCATGGAAAAAGAAGTGCGAGTTTTCTAAAGCTGATGTTGTGGGCAAGCTGCATATGGTATTGGGTAATGGTGTTTATATTGATACTTTGAACCTTATGCCAAGAATACAAAATCAGATTCGTAGTCTGGCAGCATTTGATAATCCGGAATTTTATAAAAATAAAAGGTTTGGATATTCAAATTACTACAATTTTAGTGCTGTGTATTTAGGAAAGGATATAGACGGGTACATACAGATTCCGAGGGGACTGAGAGAAAAATTAATAGAAGAATGTGAAAAGGCAGGGATTTCTGTTGATGTTTCTGATCAGAGAGAAACAGGACATCCAATCCGAGTATCTTTTAAGGGAGATTTGCGAACGCAGCAGGAGCTGGCGGCAGAAAAATTACTGTCACATTCGGATGGTGTTTTGAGTGCGGCAACTGCATTTGGTAAGACGGTAGTATGTAGTTATCTTATTGCTGAGCGAAAAGTAAATACGCTTATCCTGTTACAAAGCAAAGACTTACTGAATCAGTGGGTCGATGAACTGAATAAGTTTTTGGAAATAAAAGAAGAACCACCGGAATATGAAACAAAAACAGGAAGAAAGAAAAAGAGAGACAGTGTGATAGGAATTTTGCACGGCAGTAAAAATACATTAACAGGTATCATAGATGTTGCAATGGTTGGTTCTATGTATAGCAGGGGAAAGTTTAATGAACGGATTAATTCTTATGGAATGGTAATCATGGATGAATGCCATCACGCAGCTTCCAATACATCCATGGAATTATTACAGAAAATTAATGCGAAGTATGTGTATGGTGTTTCAGCTACACCAAAACGTGGCGACAGCCTTGACAGGATCATTTATATGTTGCTGGGTCCACTGAGACACAGGTTTACTGCGTTGGAGAGGGCGCAAGAGCAGGGAATCGGACATTATTTTGTCCCGAGATATACAAGAGTAGTCGATAATGCAGAAAGCAAGGATGATATTAATAAAGCGTATAGTCTGATTAGTACCAGTCGGGTACGTAATGAAATGATTGTAAACGATGTGCTAACTTGTGTTGCAAGAAAACAAACTCCGGTAATTTTGACGAAATTTAAGGAACATGCAAAATTTTTATATGATGCTTTGAAAGGGGAAGCAGATCATGTATTTCTTCTATATGGTGATAACTCCGATAAGGAAAATGCAGAAATTCGAGTAAGGTTAAAGCAGGTTCCTGAAAATGAAACGCTTATTTTAGTTGCAACCGGTCAGAAGATAGGAGAAGGGTTTGACTTTCCAAGACTGGATGTATTAATGCTTGCAGCTCCTGTGTCTTTTGAAGGGCGTCTTGAACAGTATGTGGGAAGACTGAATAGAGATTATCCCGGAAAAGAAGCTGTTTATGTGTATGATTATATTGATTCTCATGTTCGCTTCTTTGATAAGATGTATGCAAAAAGATTAAGAACATACAAGAAGACAGGATTTTCAATATGGACGGGAGAGTTGCAGTCGAAACAGATGATAAATGCAATATTCGATTCCGGAAATTATACCGAAAAGTTTGAACAGGATATAGTGGAGGCAGAAAAAATGGTGGTAATTTCCAGCCCGGATATCAGACAGGACAAGATTGAACGATTCTTATTCCTGATGAAGGGAAGACAGGAAGCAGGCGTAGAGGTAACTATCATCACAACAGATCCGGAAGAGATTGTTTATGGAAGTTCGGATATATGCCATGAGTTAATCAGAACAATGCAGCTGGTAGGAATGAATGTAGTAACAAAAACAGAAGTAGAAGAACGGTTTGCTGTCATTGATGATGAATTAGTATGGCATGGGGGCATGAATCTTCTTGGAAAAGTAGATGTTTGGGATAATTTAATGCGTATCAGGAATCATCAGGTTGCAGCGGAATTGTTGGAAATTGCACTGGGATATTTATCAGAAAAATAAGGAGATACTTATGAAAAAAAAGACAAAATGCTATATCTATATCCGTGTATCCACCACCATGCAGGTGGATGGCTACAGTCTGGATGCACAGAGAGATAAACTGAGAAAATATGCCGAGTATCAGAACATGGAGATTGTAAAAGAATTTGCAGATGAAGGTAAATCCGGTAAAAGCGTAGAAGGCAGACCGGAATTTCAGCGGATGTTGGACAATATTGAAGATGGTACGGACGATGTACAGTTTGTGCTGGTATTTAAGCTTTCCCGTTTTGGGCGTAATGCTGCGGACGTTTTGAATTCATTGCAGAGGATGCAGGATTTTGGAGTGAATCTGATCTGTGTAGAGGATGGCATTGACAGTTCAAAAGACAGTGGAAAGCTGATGATCTCCGTTTTGTCAGCGGTGGCAGAAATTGAACGTGAAAATATTTTGGTGCAGACCATGGAAGGACGAAAGCAGAAAGCAAGGGAAGGAAAATGGAACGGTGGATTTGCTCCCTATGGTTACAAACTGGTAAACGGAGAACTTCAGATTGCAGAGGACGAAGCAGAGGTAATTCGATTGATCTTTGATAAATTTATCCATACCAATATGGGAATGAGTGCGATTGCGTCATGGCTGAACCAGCATGGATATAAAAAGAAAAAGAGACAGAATAATACACTGGACGCATTTGCAACTTCATTCATCAAAGGTGTTCTGGATAACCCGATTTATTGTGGGAAATTGGCATTTGGTCGCAGAAAGAATGAAAAAGTTCCCGGAACAAGAAATGAATATCGGATTGTGAAGCAGGAAGAGTATATGCTGAACGATGGCATCCATGAAGGTATCATTTCAGAAGAGGATTGGGAACTGGCACATCAGAAACGGCAGAAAACAGGAGTATCATACGAAAAGACCCATAGTCTGGACCATGAGCATATCTTATCCGGCATTTTGAGATGCCCTCTTTGTGGCAGTGGAATGTATGGGAATGTCAATCGAAAAAAAAGAAAAGACGGTACGGCATATAAAGATTATTTCTATTATGCCTGCAAGCATCGGAAGCTGGTGGACGGGCATAACTGCAGCTACCGCAAACAATGGAGTGAAGATAAGGTGAATGATGCGGTAAAGGAAGTAATCCGGAGGCTTGTGCAGAATCCAAAATTTGAGGAAGCAATTTTGAAGAAAATCGGTGCAAGAATTGACACAACGGAAGTGGAAAAGGAAATTGAAGAATTGGAGAAACAGCATCGGCAGCTGACTGGAGCAAAAAATCGACTTGGACAGCAGATGGACAGTCTGGATATTACAGATCGATTCTATGAGAAAAAATATCAGGATATGGAGACAAGATTGTACCGCCTGTATGATGAAATTGAGGGAGTGGAGAACAGTATCAGTGAGGTAAAGAACCGATTACTGAACATCAAACAGAAGAAAATTTCGGAAGATAACGTCTATCAATTCTTACTGTATTTTGATAAACTGTATGATAAGTTTACCGACTTGGAGAAAAAAGAGTTTTTAAGCAGTTTTGTAGAGCAGGTGGACATTTATGAGCAGGAGCAGCTGGATGGCAGATTCCTGAAGCACATTAAGTTCCGTTTCCCGGTGTATTTTAATGGTGCGGAAACAGAAGAACTTAGTTGGGACAATGAAAGTACCGTTGAGACTGTGTGTCTCTTGAGCAACCGAAAACCTGACTCATATGTGCACCTGAATCTGAAGATGGAAGACTACTATCGGATCAAGGATGCCCAGAAAGAGCAGGACAAGAAATAACCATCATAATATCATACGGAACCAACAGTAAGAGCTACTGATGCGAAAAAGCATTGGTGGCTCTTTTCTTTTTCTCTGGAGCAGGAAAGGCGGTGGTGCGTATGAGAGTGATCTAAGCATAACGGGTAAACAAAGAGCTAAAACGAAAAACTGAGTAAACCAAAGGAGGAAAAAATTATGTCGAAGAAAAGAAGTATTAAGGTCTATGGGCAGAGCGGATACAAGTACCGGGAGACACCGACAATCATTCTGAAGGGCATGTGGCTGAAGGAGGCTGGTTTTGACGTTGGAGATTATATTTCCGTCACCTGCGAGGATGGTAAGATAGTAATCGCCCAGGATGCCGAGAGGGCTGCTGTGAAGGCTGCAGAGGCTGAGTTCATGGATAGGGAGATGAAAGCCTTACAGAAGAGATACGAGGCGGAGAAGGTCAAAATTCGAGCTCAGATGGTGGCAGAGCAGGGAGCGAGGTGGTGAAGATGTTTACCACTGAAGAGCTTCAGGCAATCGACGCTAAATATTTCAGAATGATTGTCTTGGATCCGTATGATCTTACAATTCAGTCAAAATGCACCGGTCATTATTGGTATTTACACAGCACAGGCTATCCGAGTGACGGATCGTGCATCATCTTTCACAAACACCGTTATCAGCATCCGTACCATCAACATGGTCGGACACGGACACTGAGACAGGCGATCAAGTCTATCAAAGAGCATGATGTCTATCAGATCACTGTAAGAGGTCACAAGTAAAAAAGGGGAGCACACTACCGACGCTGGTACTGTGCTCCCTGTCTTTTTGTTAGAGGATGAGTTTAGATGATATCCTCCATAAATTTGAGTGTAAGCTCCTGAATCTTCTTTACCCAGTCGATCACTGTGGACTTCGGCACTCCGAGCTCCTTAGCAATCTCGCGGCGTGAGAGACCGTCCGAGAGAAGTTTGACTACCGGTGCATATTCCGGACGGATTGCTCCGACATAACCCATAAGCTCTTGAAGAAGTTCCAGGTAGCGTTCAGCACTGCCATAGCCTTCAGGTGCAACCGGCTCATATGCTTCTTCAATACAATCTTCATTTGTCCAGGTCAGATCGCTAAAGGTCAGAGTTCCATAGCCTTTCTTGTCAAGAGAGTGATAGAAAGGGCAGTCCTTACACTTGTTGCTTTCAGGGCAGCGGATGGCATGTCCCTTGCCGTCACTAATCTGGCAGCGCTTGTCACGATCTTCAGCCTTGAATTCCTTGGAGAAAGAGCTGAGATACGAATCGTACTGCTCCTTGGTTCCGGGAACGAGAATGACGGTACACATGCGGTTACCAATTCTCCACAGACGGATATCCTTCATAGAGTATCCGTAATCCAGTGCGGCTTCGATGGTGGTGACCATCGGAATTAATACTTGATCGTTGTCTTTGTTCGTCATGAGATTTCCTCCTGTTTGACGCGGAGGAAACCGCATGGCGATATTCTGTTGTCTTAATCAGTCGGCCATTCATACAGGTATTCCTCCTGTTTTGCTTGAATAGCCAGCTGTTCTGCTTAAGGCTGGTGTTTACTTGTTACTTCACACTGAAACCGGCAGAACCTCCTTCAGCGCTAAAGGTAGCGTTTTCAGTGTGAAGAGCCTTTATTCTGTCATGCTCAGGACTGTGACTTACAGGAACGTCTTCCTGCTTGACTTAGTTGTCGTTTGCTATCAGGTACAGTTCGCTGAAAACTGCTTCATAGTCGCTTGGATTAAGATCTTCTGCACAAGTGGCTTCGAATCTCTGGAATACGGATTTTGCTACACCTTCTCCGTATTCGTTTACGACCTGATTGGCTGCATCCTGAATGCTGATGAGCAAATTTTCGTTAGAACAGAACATGTACTTTACCTCCAAATTCTGTCCGCTCAATCTGCTGGGCCCAACGTTAGCAGACGATTTCAAATGAAAAGTCTATTTGAGTCGATTTATAACCAAAGACCGCCAAAAACATTGATTTATGGAACTGGATATGGTAAAATATATTTTGAGTTTTTATACCCTTTTGCATATCCTTTCCTCTTTTCATTTGATGGTTTAAGGATACCAAGCCAAAAAGGGACTTACAGCGGGGCAAAGCCTTGAAATAAAGGGACTTTTGGGACTTAAAAAGGGACTTTTCGGAGATGAGTGATGTGATTTTGATAAAGGAATACTCTGATGTGGTAAAGAGAAGCTTTGGAATATCTATGAACCAAGGAAGGTTCATGAGAGAGGTGTTTAAGGCTTCGGGGTACGATCGTTTTCCGAGCTCATCAGATGAGGATTATGCGAAGAAAATCTGCAACGGATCGAAGCCTATTACGGATGACATGATCGCTGGGTTTCCAAAGCCGTATTGGATTGAAGAACTCGCGGATTATTTTGTTAAGCACATAGATAAAAAGAAGGTACCTACACTTGCGAATACCTTTAAGATTGCTGACAAATCAATAGACATAGATTGCATCTGCAAAGCTTTGGCTGCTCAGTTTTTTTGGTTGGTTGAGGTCGGAGGTGCGGACCATACGGCGGATGATATTGTTGCATCGTCATATAGGAAACTTAGAGATGGAGCTGATATCAAGACTGTTATAGCAGCACCGTATCATTCGGGAGACCGAGCGTGGATAGTGAATGGGCAGAGATCCCGGCACTATGACAAGGGGTTTTACGAAAAGTTTGATCATGTGTGGCTGATAAGAAATGACGGAAAAGTACCTTGGAGGGATCGACGGCTTGTATGTCTGACGAAAGAGAGCCAGTCTATTAAGACAGATGTGTATGAGATAGATGTACCAGATACCGATCCTGGTGAAACGGCAGAAGTCATAATACAGGTTGACGCAAGAGGAAACGAGAACACTTTTACAAGTACGTGGAAAATGGAAGATTCATCGGGGAATGATTGTTTTCCGAGTGAGAAATGGTTGTTTGAATTTACAGTTACAGTAGCTAATAAGTCACGGGAGTCAACGGAGGCATAGTGATGAGTGACAACACAATTGAAAAATGGTCAACACTGAAAGAAGTTCAGGAGCATCTGGGCGTAGGGAGAGAAACCATCCTACAGTGGATTGCTAAAAAGAATATGCCTGCTTATAAGATGGGGAGGCTATGGAAATTCAAGTTGTCGGAAGTAGATGAATGGGTAAAATCCGGAGAGGCTGCCGATAATAATTCGAGTGTAGAAGATTAATGTGAAAGGCGGAGAATTGCAATGGCGGATCAGGTTTTAAGTCGAACTTTAAACCAAAAATTTGATACCGTTTTTGAAGAGGTCACCCATCAGGAGACACTGAATCTCTTGAATCGTAATGACCTTAAGTTGTTCTGCCTTGATATTGAAACAAATCAGTTTAATTACGATCCGCTTGTGGAATTCCTGGAAGATAATCTGGGGATGTATGTATTTTCGAGAGCTGAGCTGGATGAGCTGGTCGATGCCGGAAAAGACAGGACGGTCGCGCTTAAGGCAGTAAGAAAACTGATAAAGACTGGCAATCCAGGAGAAAAGGGAACCGGAAGTGAACTTGGAGAAATCCTTGACTATTGCTTCTTTGAACACGTTCTGGAAGCTCCAAAGATTTTGAGTAAGTATGAGCAGGTAACAGCCGGAGGTACCTACAAAGCACAAAGCGAAGGGGTACATCTTTTATCCGTTGGAAGTGCTGGGACCCCTGCGTATCAGCTGGTATATGGCGCATCCGGTATTATAGATGATATTCAGGATGCTATTGATAAGGCTTTTGAAGAAATTGCAGCAGTGTCTAATGGCCAGAGAAAAGAACGGCAGGTCGTAGACAGCACTGTGATGGGACGCTCTTTTGATGAAGATACTACTGCGAGGTTGAAAGAAATACTGCTCCCCAGCAAAACAAGAATACCAGTAGATAACGCCTATGGTATGTTTATCGGATACACCATAGGTCTGGATCCTAATCAATACACGAATGATCAGTACCGAAAAGCAGTTCAGGATAAGATGGTTCTCGATATACAAAATCATGTTCAGTATATCGTGGACAAAATTAACAGCTTAAACCTGAGCCGTAGCTCTTTCTATGTGTATGTGCTGCCATTAAATAAGGCATTGGAAGACAAGAAAGAGATTATGGACAGGCTGCTTGGAGGTGACGACTAATGCCGGATATTACAGAAGCGGATAAGCCGCTGCGGCTGGCAGATGCTATATACAAGGACATCCTAGATAACGACTATCTGAAAGAGCTGTACGATAAGATTTTGCGTTGCTATACGATCAGGAGGTTTGGCAAAGGGCAGGACATTCCCACAGAAACCGAAAAGATAGACACATTGAGATTCGCGGATATTCTTTCAAAATCGGTATTCTCAGATGATTCGGAGATCCATAAGTCTCTGGCACAGGAAATAGTGACCATACTGGATTTTCTTTTTCCTAATGATGAGGATGTGTCGTTTTATGCCGGATCTGTACTTACGAATACAGCGAATTTCCGAGGAAGAGATATTTTGTCTCCGGATTACAAGGGAAGTTCCTTGTTTGAAAGGCTATATTCGGAGTTGATGAAGGAATACCTTGAGGTGCCAGGGGATGAGGAAAAGCATTTCTTCAGATCGCAAAAACAGGTATACGATCATTTTAATGATCAGAGCTTCAGCTATTCGGGTCCGACATCAATGGGAAAATCATTTGTGATGCAGACATTTATCCGGAATCAGGTTATGGCTGACAAGGGATCAAATTTTGCGATACTAGTACCGACGAAAGCTCTGATCAATGAGGTTACGAGCGAGCTTACGAAAGCGCTGAAAGGCTTTTTTACAGAAAAAGATTATAGAATAGTCACTTCTGCCGGTGCAGTTGTGCTGAAGGATTATCATCACTTCATTTTCATCATGACACCGGAGAGAATGGCATATCTGCTGACGTTATACAGTAATATGCCACTGGACTATATTTTTATAGATGAGGCACATAAGATATCCTCTAAGGATTCGAGAAGTGCGTTCTACTATTCCGTAGTGGAAAAACTGAGCGCAAGGCAGACGAAGCCGAAGTTTATATTCGCTTCGCCGAATATACCGAATCCGGAAATATATCTTCAGCTGATCCCGGATAGTGTAGAAGTGGAAAAAAACAAGTTGTCCACCAATTACACGCCGGTGAGCCAGATGAAAATACTGGTGGATATTAACAGGGGTGAAGTCAAATACTACGACTCAATACGCAGGTGTCTGACGTATGCTGCGAAGCTGGACCCAAATGAGGGATTTTATGATCTGATCAGAAAGCTTGGTGAAGGATCTAAGAACCTGATTTATTGTCATTCCAAAGCAAGAGTGACAGAGTATGCCCAGAGACTGGCAGACATGATGCCACCATTAAATGATCCTGATCTCGATGCACTTTCCGATGAGATAAAGGATGTAGTGTATGACGATTATTATCTGGCAAAGACAATAAAGAAAGGTATTGCCTATCACATGGGATACCTTCCTGCAGCACTCAGGCTGAGAGTGGAAGAGCTTTTCCGGCAGGAAAAGAAGATCCACACCATCGTATGCACCAGTACGCTTTTGGAGGGCGTAAACCTTCCTGCGGACAATCTGTTCGTAACACACTACATGAACGGCAGAAATGAGCTGGATGAGGTTTCGTTTAAGAATCTGCTTGGACGTGTTGGAAGGATTCAATACAACCTGTACGGCAACGTATATCTGATGACATTGGAAAAAGATGCTGATTCACAGAAGTATGTTGAGATGCTTCAGAAGGCTGTGCCGGAACAGGAGTTGTCCGTCAGCAGAGCATTGACAAAGCATCAGAAAAAGAAAATCGTTGAGAGCTTGATTCAAGGGAATATGGAGCTTGATAAGACAAGCACTCAGAACCAGAATGAGTATTCCCTGATGAGGAAAATTGCTGTCATGTTACTCAGAAGTATTCTGAATAACAAGGACAGCAGAATCCGAAAAGAGTTCGGGGATTATCTTACAGAAGAAGCGGTCAGTAAGATCAAGACAGCTTTTGAAGGGAAGGAACAATCACTGGAGGACCTTAATGTTACGCTTGATCAGTCAGAACGACTTTATCTGGCAATTAAAGAGGGACTGCGATATCCAAAAGTAAATGCTTATGGATATGTTTCCAATGCCGAGCTGATGGGCTTCCTGGAAAAGCTGGGCGAAATCTTTAACTGGGAGAAATATGAACGTTCCTTGATTGGCAATAAGGATGATAACGGAGAACATCCTGTCCTGAAACGGCATGCTGTATCACTGTCTAAGTGGTTCAAAGGAATGAGTATTCAGGAAATGATTAAGGACTCTATAGAGTATAAAAAGACAAGTGGACAGAAGGTGTACATGCCGGATCATTCAAGGGAAGATTACAGGGATTGCCCTGAACACAATAATCAGATTGCGGCTGATGTGCTAAGTGAAATAAATGATGTGATCCTGTTCAGCTTCTCCAATTACTTTATGGCATTTTCATCAGCCTATAAAGATTTCATAGGTCAAGAGGCTTTTGGGAATGACTGGTATGAGTATGTTGAGTACGGCTCAGTAAATCCGCTGACGATTATGCTGCAGCGTAACGGCTTTTCCAGAGAGGCTGCTACATACATTACGGATAACAGGAACAAATATGTAAAGGATACACTGGACGGTCAAAGATTGAGAAGATCTTTACTGGACTGTGAAAAGACGACGGTACAGAGGGAGGCACAGATGATAGAAATCAGCATGCCAGAGTTGTATCTGAAGAGTCAGGAATGAGTCCGTTTTTTAGGACAGCATAAAGAATAGAATGACAATGAAGGAGTGTAAACTCCACAGAGACAAACAGTTGGAGGAAAGATAATGGACAACAAGAGCATAAAAAAATTGGAGGCAGACCTTTGGGAAGCTGCGGATCTATTACGTCAGGGATCCAAGCTGACTTCTCAGCAGTACTGTATGCCGGTACTGGGTTTGCTGTTCCTTAGATATGCATATAGCAGATTTAAGAAGGTGGAGGAAGAGATCCTGAAGGACAGACCAGTCAGGAATGGTCGCGTGATGCCAGTAGAAGCTTCTGACTTCGCGGAGAAGAGCGCACTGTATCTTCCGAAGGAAGCGCAGTATTCATACCTTGTGAATCTGCCGGAGGATATTAAGGCAGCAAATATCGTTGCTGAAAACGGGCAGCAGATGAATAGTCTGGGCGAGGTCGTGAACCATGCGATGGAGCTGGTTGAGGCCCAGTCTGAACAGCTGGCCGGCGTTCTTCCGAAAGAATATACCAATTTTGCTGATGATCTGTTGGCAGAGTTGCTGCGTATCTTTAACAATAATGCTCTTGATGATGTGGGGGGCGATGTAATTGGACGTATCTATGAATATTTCCTCAGTAAGTTTGCTCCGGCAGTAGCGTCTGATGACGGTGTGTTCTTCACACCGAAATCGCTGGTAAAAATGATTGTCAATATTTTGGAACCGACTTCCGGCGTGCTGGCAGATATAGCCTGCGGCAGCGGCGGTATGTTCGTGCAGTCAGGTGATTTCGTCAATAGTAAGGGAATGTCTGCCAATAAGGCTATGACATTCTATGGGCAGGAGAAGGTAGAGTACAATGCACAGCTCTGCCTTATGAATATGGCGGTTCATGGGCTGACCGGTGTGATCAAATCCGGAAACGAAGCGAATACTTTTTATAATGATGCCCATAATCTTGTGGGATGCTGCGATTACGTGATGGCGAATCCACCCTTCAATGTGGACAAGGTAAAAGCAGAGGCGGCCCAGAATGCGGGAAGATTACCGTTCGGTTTACCGGGCGTGAACAAGGCGAATGAGATCGGCAACGCAAACTATCTGTGGATCTCTTATTTCTATGCCTATCTTAACGAGACTGGAAGAGCCGGTTTTGTCATGGCTTCTTCAGCAACAGACAGCCAGGGAAAGGACAAGGATATTAGAGAACAGCTGGTCAAAACCGGCCATGTGGATGTCATGATCAGCGTTGGTAATAATTTCTTCTATACAAAGAGCTTGCCTTGCAGTCTGTGGTTCTTCGACAAGGGAAAGGCAGAAGCGCTTAAAGACAAGGTTCTGTTTATCGATGCCAGGAATTATTTCACAGTCGTAGATCGAACCCTTAATGAATGGAGCGACTGGCAGCTGAAAAACATGAATGCCATTGTGTGGCTATATCGTGGAGAAATTGACAAGTACCAGCAGCTTATTGAGGAATACCATTCTGTTCTGGGAGAAGGTGATTTTGAGGAGATCCTTCATGCTCAGGAGGATCATATTAAAGAACTGAGAAGTGAGGCTAAGGCTGCTGCGGACTCTGCTGCCAAGAAGGACAAGAAAAGGATCCAGGCTGAGTTTGATGAGAAGATTGCCGAACAGGAAGAACAGCTCACGATAGCCAAAGAGGCCGTATGGCTTTACAGCAAATTCGGTGATGGAGAGTATCAGGATGTTCCCGGTCTTTGTAAGATCGCATATACAACAGAAGAAAATAAACCAGAAGAAGACGGCACAATTTCTATAGAAGAGAAAGGCTGGTCATTGACTCCTGGTGCATATGTTGGTGTTGCTCCGATTGAAGATGACGGTGTTGATTTCCATGAGCGTATGGGTGAGATTCATAATGAGTTACTGAAGCTTCAGGATGAGAGCAATCGACTGATGGATACCATCTCACAGAACATGAAGGAGATGGGAATATGAAGAATTGGGAAAGTGTAAAGCTTGGAGACCTTTATGAGGTCCATAACGGACTGTCAAAAGGCGGTAAGTTTTTTGGCAGCGGATATCCATTTCTTACGTTTTCAACTGTGTTCAATAACTATTTTCTGCCGGAAGAATTAACTGATTTCGTGCAATCCACAGAAAAAGAGCGTGAGAGCTATTCCATCCTGCGTGGAGACGTATTCGTTACAAGGACAAGTGAAACATCCGATGAATTAGGAATGAGTTGTGTTGCGCTAAAGGATTATCCAAACGCCACTTATAACGGTTTCACAAAAAGGATGAGACCGATCACTGACAGAGTACTTCCGGAGTATATTGGATACTATATGCGGATGCCAAGCTTCAGGGGTGAGTTCCAAGCCTTCTCAACAATGACAACACGAGCGAGCCTGAAGAATGAAGATCTTCTGAGTCTCGAAGTGAAGCTTCCAGAGATTGGTGAGCAAAAGAAAATTGCGGGAACTCTATCAGCGTATGATGCATTGATTTTGAACAATCAAAAGCAGATCAGATTACTGGAGGAAGCGGCACAGAGACTTTATAAGGAATGGTTTGTTAACCTTCGTTTTCCAGGATACGAGAATGCGGAGATCGTTGATGGTGTGCCAGTTGGGTGGAAGAAAGAGAAACTAATTGATATAGCGGACGTTCAGTATGGATACGCATTTGATGGCTCTCTTTTCAATACACAAAAAAATGGCATGCCAATCATTAGGATCCGCAACATTCCATCCGGAATAACTAGCGATTTCACGACGGAAGAAGCTGATGCTCAGTATATTATTCATAATGGGGATATCGTTGTAGGCATGGATGGAGAGTTTCATATAAACTCCTGGTGTGGTGATGATTCATATCTTGTTCAGCGAACCTGTTGTATGAAACCACGGAACAACGGAATGAAGGGATGGTTTCTTACGGCAATATATGAACCCATAAAATATTTTGAGAAGACAGTAGTAGGGGCAACAGTGGCTCATTTGGGTAAGAAGCATATAGATACAATTACACTTTTGACTGGAACCAGTGAATTATATGTTCCGTTTCAAAGAATGTTTGAAAAACGTCAGTTATTACTCAATCAGAATAGACTATTATGCGAGGCCCGAGACCGTATACTTCCAAAGCTTATGTCGGGAGAAATAAAACTGTGAGGTCAGTATAAACCTCAAATCGATTACAAGGAGGGCGTCCCTTATGAAATATGAATACTCCGAAAATGTTTTAGTCCAAGACAGCGCGGCAGCTCTTATGCATGATGAGCTGGGGTGGGATGTCATCTTTGCCTATAATCAGGAAGTGTTGGGGGAGAATGGTACTCTCGGCAGGAAGGACTATCATGAGATAGTTCTGTGGAGATACTTCAACCAAGCTCTGAAGGAACTGAACCCGTGGATTACGGATGCACAGATCACAGAGGCAAGGCAAACGCTTTCGTCATACCTATCGTCAGCATCATTGCTTCAGATCAACGAAGAGAAGTATTTCATGATCCGTGATGGTATTCCTGTAACAGTTAAGAAGCCAAACGGAAAGACAGAAGAAAAGAAGGCCATTGTAATCGACTTTAATGATCCTGATAATAATCATTTCCTTGCTGTTAAGGAACTGAAGATTCACGGAGATCTTTACCGTAGACGGACAGATATCGTTGGCTTTGTAAATGGCCTGCCGCTTTTGTTCATAGAACTGAAGCGGAATGATGTTGATGTGGAGAATGCTTATACAGATAACTACACAGATTACCAAGATACCATCCCGTTTCTGTTCTATTATAACGCCTTCCTTATGCTTTCCAACGGTATGGAGGCGAAGGTTGGAACACTAGGCAGCAAATATGAATTCTTTCATGAGTGGAAGCGTCTGTCCGAGGACGATGAAGGTAGCGTGGCGCTGGAAACCATGCTCCGTGGTATTTGCAAGAAGGAGAATTTCCTTGATCTGTATGAGAACTTTATTCTTTATGATCATTCCGATGGAAAGACTGTAAAGATTCTGGCAAGGAACCATCAGTATCTGGGAGTAAATGAAGCAGTGAAGGCATATGGAGAACGCCAGCTTCGTGAAGGTAAGCTGGGCGTTTTCTGGCACACGCAGGGATCGGGCAAGAGCTATTCTATGCTGTTCCTTTCACAGAAGATCCGCAGGAAATTCCCTGGATCTCCGACGATTGTTGTATTGACAGACCGTGATGAGCTGAACAAGCAGATCTGCGGTACCTTTGAGGCTTGCGGTCTTCTTGGTAAGACAGAAGGCAAGAAATTTATGGCGACAAGCGGAACGGATCTTGTTAATAAACTGAAGGGCAATCCGAGCTTTATATTCACACTGATCCAGAAGTTTAATAAGCCGGATGAGCCGCCGATCTATCCCGATCATGATATCCTCATCATTTCGGATGAGGCCCACCGTAGCCAGTATGGAGTATTTGCTGATAATATTGAAAAGCTGCTTCCTACAGCATCTCGCATCGGATTTACCGGAACACCGCTGTTATCCTCCAATGAGATTACGGCCAGGACATTCGGTGGCTATATTTCCGTATACGACTTTAAGCGCGCTGTAGAAGATAAGGCTACGGTTCCGCTTTATTACGAAAACCGTGGCGATAAGATAAAGGAGATCAAGAATCCGGACATCACGGATAAGATTCTGGATGCCATTGAAGAAGCCGATCTGAATCCGGATCAGGCTGAAAAGGTAATGCACGAATTTGAGAAGGAAGTACATCTTCTGACAGCAGAGCCACGTCTGCGGGCAATCGCAAAGGATTTTGTCGGGCATTACAGTGATCTGTGGACTACAGGAAAGGCTATGTTCGTCTGCCTGAATAAGGTCACGTGTGTCCGTATGTACAACTTCGTACAGGAATACTGGCAGGAGGAAATCAAAGCACTTGAACAGAAGATTGCAAGTACCGTTTCTGATCAGGAGCAGATGGAACTGTCCAGGAAGCTGAAATGGATGAAAGACACCGAAATGTGTGTGGTCATAAGTCAGGAGCAGAATGAGATCCAGACCTTTAAGAAGTGGGATCTGGATATTCTGCCGCATAGGACAAAAATGGAGAAGCGGGAACTTGATAAGGAATTCAAGGATTCCGACAGCAATTTCCGTGTTGTTTTCGTTTGTGCGATGTGGCTGACCGGTTTCGATGTTAAGTCGCTGTCTTGTCTGTATCTGGATAAGCCGCTGAAAGCACATACGTTGATGCAGACAATCGCAAGGGCAAACCGTGTTGCTGCCGGCAAGAGCAACGGTCTCATCATCGATTATATAGGTATTGTTGGAGCCTTGAAGAAGGCGCTGAATGATTATACAGCAAATAAAAACGGACGGAATGCTATCGATCCGACCGTCAATAAAGAAGAACTGATTCAGCAAATCATAAGAGCTGCCGCAGATGCAAAGCAGCTGCTGGCAGAGCATGATTTTGACCTGGATGCGCTGATCAAGGCTGAAAATTTTAAGAAAATGGCTTTGCTTAAGGACGGAGCGGAAGCAATGTGCTCTGATCCGGAGACTAAGAAATCATTTGATACATACGCGAATGAGATCAGCAGACTGGTTAAGTATCTTGATCGTAATGATATTACGCAGGATGTCCGTGATCAGACGGATGCTATCTGCGCTATTTTCCGGGAGATGCAGAAGAAGCGTAAACATATTGATACGACGGATCTGATGGTGGAGATCAACCATATAATCAATGAAAATGTGGAGATCGAGCATCAGGAAGGCGAAGGCCTGGTGGAATCCCGTCGCTTTGATATCAGTCAGATTGATTTTGATCTGCTGGCAGCAGAGTTCGCAAAGGTGAAGAGAAAGAATCTGATGATCAAAGACCTGAATGATCTGGTGCAGGAGCGCTTATCCAAGATGATGGCGGTGAATCCGACACGCATTGATTATTATGTCCGCTATATGGGAATCATCGAGACCTATAACGCGGAGCAGGACCGGACGACTATAGAGAAGACTTTTATGGAGCTCATGGATCTGGCAAAGAGTATGTCAGAGGAAGAACAGAGATACGCCCGTGAAGGATTCTCCAGCGATGAAGAGCTGTCGATTTATGACCTGCTTTTCTCAGAGAATCTGTCGAAGAGCGATATAGATAAGACCAAGAAGATGTCCAAAGACCTGCTTCAGAAAATAAAAGAGAGAATCGCCGGTATGGATCACTGGACGGATAAGCAGGAGACCAGGGCAGCAGTTGATATTCTGATCAGAAATGTGCTTTATGAAGAGATTCCGGACAGCATGTTTGATCGGCTGGAAGTATACCGGAAGGCTATATACGAACATATTTATACGCACTATAAGCAGGCGGCGTAAGAAAGATAACAGGAGGCTGGTATTATGGCAGAACAATTCAAATGGGTGAGCTTCTATATGGAGTTTGCAACAAAACTATTGGAATACAAAACAGACAGAGGTTCTCTGATTGAGAAGCTTCAGAAAGTGTATTCCGACATTGGAATGAAGCTTCCGAAGCTTGAAAAGGATAATATTCCAAAGGATATTGATCCTTTTACCATCTTTGGATTGTTTAATAAGGGCATCACCGACGCGAACCGTGTAAGCATCCTCGGCGGAATCAAGGCTGAATTCAATATTGCAGCAGAGGGTCCGGATGATTTTTCTGGAATTCCTGTTCTGAACAATATGATGGCTACATTTTATGCGTTTGAGGGTGATGATCGTCGCAAGGATGACGATATAGACAATCTTTGGACTGCATTTGAAACTGCCATCAAACTAGCGGAGAGCGATTCTGAAGAGAGCAGAGCTGCATTTATTTCAGCCTATGATCAGGTTAAGTCTCAGTTTGCTGTTCGGTGGAATCTTACGATGGGGCTGTACTGGATCCGTCCATACACTTTCATCAATCTTGATTCCCGAAACAGAGAATTTATGAGTAATCCGGATAATATATCTGCCAATGTTGTTGCGGAAATGAAAAGCCTGAAATCAGTTCCTGCTGCTGAAAAATATCTTTCTATTCGTGACAAGTGCCAAGCTGCAATAGACTCTGGAGAGTATGGCTATTCATCGTTCCCTGAGCTTTCTTACAAAGCGTGGGTTGTATCCGTTGAAAACGGTGAAATGGAAAAAGAAGCTAAGGCAGGGAAGTCCAACGCAGCTTTCTTAAGATGGTTCAGGCCAGTCATTCAGGCTTTGCGTGATTTGGGAGGATCGGCTACACCTGAAGATACAAGAAAGAGAATTATAGAGAATGAGAACCTTTCGGATGAGGAAGTAAAAGCAACACGCGGTAAGAATAATGTCAATAAGTTTGAAAATGAGGTGGCTTTTGCCAGGAGTTATCTGGTCAAGGCCGGCTATATAGATAACAAGGTTTATGGTATCTGGACGTTGACGGATAAGGGGCAGACTGTAGAGATGACGGATGAACTTGCCTCCGAGATATTCAAGAACGGCGTGGCGGATAATGCAGCGAAGAGTAAAGAAAAGAATTCCCTTGGCGACGCTGATGTGGCGACAGTTCACTATTGGCTTTATGCTCCGGGAGAGGGAGCTTCCATGTGGGAAGATTTTTATTCCGCTGGAATTATGGGACTTGGCTGGGATGAGCTTGGTGATCTGAATACATATGCCAGCAAGGATGAAATGGCTCAGAAGCTGAGAGATATTCATGGTGGAGATTCATCATATAAGAATTCTGCACATGCTGTGTGGCAGTTTGTTCATGATATTAAGCCTGGAGATGTGATTTTTGCTAAGCGTGGTCGCAGTGAGATCCTTGGACGCGGAGTCGTAGAATCGGATTATGAGTATGATGATAATCATGATGGAGAATATCCGAATATTCGCAAGGTGAAGTGGACTCATAAAGGTAGTTGGCAGAGCGATGAAATGTTTGCCATGAAGACTCTGACAGATGTCACAAACTACACTGATTTTACGAATAAAATATCAGGATTCTTCGAGGACGGTATTGAGGATGAAGAAGAGGATACAAAGGTTATCGATTATCCGGCGTATTCTGTTGAAGACTTCCTGAATGAAGTATATATGGATGAAGAGTCCTACTACAAACTCGTCGGAGTACTTGACAGTAAGCTGAATATCATTCTTCAGGGAGCACCTGGTGTGGGTAAAACCTTTGTGGCAAAACGTCTTGCATATTCTATTATGGGGGTGAAGGATGTAGACCGCGTTATGATGGTTCAGTTTCACCAAAGTTATTCTTATGAGGATTTCATCATGGGATTCAGACCGTCTGCTGGCGGATTTGATATAAAAACCGGCGCTTTCTATAACTTCTGTAAGAAGGCGGAGAGAGACGGTGATAATAAGTATTTCTTCATCATCGATGAAATCAATCGTGGAAATCTGAGCAAGATTTTCGGTGAGCTCTTTATGCTGATTGAGAACGATAAGCGCGGAAGCAAGAACAAGCTGCAGCTATTGTATCGTGATGAAATGTTCTACGTGCCGGAGAATGTTTACATTATAGGAATGATGAATACAGCAGATCGAAGTCTTGCAATGCTGGATTACGCTTTACGCAGAAGATTTGCATTCTTTGATTTGAAGCCGGGATTTACGACAGAAGGATTCCGTGCTTATAGGGATGGTCTCGACAATAAAAAGTTTGAGGCACTTGTCGGGTGTGTACAGAGCCTTAACGAGAAGATCGCAGCGGATGAGTCGCTGGGTGAAGGCTTCTGCATTGGTCATAGCTATTTCTGTAATATAGAACCAGATGAAGTGACTGATGAGAAGCTTCAGAGCATTGTTGAATACGAACTGATCCCGATGCTGAAGGAGTATTGGTTTGATGAGCCACTGAAGGTCAAAGAATGGAGCGACAACCTAAGGAGTGCTGTTAAGTGATAAGAATTCAGAACATATACTATATGCTTGCTTATGCTTTTCAGGTTCTGAATGAGCAGGGCTACAAGAATATAGCAACAGAAGAATTTGATAATACTGCTGAGCTGTGTGCTGCAATCCTTGCAAGAGGAATCAGCACTCAGGTGAAGCGTGGCCTTGGGAAGGAATACATACCTCAAACGGAGGCCTTATCATCACTTCGGGGAAAACTAGATATTTCTGAATCTATCAAAACACAAACGTTTTTGAAGAAGCAGATGATCTGTTCGTATGATGATTTTTCCGTCAATTCTGTTATGAATCGGATCATCAAATCCACTGTTCTTATTCTGTTAAAAGGAGACATATCCAAGTCAAGGAAAAAGGAACTGAGGAAACTGATGGTTTTCTTTGAGGACGTGGACGTTATTGATCTTTATTCTGTGAATTGGAATATGCAGTATAACCGTAATAATCAGACATACCGTATGCTGATTTCCATCTGCTATCTCGTTTTTAAGGGTTTGTTGCAGACTCAATCCGATGGTACAACGAAGCTGATGGATTTCCTAGATGAACAAAGAATGCACCGCCTGTATGAGAAATTTATTTTGGAATATTATCGAAAAGAGCATCCGGAGCTGACCGCTAATGCATCTCAGATCCCGTGGCAGCTTGATGATGATTTTGGAGACATGCTTCCAGTTATGCAGACAGACATAATGCTGACAAAGGATGAAAAAACTCTGATTATTGACGCGAAGTATTATGCACATACGACACAACGTCAATATGATAAAAACACACTTCATTCCGGAAACCTGTATCAGATATTCACCTATGTAAAGAACAAAGAAGCAGAGCTGGCAGAGCAGCCACACAAGGTCGCAGGGATGCTTCTGTATGCAAGGACGGATGAGGAAATCTATCCTGAGAAAGAATACCGTATGAGCGGAAATCAGATTGGAGTGAGAACGTTGAATTTGGACGGAGATTTCGATATGATCAAAAGCCAATTGAATGAGATTGCGGAGAAATTCTTCGGGGAAGCTGCGTAGGTGATTGTATGCAGGATAGATATGCCGGTGACATCGGCGATTTTGGAAAGATTGGGTTGCTCAAAGCTTTGCAGACTCAGGGATTATCTGTCGGGGTGAATTGGTACCGTGTCGAACCGATGGATACAGAGAAAAAAGAGGATGGCACATATAAGCAGGAAGATGGGAAATATCTAATCCCTGAAAAGTTACAGGTATGCGATGCTTCACTGGCAGAGCAGCTGACAAAGATCGCAAAGTCGAATAATCGCTCCATCAAGAGCTTGGAAAAAGGAGATTTCATTCCTAATGCAAGGTATTACAGTGAACCGGTTACTGTTGTCGGACGCGATGAATGGCATAAGAGAGCTCTGGTTTTATTAAAGGGGTTGGATATTGTCTTTATGGATCCGGACAACGGTATGCTTGTAAAGTCGGTAGGAAAAAGATCGGCTAAGAGTATAAAGTATACATTTTATGAAGAGGTGGCGGATTATATAAGACAGAAGCAAAGCGTTTTGATATATAACCATCGGAGCAGAAAACAGGAAGATGCTTACTTCCGTGAGCTCAGCGAAAAGCTTGGAGGAATAACCGGGGTGCCAGAATCGAGAATATTGAAGATTACATTTCCGAAATGTTCCGTCAGAGATTATCTGGCAGTTCCTGCATCGGATGTGCATCGAGAAAACATAAAAGCTGCATTTGTCAGTATGGATCAAGGAATTTGGGGAAAGACAGGTATGTGTAGGATGCCACGAGAAAGGTAATTCATCTTTATGCGGTCATATGACCGCATTTTTCTTGACTTTTTACGAACCTTGAGTATAATATAAGTACACGGAGGTGACTGAGTGAGTAATCAAGCGAGCACGACGGACATCGCCAGTTATCTTACAGAAGTTAAGAAGCTGCTGTCCGCAGGAAAATACGATTTTGTTCCAAGAAGAAAAAATATGCAAGCATTGGCGCAACATGGTCTTACAATCGCAGATGCAAAGAATGAGATTTTAGGGCTTGTTGTCGGTGATTACTACAAAGGCCCTAAGCAGGATTTCGATCCAAATCGTCCTGGCGACATATGGGAATTCAAGAAGAACATTGATGGAATGCAGTTTTACGTAAAGGTAAAAATTGTACAGGAAAACGGAGAGGATATCTTGAAATGTCTTGCGTTCCATGAGGACGATTTTGCTTAGGAAAGGAGGTGGCGTCGATGAAGAAATATTGCGAGGAATGTGGAAAAGAAGTCGGGACTAAGGTAGTTTTTAAGAAAGAAACGTATGATGTTTGTGGAGAGCCAATCGAAGTTGATGCCCAGATATTGGTTTGTGCTGAGTGTGGAGAAGAGTTCTATTGTGAGGAATTTGATAATGCCACGCTTATTAATGCATACAACGAATACCGTAGAAAGCATAAGCTTCTGCTGCCAGAGGAAATTAAGAAAATAAGAGAACAGTATGGGCTCAGTCAGAGGAGTTTTGCTAAGCTCTTGAACTGGGGAGATAAGACTATCTGTAGATATGAGAATGGCTCTATCCAGGATAAGGCTCATAATAGTCTTCTTCTATTCTTGCGTGAGCCTGAAAACATGAGGACATATCTGACGGAGAATGAGATTGTCCTTGATGAAAGGCAAAAAGCAAAACTGCTTGATACTGTTGATAAACTTGAGCAAGATACGGAATATCGAGTTGGTAGACGGTTCTTTGATTTGTTTTTCTCCAGAGTTCCTTGTGAGGAAAATGGATTCAAGGGGTTTGATTATGAGAAGCTCTGCGCCATGGTTCTGTTTTTTGCGAATAAGAGCACTGAATTACTAAAAACAAAGCTTATGAAGTTGCTCAACTACTCAGATATGATTTTCTATAAAGAAAATGGAGTATCAATATCTGGCTTGAAATATGCGCATCTGCCTTATGGACCAGTGCCAGATCATTTTGATATGATTCTTGGAAAAATGGCAGCAGATCATATTGCCCACATCGATGTATTTTATGATGGCGGCTATGAAAAACATCAGGTAGTTCCAGAGTGTGATATACCTGAAGGTGTGCTTTCTGATGCAGAGATAGAAGTACTGAACCGTATATACGAGAAGTTTAAGACCTTTGGATCAGTGGAGATTTCCGACTACTCACATAAGGAGAAGGGATATAAAGCCACAAAGACGGGAGAGACTATTTCCTATGCATACGCAATGGATATTCAATTGAATTGATGTAAATAAAAAGTTGAAGCAGCGGCCTCCGGCGATGAACCGGTAAGCCGCTATTTTTTTCAGTCTTTTTTGTAAAAATTGGTTTCGTAGCCGTCGGCGCGGAGAAGGATGTCCGGCATCCAGTCCGGAGATCTGCCCATCTGCTTGCAAATCACACTCAGGTCAACATCAGGGCTGCATTCGATAATCAGCTCATCATGAACGTGGCCGACGATAAAGCAGTGCCGGAGAGTTTTCATGGCGTAGCAGAGGATGTCGCGGCTGACGGCCTGGACGATATTCTCCACGAACTTTGGACCGTAGGATTCGATACGTTCCCACTTCTTTGTGGAGCCGACTCCTTCATAGGTTACAGATTCGCCACCATACTGGTTTTCTCCGATACGGGGCTTAACGTAGGAGAGCAGGCGGCCTGACGGAAGTTTGATGAAGAGCATACCGCTTTTATAAAAGAAGCGGATCCCGCGCACTTCAGTCTGGATGCGCTGCGTGATCGTAGTCTTGACCGCACGGTCGATGTCCCACCAGAAGGCGGTGATCATCGGGTTGGAGTTCCGCCAGGAGTTGACCAGCGGCTGGAGCTCTTCCTCGGTCAGTCCCATATCTAAGGCTCCCATCGACTTCAAGGCACCGACGCTGCCGCCGTATCCGAGAGCCAATTCTGCGATTTTTCCCTTCTGACGGAGATGACCGTTAATCCCATGCTTTTCAACCGGAACGCCGAACATCTGACTGGCAGAGGCACAATAGATATCTTTGCCTTCCGCAAATACCTTAGAGCGCCAGGTCTCACCGGCAAGATAGGCCAGCACTCTGGCTTCGATGGCAGAGAAGTCGCTGACAATAAACTTGTATCCGGGACGGGGCACAAAGGCTGTCCGGATCAGTTGTGACAGCGTGTCTGGAATATCATCATAGAGCAGCTGCACAGTATCATAATCGCCGGCTTTCACAATGGCTCTGGCTTCTGCAAGATCCGGCATGTGGTTCTGCGGAAGGTTCTGTAACTGAATCAATCTGCCTGCCCATCTGCCAGAGCGGTTGGCTCCGTAGAACTGGAACATGCCGTGGGCTCTGCCATCCTTGCAGACAGCATTCTGCATGGCCTGGTATTTCTTCACGGATGATTTTGCCAGCTGAAGGCGGAGCCGAAGCGCTTCTTCCACCTGACCGTCAGTATCGCCGATCAGCTTTGCTACATCCTTCTTTCCGAGTGATTCTGCTTCCACGCCGTTCTCAGAGAGCCAGGCCTTCATCTGAACCACACTGTTCGGATTCTCTACGCCAGTGATATCCTGCATGGTTTCAGAGAGGACAGCTTTGGAACGTTCATCAAAGTTTATAGCGTTTTCCACCACATCCATATCTAGGGCGATTCCTCTGTCGTTGATCTCCTGATCGAGATGATATTCATCCCAGATGAAGTCCGGGATCGGGTATTTCGACAGGCGCTTCTGTATTGCCATTTCAACTTCCACATCACGTTTATTGTAGGATTTGAAGAGTGACCACTTTTCCGGATCATGTTCCGGAAGGTTCCGGGTGCGTCCGCCATTGCTTTTGGTTGGTTTACAAGGGCTGCAGAAATAGCGGATCAGGTCTTTGCCTTCTTTAAGCTTCTGATCCTGCAGCTTCAGGACAGCTCCGACACCTTCCAACGAGAGCGGCAGTCCCATATAGGCTGACCAGATCATAGTGCATTTCCAGGATGCCGGATCCAGATACTGACCGGCGGGATCCTCCGGGATGCTGTAGCCGGTGAAATATTCCGGACGATGCTTCTTCAGCCAGTTGGAGAGACAGATGCGCTCAAAGGAAGCATTGAAAGCCCACTTGGTTACATTCTCATCAGATAATGCTGCAAGGATCTCTTTCGGGATAGTATCGCCGCAGGCAAGGTCATACACCGTGATGGGTCCGCTATCTATCGAGACTCCGAAAAGCAGTATCTCAAATTCATCAGACTCAGCGTACTTGTAGGCACCGCACTTGGTGATGTTCACGTCGCTGTAAGTTTCTAAGTCGATTGACATTTCTTTCATCTCATTGTCCTTTCTATGAAAAGAGAAGCGGCAGAAGGGACAGACTTCTGGAAATACAAAGAAAGGATCAGGAAAATATCCAGAAATGTCTGGAACGGATGCGGGAGCTTCGAGAAAATCTTCAGAAGATCTCATCCGAAAATCAGAAGCTACAAGACGAGCTTCAGAAGCTAACCGAGGAAAATCAGAAACTGCAAACCGAATTGTCCAGAACGCAGAATATCAATCTGTCGCTGCAGAGAAGCAACGACGATCTTCGGAACAGGAACGGGCTGCTGAGCAGGAAAGAGCAAGAGCAGTTCGAAGAAAAAATAAGAGACGTACAGGACCGGAACTCTAAACTGGAGAAAATGGTAGTACAGTCTTCTGTGGAGGCTGTTGAAGAGGCACTGAAAAAGCAACAGGAAGCAGAAAAGCGGATGTGTTCATTGGAATTACTGATGAAAATGGAAAGAATAGATGCTGCCTGTCAACTTGAAAAAACAAAAAGACAAATGAAAAAGAAAACCATGGAGATAGAAAAACAACGAGATTTCGGGTGGTTAGGTTTATTAATTTGTTGCTTACTATTCATTATATTTGTTTTCATTTGGTAACGAGTTTATGGAAAAGCCAGTGCTTTAGAATGGTCGGTATAGTGGCGTGAGTATTTTATCCAACAGAATCAAGTGCGGATGCTGCGGAGGATGCAAGAAAAATACCGTCCGATATTCGGCACATTATTCTCCAATATAGACTTGATACAGTGCGGTTATTACGGGAATATGTCACTGCGAAAGGAGGTGGTTTCATGCCAAGAATCAGACAAATCACGCCGGGTGTGACGCGGCTAAAGCGCAAGAAGCGAGTTGCTGCTTATGCCCGTGTCTCCGAGGAATGTGAGGTGCTGCTGCATTCCCTGTCAGCACAGGTCAGCTACTACAACCCCCTCATTCAGAATAACCCCGAATGGGAATACGCAGGGGTCTATGTTGACCAGGGTATTACAGGAACGAGTAAAGCACACCGAGATGGATTCAACCGTCTGGTGGCAGACTGCGATGCAGGAAAAATCGATATGGTGCTGGTAAAGAGCATCAGCCGATTTGCCAGGGACACGGTTGATTGCCTGAATACGACCAGACATCTGAAAGACCTGGGAATAGCGGTTTACTTTGAACGGGAGAAGATCAACTCCCTTTCAGAAGACGGAGAATTGATGCTTACGCTGCTTGCATCCTTTGCACAGGAAGAAAGCCGGAGCATTTCAGAGAATATCAAATGGGCTACCAGAAAGCGGTTTGAGCAAGGTATCCCAAACGGCCACAAAGCACCCTACGGCTATGAATGGGACGGAGAGATGTTCCGCATCATCCCCGAACAGGGCGAGGTGGTGAAGGAAATCTACAGAAGGTACCTTGCCGGGGAATCAGCCTATGGCATTGCAAAGACCCTTGCAGAGCGAGGTGTGACCGGGCAGATGGGAATGCCGATCGAGCAGACAACCATCAAGGAGATACTTTCAAGCCAGTCCTACACTGGAACGATGGTCCTTCAGAAGAACTTCTTCACCGAAGGTCACATCCGCAGAAAGAACAAAGGTGAACTTCCCATGTATCTGGTGGATGAGATGTTCGAGCCTTTGGTATCAGAGGAAGATTACCAGAAGGCATTGGAAATCCGGCAGCAGAGATCGGAGCAGTATCCGAACAATCAGGAAAACCTTACAGCATTCTCCGGCAAAGTGAAGTGTGGATACTGCGGATGCGGTGTCAACCGGAGAACCAGCGGAGGAAGAAAGCGGTGGGTCTGCAACACAAGAGAGCGGAAAGGCATGGAGCAATGCGAGTGCCGACCGATTTGGGAAACAGAACTCACAGCGGCTGCGAAGACAGTTCTGGGCGGCTCCATTGATGAGAGTGTTTTCTCAAAGGAAATACAGCAAGTGACCCTTTACAGCGACCGCATTGAGTTTTCACTGCAGAACGGAAACAGGAAATCCATCATCCGGCAGTTTAGCGGCCGCCGGGGCCAGAATGCTTTCACCAATAAAGTCTGGTGCGGTTCCTGCGGATGCAAGTGTGAAAGGGACAATTACGGTAAGAAGAAAACAAAGATCTGGTGCTGCTCCCAGCCGAGAACACAGTGCCAAATGAAACGCCTGCCGGAAAGTGAACTTCTTGAGGCGGCAGAAAGCCTTCTCGGAGAGAACTTCCAGGCGAAAGTATCCGCAGACATTGACCGGGTGATTATTTCTGACACCCAGGTAGGTTTTGAATATAAGGATGGGACGGTAAAGACATGGCAAAGAAAGTAAGAAAAATACATGCTACCCTCAACCAGTTCACATCGGAGCCGGTGGCAGTCAGAAGGAAAAAGAAGGTAGCCGGATATGCACGAGTATCCACGGATCGTGAGGAACAGGCAACCAGCTACGAGGCGCAGATGACCTACTACAAGACCTACATTGAAGGTCATGAGGATTGGGAGTTTGTGGGGATGTATTCGGATGAGGGTATCACCGCCACGAACACCAAAAAGCGCGACGGATTCAATCAGATGGTGGAAGATGCCCTTGATGGTAAGATTGACCTCATCATTACCAAGTCGGTAAGCCGATTTGCACGAAACACGGTGGACAGCCTGACCACCATCCGAAAGCTGAAGGATAAAGGCATTGAGGTCTATTTCGAGAAGGAGAACATCTGGACGCTGGATGCCAAGGGCGAGTTGATGATAACCATCATGAGTTCCCTGGCACAGGAGGAAAGCCGGGGCATCAAGTCACCTTCCGGCAAGGACAGGTGGCACATCAGCACGGTGAAATCGATCCTTACCAACGAGAAGTACCGTGGGGATGCACTCCTCCAGAAACAGTACACCACGGACTTCCTGCAGAAGAAGAGAAAGACTAACAACGGCGAAATTCCCCAGTATTATGTGGAGGAACACCATGAAGCCATCATTCCCCCTGCCCAGTTTGATTTTGTACAAGCAGAACTTGCCCGCCGGGAACAGAACGGTCGGTACAGCGGAGTGAGCATTTTCTCAAACAAAATCAAGTGTGGGTGCTGCGGTGGATGGTACGGTTCCAAGGTGTGGCATTCCACCGACAAGTACCGGAAGGTCATCTACCGCTGCAATCGGAAGTACGGCAAAGACACCCCGCCCTGCAACACACCGTATTTGAGCGAGGTAGAAATCAAGAAGCTGTTCCTCAAGGCACTGAATGCCCTGGTGGAGGCGAAAGAGGAAACAATAGAGAACCTGCAGGAGTTGATTGAAACGGTCTGCCAGATAGATTCCCTTGGCGCAGAGCAGGAACGGCTGAAACAGGAACTGAGAATTATCGCAGAGAACCTTTCGAACCTCATCCAGAAGAATGCAAGTGTAGCCCTGGATCAGACGGAGCAGGCAGAGAAAGAAAAGAAACTCCGCACCTTGTATGCTGAAAAGCACAGCCGATTTCAGGAACTGGAGGCACTCATCCAGGAAAAGAATGACACGAAGGAGATACTCACGAACTTCATCACTAAGCTGGAAGATTTGACAGGAGAACAGACAGAGTTTCGCTGAGAACTGTGGGGCGGTTTGGCGGATCACATCCGCATTGATGAGAAAGGCAGCACGGTAGTCTTCCGGGGTGGGATTGAGATTACAATTTAATATGAAGAAATACGATTCGAAAGGGGCATCTGGCAGTTTTGCTGGATGCCTTTTTCTCGTATCGTTCATATTGAACAACAAGGATGAAAGCTTGCTGTGACTTATTTTATATATGGTATATTGACTTCCTAACGGATACTAGGTATAATATCCCTAACGGATATTAGGTATATGAAGATTGGAGAAAACGAAATGGAAAGGATAAAAACAAAGGACAGAATACTTTTAGCGGCACTTGATTTATTTTCACAAAAGGGATATGACCAGACATCCATTGATTTAATTGCAGAAGCTGTGGGAATAAAAGGTCCATCTATATATGCGCATTATAAGGGCAAGGAAGACATTCTCGATTCTCTGATTACCATGATGGAACAAAAATATGATGAGAATTTCGGAAATAGCTCTAATTTGGATAAGATACCGGAATCGCTGGATGAATTCAAGGAAGATTGTCTGAGACGAGTTGGATTCACAATGAAGGATCCACAGATACAAAAGGTCAGAAGATTTTGTGCGAAGGAGCAGTATAGAAATGAAAAGATTGCGGCACTTACATCAAAGCACCAGCTGACCGGAAATCAGAAAATGTATGCACTGATGTTAGATAAACTGATGGAAAAGAAACTGATTCGTAGGTTTGATGCCAATCTGCTTGCTTTAGAAATTGTTGCACCGGTAACAGTGATGATAGAGATTGCAGACCGGGAGCCTGACAGGACGGACGAAATGTGGACGCAGATAGGTGTGCATCTGTCACATTTTGTTGAAATTTATGGGATGAAGTAAGTTGATAGTTCAAACCATCACTAGTGAACAGATGAATGACAGGAAATTACGGAATGTGTAAAAGCAAATATAGGCATTGTGTAGATGAAAATGAAAAGATATTATGACACCGCTTTATGCAATTTCAGCAGTATGTTTTTGGGTAACCGCACTGTAAAAAAGCAAATTCCCATTTAAGGAAGGAGATGCGTTCATGATTGGAATCTATTTTAGCGGAACTGGAAATACAAAACATTGTGTCGAAAAGTTAGTCAAACTGTTGGACGTATCTGCTCAGAGTTTTCCGTTAGAACATACAGAGATGATTCAAATATTGACAAAGCATGACATCATTGTGCTGGGCTACCCGACGCAGTTTTCCAATGCCCCTATCATAGTGCGTGATTTTATTAAAAATCATTCTTCTCTATGGAATGGGAAAAAGGTCTTTTGCGTCAATACGATGGGGCTTTTCAGCGGTGATGGAACAGGATGTACGGCTCGAATTTTAAGAAAACGCGGGGCAACAATACTCGGCGGTTTGCAGATCAAAATGCCGGATTCCGTCTGCGACAGCAAACTGCTGAAGAAAACGCCAGAGGAAAACCGGGAGATCGTCCGTCAGGCCGACCAAAAGATAGAAGCTGCCGCACGGCAGATCAAGCAAGGAAACTACCCCCAGGACGGGCTGTCCTTCTTTTCCCACCTGAAGGGACTTTTTGGACAGCGGCTGTGGTTTTACGGCAAGACGGCGGGATACACAGACAAGCTGAAAATCAGCGAAAAATGCGTGGGCTGCGGGCTGTGCGTCTCTTTATGCCCTACGAAAAATCTCTCCCTGCGAGACGGGAAAGCCACCGCGGAAGACCGGTGTACCATGTGTTACCGCTGTATCAGCCGCTGTCCCCAAAAGGCCATCACGCTGCTCGGGGACGAGGTAATAGAGCAGTGCCGGTTTGAAAAATACGGCTCTGGGGAGTGAAAGTGCATGAGGGCGGAAAGCGGCTTTATGGATAGAGAAATTGGGATGGTAGATGCATTTTCGGATGAGGGCAATGAAAAGCCGGTGTGTTTGCAATTTCAAGAGATGAGTGGCTCACCGGAAAATCAAAATTTGCGAGGATATGAAAATGGAGTATAGAACACTATCCGTGGATGAAGCAGAACAATTCTGGAGTTTGATGAACCAATTGGATTACTATATGGCAAGGGTAAGATAAATTCTCGTTTACACGACGATGACTTACGATATAAGCAGGTACAGAATAAAATGATAAATGCGCCCCGATGGGCAAGGAAGGAGTATATGAAAATGATCGTTTCGGAAAAAGAGCTTTGTAAATCGAACGAAGCGGACTCGTCTTCCTCGGAAAGACTTGGAAAGGCGATAATCGCGCTTCTTGTTATTGCGGCTGTGCTGATTGCAGCCCTTGCGGGAGCGTGGACCATGTTCGGCACCCAGCTCACGGCGGCCATGACCATCGAGAAGCTGGATGATCATCTGTGGAGTATGGAATATAAGGGAGACTATGGCTTCGATGGCTTTCTGGAGCAGGGCGGGGCAAAAAGCGACGCCGAGATGGGAGACTACATCGCCTCATTCCTCTCTCACGGCTTCTGGAAGCCGGACACCTCCACCGCCGGGGGAAACTACGGCTGCTCCACCGTCGCGGTGACAAGTCCCGACGGTGCGGCCCTCTTTGGCCGCAACTTCGACTGGGAAGAATGTGACAAAATGCTGGTACATACCATCCCCAAGAATGGCTATGAGTCCATTGCCACCTGCAATTTGGACTTCCTGGGCTTTGGGGAGGACTGGAAGCCCGATGGAAGCATGGGCGATAAGTTCATGGCGCTGGCTTCCGTCTACGCTATCCTGGACGGCATGAACGAAAAGGGCCTGTGCGTGGCTGATCTCATGGTGAGCCACGAGGAGGGTGTCGACCAGAATACCGATAAGCCCGACATTACCATTGTCTCCGGTCTGCGGCTGCTGCTGGACAAGGCGGCGAATGTAGAGGAAGCGTTGGAATTGCTTTCGCAGTATGATATGCACTTTTCTCTGGGCCGGGCGCAGCACTTCTCCCTCTCTGACGCTGCCGGGCGGAGCGTGGCGGTGGAGTGGAAAAACGGTGAGATGGTAGTGACCGACACCCCGGTGGTGACCAACTTCTATCTCCACGGGGACGACGGCACCTCCGGCAGCGGCCAGTCCTATGTGCGTTTTAACACGCTCACCCAGCGGCGGAATGCGGCAAAGGGTGTAATGACCGCCGAGGACGTTCGCGCCGCCCTGGCGGCTGTGGCGCAGAGCAACTTCCCCGGCGAGAACGGCGGAGAGAAAACCTGCTGGAGCTGCGTCTATGACCAGCTGGAATTGACCGCCACTTTCTACGACACCGAGGACTGGGCGCATCCCTACACCCTCTCCCTGGGACAAAAGGATTGGTGCAAAAAGGGAGAGTGAGGAAGTATGAACGAGAAAACATATTCGACACCATTGGGCAAAATCCATTATTGGGTGCATCTGATTTCACCGGACGCAATAACGTTGGTGTTTCTGCCCGGTCTGACGGCGGATCACCGGTTGTTTGAGAAACAAATCGTGTATTTTGAGGGGAAATACAATGTCCTTGTGTGGGACGCCCCCGGCCACGCCGCCTCCTGGCCCTTTGCCTTTGCCTTCGATTTGATGGACAAGGCAAGGTGGCTGGACGGAATTCTGGAGCAGGAGGGGATCACAAAACCCGTTATCGTGGGGCAGTCTATGGGCGGCTATGTGGGACAGGCGTATGCGCAAACTTACCACGAAAAGCTGAAGGGCTTTGTGTCCATCGACTCCGCGCCGCTGCAACGAAAGTATATGACAGAGCCGGAGCTTTGGCTGCTGAAACGAATGGAGCCAGTCTATCGCTACTATCCGTGGAAGGCCCTCTTAAAGTCCGGGACAAAGGGCGTCGCCCTGTCGGAATACGGAAGGAACCTGATGCGGGACCTGATGCTGGTGTATGACGGCGACCAGGAGCGCTACGCAAAGATTGCCGGTCACGGCTTCCGAATCCTTGCCGAGGCTGTGGAACGGGATTTGCCCTATGAAATCAAATGCCCCGCCCTGCTCATCTGCGGCGAACAGGACAAGGCGGGATCTTGTGTTCGATACAACAAGGCGTGGCATAAAAATTCTGGCATACCGCTGGAATGGATCAAAGACGCCGGACACAACTCCAACACCGACCAGCCGGAAATCGTAAACCGGCTGATCGAACAGCTGGCTCAGCGGGCGAAGTGTCTGGAGGCTTGATTTTACGAAATCAGTGACTGAAAAGAGAAGGTGTAAGCGAATGTGGAGTTACATAGTGGGGGGAGTATTCCTTGCCCTGGCAATGTATTTCATTGTCCAGGGGATACGATGCGGCGCGGCGGTGAGGGAAAGCAAAAACCGTCTTGCCGCTTACAATGCTCAGACGGCGGCATTAAGCTACGGCGATATGGTCTATGTCGATTCGGGTGAGGGCGAGGTGATTTTATCCGTCCACGGCATTTTCGGCGGCTATGACCAGGCTTATGACACCTGTAAGGACTTTTGCTCCGACTATCGGATCATCGCTCCCTCACGGTTCGGATACCTGGGAAGCGACGTTTCCGGCGACGGAACGCCCGCCAGTCAGGCGGCGGCCTATGTGGAGCTGCTGGACAAGCTGGGCATTGACAAGGTGCACCTTCTGGCCACATCGGCAGGCGGCAGCGTCGCGATCCGATTTGCCCTTGATTATCCCCAGCGCACGAAGGGTCTGATTTTATACTGCTCCGCCATGCCGCCTGTGGAGAAGCCGGAGAAATATGCCGAATATGCCGGACCGCCCCCGTTCCTGTGCAACGATTACGTCATGTTCCTGTTAAGCCCTATGTTTGAGCCGATCATGGGGATGGAGCAGTCCACCATTTACAGTATGCTACCCATAAACGACAGAAAAGTCGGCGTGATACTGGATGCTTCCGTTACCAACCCCGATATGGCAAGGAACTTTGGGGAGTATCCGATTGAGGATTTACAGGTTCCCACGCTGATTTTCCACGCAAAGGACGATAAGCTGGCAAGCTACGCCGAAACGGAGAGGGCGGTAGCAAGATTCCCAAATTGCACGTTCATTTCCTTTGAAAGCGGCGGGCATTTGCTGACAGGACACGCAGAGGAAATCAAAGAAGCGGTTTCCGATTTTGTGGAAGACAGATCGCATTGACAGAACTTCTTTTGGCACATTGCCGGGGAATGGGACAGGAGGCTCAAAATGAAAATGAAACGGAAAGACAGAATCGTACTGAAAACCGCCGGGGCAATGCTTGTGCTGCTGTTGTTCTTTTTCGCGCAAGGAGCAATCGTGGTGATCACGGGAATAGAGGGCATTCCCTCCGCGCTGATCAGGGGTGCTGTAATCTGGGGGCTTGTGATTATCACATTGGCGAATTCCATCATCCGATACAAAGGAATCTTAAAGCTGGGATTTCGCAGTGCGGAAAAAGGGGCAGCGAAGAGAATGCTCTATTTTTCGCCGCTTTTGCTCATTGCCCTTTCCCCTTTTACGGCGGGAATAAACTTTAACGGTGGTGCGGCATTGATTTTAGCAAACTTGTTTTTGACGCTTGGAATCGGTATGGCGGAGGAAATCTTCTTTCGGGGCATCATCTGCGGCCTGTGGTTGGAGCGCGGCGTGGGAAAGGCAATGATAATCTCATCTGTTCTATTCGGGTTCAGCCATCTCCTGAACATAGCTGGCGGTGCAGAATTGGGGGAAACAGTTCTCCAGATCTGCTTCGCTCTGGTCTACGGGATGGTATTTGCCCTGATTTTCGCTGAAAGCGGCAGTCTTCTCCCCTGCGTACTGCTCCACGCTCTGCATGACTTCTGTTCCTTCATCAGCGGGGAGGCTTCCGCTCAGTTTGAGATATTTCTGGGTGCGGTACAGTTTATCGTCTTGCTGGTCTATTTCCTCTATCTGTTCCGAATAACTGCTCGCAAAAGGGAACCGGCTATGAAAGGCAGGTGAAAACCGATGAAAAAGTATCAGGTCATGTACTTACTATGCGGGAGCTGCGATCAGCCTGCTGGTGGGGCTGTGGCACTTTACCGTGCCGTGGATATTTGACTGGGCTTCCTATATCCCCTATGAGACATTGGTGGTTCCCATCAATTATGTAAACCTGTGCTTTTCCTTTTTGCTGTCCGGGCTGAGCCTTACCGTGATCCTGTGGGGCAAAAAGGTGTTTGCAGGAAACCCGGAGGCGTTCTATCTCTACGGCTTTTTGCTGGCCCTTTGGATTTTCCGGGTAGTTGTGGCGGCGATCTATCCCTGCCAGCCGGAATCAAATGTGTGGATGTCCTACGGGCAGCTGAGCGGCTCTGTTCTGGTATGTCTTCTGCTGCTTGTACCGTTTATCCGAGTGGCCTGCACAAGGAAGAATCAAAAAAAGTAACAGGTTGCCTTGCGCTTTGCTCATGGCTAAAACAAGATTCATTTGAGGAGTTGCATAATGAAATATCCGATGGAAGAACTTCTCCCTTATTCCCTGCTTGCCCTTTTTGTGCTGGCAGTGTTTTACGGCATATATTTTGCCAAGATGCTGGCGCAGAAGCGCCGCGGCATCCGGACGCGGCAAATCGGACAGCGGAAAGAAAAGTCCATTCACACAGTGGAACTACTGATGAGCATGGCCACGCTGGGCGTTGTGATTGCACAGATTGTGTCCATAGCGTTAGGCTGGAGCTGCCTTGCGGCAAACGCTCGCTTTACCGGCTTTGGCACCGGGATGATCGGTGATCTGATCTTTCTCCTTTCCGTTCTCAGTATGAAGGATAGCTGGAGGGCGGGCATCCCGGATCAGGATCGCACAGAGCTGGTCACATCCGGCATCTATCGGTTCAGCCGCAATCCGGCCTTTCTCGGCTTTGACCTCATGTATATCGGTGTGATGCTGATGTACTGTAACTTGCTGACCGTGCCGCTTACGGTGTTTGCCATTGTGATGCTGCATTTACAAATTTTGCAGGAGGAACGGTATCTGGAGGAAACATTCGGCGCGGCGTACCGGGAATACAAGCGGCATACATTCCGCTATCTTGGGCGGCGATAAAGGATGGTGTATAACCATATTGATTGGACAGATTTTGTTGTAGAGTAAAGGCAACACCTCACAAAGCCGTCAGGCGGTCTTTGCGCAGTGGTGTCTTAAAAGAAAAAGGGAGTGAAAATTTATGCGTGACTTTATGATGGCGGCGCTGCCGCTGGTGGTGGCCGGGATCGCTTGGCTGTGTTCTTCGCCGGACTGGCAGAAAAGAAAAAGAAGCAGGAAAAGAAAAACGGCTATGAGGCCATGGGGATGAGCCTGGGGATGTGCTTCGGGGCCGCCGTTGGCACCATTTTCCCGGAGTACATCGGCGTCACCCTGTCTATGGGGATGCTCGTCGGACTGCTGGTCGGTATGTGCGTAAAAAAATTGTGAGGAGGATACCAATGAATTTTTGCCAAAAGGAGGATTGGAGGGCAACCGTATGGGTTCTTTGCTGAAATCAACGAGGAATACGAGAGCGCTGCCCACGGGAACCTTGCGGTATATCAGAAGCGATTATCCGGGGTGCCTTTCGGATGAAGAAGTCAGCTGGCTGCGAAAAAATGGCGTTACTACAATCATTGACCTGCGAGATAAGACTGAATATGCAGAAAAGCCGTGCAGACTGGAGACGGAAAGCGGGTTTACCTACTATCATCTGCCTGTTACCGGGGGCGGAGCCGTACCAGAATCTCCGGATTCTGTTGCCGATGCTTATGTCAAGATGATAGATGGACAGATGGAGCGGATCATTTGTGCCATTGTGAAGGCGGAAAGCAATGTGCTGTACTTTTGCGGCGCGGGAAAAGACAGAACCGGCGTGGTTTCCGCGATCCTGCTGAAACAGCTCGGATTCAGCGACAGCGTGATCATCGAGGATTACATGAAAACGAAGGACAACCTGTTGGACTTCCTGAAAGCGTTCGCTGCGGAGCATCCGGAGGTAAACATTCATACCATTCTCCCAAGAGAGGAGAATATAAAAAAGGTTTTGGCTGCCCTTTCCCAAATCGAGGAGAAAGCGCAAAGCGTTTTTACCGGAGAAGCGGATATATAGAAACGAAATATCGGATCAAACCTGGAGGTATATAAGTGAGTATGGAGAAAAATGCACCGTTTATGATTACGCAGGCGCGGCCGGAGGACGCCGCCGCCCTGCTGGACTATTTGAAATGCGTCGGCGGAGAGACGGACAATCTCAGCTTCGGCCCGGAGGGCGTACCGCTGGATGTAGAGGCGGAAACGCAGTATCTGGCCGCGCAGGTCGCTTCAAAGGACAATGTGCAGTATCTTGCCTGGGCGGACGGTCAAATCATCGGAGATGCCAGTTTGAACCGCAAGCCGAGGCGCATGAGCCATCGGGGCGAGTTCGGGATCAGCGTGCGAAAAGCCTATTGGGGCTACGGGGCCGCCTCCGCGCTCATGGAAGCCGTTCTTGCGTTTGCTGTGGAAAACGGCTTTGAGCAGATCAATCTGGAGGTCCGAAGCGACAATCTCCGCGCCATCCGGCTCTATGAGAAGTTCGGCTTCCGCAAGCTGTGTACCTTCCCGGCCTTCTTTAAGCTGAACGGGCAGTACATTGACTTTGATCTGATGAACCGGGACATGCGCTAAGCAGTCATGAGTAAGATTTTTTGAAAGAGGAGAAAATGAAATGAAAAAAATATTGAATAAACTTTTCATCATAGCAAGTTTAGGTTTGATCGCAGCGGGTGTGATCTTTCTGTGCGTCAGCATTTTTGACAGAAATGAGACCACGACACCATTGGCAATCGCATTGGCGTGCATATTGCTGTCAAACCTTTTTAATGTGATTCGGATGAATATGGATAAGAAATAGCAACTTGATCATGTTCAATCAAACCAAATCTGAACCCTGAAAGGAAACCATTATGAAACAGCAAAAATTTTTCGTTATTGTTATGACCGTCTGTGCTCTCCTGCTATCTCTGGCCGGGTGCGCGTCTAGCTCCGCCTTTGACGGAAGCAGCGCAAAGAACGCGGATTCATACCACTTGGATGTCAAAATCATGAACGGCACGGACACCCACACCCTGGAACTGAAGCAGGGTGATACGCTCAAAATTTTATTCGAGACGGTGAAAGGGTCGCTGGAGATGAAGATTACGTCACCGGACGGAACATCGCTCTATCAGGGAGACGGAACCGTGACGGAATTTACCGTGGAGGTTCCTGTGGACGGTCCCTACGCAATCGTCGTTGCGGGGCAGAATGCAAAGGGCAGGATCCACGTTGATGTGGAAAAAGTGCCTGCGAGTACGGAACCGGCGGAGACACCGGAGCCGTCGAATTCCACTGTGGAAGAAGAAATCCTTCCCGCTGAGGCTCCTACCAGGGAATCGACAGACACCTCCGTTTCCATTGTGCCGCCGGTGCAGGAGCATAATAATCCGGATGCCGTGACAGCGGACGATTTGGTCGGCTCGTGGCATCTGGTGGGAGATGAAAAAGACAATGTCACCGCTATGGAGGCGATCCCCGGCGCTATGGAGTTCGGCAGCGGCATGGAGATCACAAGCGATGGCCATATCTCATGGCACATTGGAGCGGACGGCGGAACCGGAACATATTCGCTGAGCGGAAACATCCTCTATGCCGATATGACCAATGATTTTGAAGGAAGCTCCATGAAAATGGAATTTACGGCGGAGAAAACAGACGGCGTACTTTTCATGCATACGGAATACAAGGGTCTTTTGCTGTGCTGGTCCCAGGGCGAGGGCGAGTCCGGCAGGGGCGGCGAGGATGAGAGTGAAACGAGTTATCCGGGAGCGGATGTGGTGGAGCTTGTGAATCTCCGTGGCGACACGACAACAGTATATAAATTGGCGGACGGAACCTATATGGACCGTATTGAACGCCGTTTTACCTATAACGGTACGGATACCTGGATAGACGAGGACGGGGCGGAGTGGAAATTGTTAGTTTTGAAAATGTAAATACCACATATCCTGAACATACACATATTGAGCCGTGTGTGATATCAGGTGTCAGATTTTTCGAAATTATAAGCGTGAAAAGATGAGAGGAGTTGGTTGACGGATGAAAAAAGATCATGCAAAAAAGCGATATATTGGAAAGATAATCGTGGCGTTTCTATTTGGAGCTGCAATCATGGCATTCATAAGATATATATCTTATGGGGGCATGAACTCCGGAACACAGGTAAATAATGAAGAATTTCTGAAAGTTGCAGAGGAAATCGATGATATTGCGATACCGGAAAATGTAAAGATATTTGCTCTTGGAGAGGCGACCCACGGAAATAAAGAATTTCAGGAATTAAAGCTTGATATGTTTAGAAAAATGGTAGAGGAATATAACTGCAAGGCCTTTGCCTTAGAAGCAGATTATGGTGGATGCTTATTGGTAAATCAATATATACACGGTGAGGGGAAAATTACGGAAGATGATGCAGTGAAAGCACTTGCTTTTCATATTTACCAGACGGATGAAATGAGGGCATTGATTCGCTATATGGCAGATTATAATAAACAGGCAAAACCGGAAGAGATGTTAAGCTTTTATGGGTTTGATATGCAAAACTCCGACTTGGATCAAAAATGTGTAGATGAAGCGTTTTCAGAACTTAAGATGCAGTATACCGATATGGAAGATGCTGCGGATACTTTAAAGAATATACCGGGGATGGAAATGTATGCGCAGGCAGCGAGATGTTATCTGCAAAATCAGGAGCTTAGTAATGCGTCAAATGTAGATTATGCAAAAATAAGGGATCATTATATGGCTGAAAACATCGACTGGATTTATGAGCATGTTCAGAAAGCAAACGAATCTATGCTTATGATTTCGGGGCATAACGGACATGTGGCAAAGAAGAGTACATATACTACATTCATGGGTGAAGAACTGTTTGAAAAATATGGTGATGATTATTTTGTCATTGGCACAGATTTTTACAAAACAGAATGCAATTTGCCTGGAAAAAATGGAAAAAGAATTACGCGAAAATTTTATTCTGCTGATCCTTTGGCAAATACAGCGTATGCCCTTGGGATGGATATGACGTATCTTGATTTTGATAAACTGCAAAAATCAGAAAAAATAAAGAAAATTATCAATCAGAGTATGCTGATGGGATCACTCGGAGAGGGTTATAGCTTTTTGAATAAGATCTTACCAAATAGCTATAGAATCAATGATGTCCCAGCAGAATTATATGACGGAATGATTATTGTGATAAATGCGACACCAACAGATATAAAGCATTAATGAAAAAATATGGAGGGAGGAAACTTCAAACTCTGTTCCATATAAACTGCGCTCTCTATTGAGGCGAGGAATGTAAAACTCTCGTTTTTCTTTTTTCGCCTTTTCTGTTGTAAAGGTAGGCGATGTAAAAATAAATCTCAGCTCATCTATACCTTGAAGTTCTTTCTTCAATTCTTGAAAAGCGTAAATCGAGAAACAAGCTGCTGCGATAGAAAGTTTACTTCCTTGCTTGATCTCAGTAGCCAAATCATCTCGAAGCGTTTTTGTCGTATTATTTATTAGTTCCATTCTCGATTCTCTCCATCTTCTCTCAGTATATAGTATAACAAGAGTACTGTCCTATAAAACGGACATCATTTTTCATCCGGAACCATTTCCATAATATCGTCAAATGTACAGCCAAGGACGGTACAGATTTTCACAAGTGTGTCCGTTGTCACATTGTCTCCTCGATTCATTTTGTTGATTGTATAATCTTTTTTTCGTCAAAGTAGCCTATTTCCAGACTAACTTATTGAGTTTTCAATGCCTGAGGATTATAATAGACACAGTATGATTAAAAGGAGGATACATTTTGAAAGTTAGCTATAAAAAACTGTGGTATTTGTGTGGAACGAGAAATCGGAAAAGCCGAACTTCGCAAGCGGACTGGACTATCCTCTGCAACATTTACAAAACTGAGGCGAAATCAGGAGGTAAATCTTTCTGTACTTCTGAAGATTGCCGAGGTTATGAATTGCAATGCCGGAGATATGATGGATTTTGTACCTGACGATACTGTTATCGAACAAGAAGAACCCGAAAAATGATCCTCTGTTATGGTTTGCTGAGACATACATCTGTCCACCACTTTTTATATAATGATTTCAAAAACAGGGGAATCCAGCAGACCAAGAATGGAGGTTTTTATGGAAAGCACAAAGCATGATAGATTATTAGAAGTCTTTTTCCGTGGTCTTAGAGGTGAAGACTTATCCGTTCAGAGGCTTGCAGAAGAATATGGTGTTTCAACAAAAAGCATCAGCCGAGATATTAACGATCTAAAGGCTTTCCTTGCAGATCATAGGCAGTTAGTAGGAAACACAGAGTTACTCTACTCCAGTCAGTCAAAATGCTACCGTCTATATATGGATGAATTTCTTACCAATCAGGAATTGGTCGCCTTGCTTGAAGTAATGATTGGTTCAAGAGCCTTTTCTAAAGAAGAACTTTTAACACTGACTAACAAACTCAAAAGTTTTACAACCGCAAAAGATCGTCCGATGCTAAATGATTTAATCCGTAAAGAACTGTACCACTACACTGAAATCAAACATGACTGTGTTAGCGTCCAGGAAACGCTTTGGAAACTTGTAAACTGCATCACAGAAAAAAAGGAAATAACGATTGAATATTATCGTGCAGACCGAGCATGGAAAACGCATCGCATACGCCCGGCTTCTGTGATGTTCACTGACAATTTCTTTTATCTGATAGCCTTTAACACAGAAGGTGATCCTGATAAGCCATTATACTTCCGTGTAGACAGGATTAAGTACATAACTGAACACAGAAAGAAATTCACTTGTAATGAAGCTCCCGAATTTGATGAGGGACTCCTTCGACAGAGAAGTTTATTCATGTGGCCTGGTAAACTGAGAACCATTCAATTTGAATTTACTGGTTCTGCCATCCAAGCAGTTCTTGATAAACTCCCTACTGCCAAAGTCATTGAACGAAACGGCAGAACTTATACCATTGAAGCAGAAGTTTACGGAGATGGTATTAAGATGTGGCTTCTAAGTCAAGGTCGCCGTGTTAAAGTAACGGCACCTGAAGATTTCGTTGAAGAAATGAAAATTGAAATCACAAAAATGAACGCAAACTATAATTTGTAGAAATATACTCAATGAGGAGCTTGGCATGAATCAAAAATTTGAAACAATCGGTTTATACGAAGTAGTACCAGAGATGCCGGACAAAGGCAAAAATGATTCTCCCAGTTTAGATACATTGAAAGACAGCCTTGAGCAACTCTTTTCTACATCGGAACCGGACTACACAGGACAATCCAAGGAGCATATCTCTCTGGCAGATGGGACTTCTGTAGAAGTTTCCTTCACAGGGACTGGAAAAAAATCACATGAAGAAATATTTGCTCCCTTTGGCTATAAAGAAGAACATTTTCTCTCGTCAACTATTCGGAACGATGTTGGCAAACATCGAGACCTATTTGCCGAATTTGGTTTTGATCCGAAAGATATGTTCCTCAGATATCGCAGTGAATCTCCAATCATCGGCTCAAACAACCTTGATTTTTTTGAAGCATTTGATGAATTTACTAATGAGAGCTTATACTCATCTAGCAAAAGGGCGGGTCCAAATTGCATGGCGTATGCCTATGGAATGCCTAAAGAACTAAACGGGACAGCTTATAAGCAAAAACCGTCTCCTGGTCACTTTGCCGGTCTGGACACCTCCGAAGAATTAGGGACGATTATGGAGTATGGCTCTGACAAGGAAGTTAAAGCTGTTTTCGAGAAATACATGAAAATGGATTTTTATGCTTTGGGGAAAAAGATGGTTGAAGTTGATTCTGCATCTTATCGGCCACAAAAAAATGAGAGAATGTTTGCTCTTGTAACATCTCCTCGTATTCCTGGCTTCGGTTCTGACTTCCACTTTTATGTAAAAGACAAAAACGGCTATTGGTCACACAAACCAGGAACCACTAACCCAACAATATTTGATGAATCCGGTAACACAATCAAAGATCCTTCTAAATGTAATCGAGGAATGTACTCTCGCTTCATTGGCTTCTATGTAATCAAGGACAAGTAAGGAGGTGTTTATTGTGGCTGAGGACAAAGCAATGTATGAAAAATTTCAAATGTTACTTAATACAGAAAAACGCATCGTGGTTTCACAATTAGGAACTCCGGCTTTCTCACTCCAGTCATTTGTTGTTTACAACAAAAACGACCTTTGGATGGTTCTGTATTTCCAAGAAGAACGAAACAGCAATCAGCTCCATTCTTTACTTAAAGCGGTTTGCTTCTTCGATTCAGATTTGAAACATCTTTGGTCAACCGGGATACACCTTGTTTCAAATAATACAATCGAGCCAAAGCAGCCTGATACGGTAGATAAGCTGATTAGAGCTTACGGAAAACCTCATGCTGAAATGGGCGGAGGAAAATCTGCATTTGTGTATCTTTCCGACGATGGATATATCATTTTTGCAAAATATCAGGAAAATGCTGTTTTAGAGATTTCAAAAGCATCACTGAATGAGCTGGCGAAACAGTTCAAATAAATGCAGTTGTAGCAAACACTGTTACAACATAGCAGGAAAGGAAAAGGTAAAAGATGTGAATCAACAAGACATTTTTGCAAGCACACAGATCATTACCTTTAACCCTATCTTAAAAGAAACTACTGACATACGAACTCAATACTTCATGTATCTCAGACGATTGATTCGGGCTGTAAGATGGGATAAAAGGAAATACACAAAAGCACAGATTAAGTTTTACAAAGATGCTTTATGTGATGAGCAAGAAGTGCCTGTATATAATATGGACATTTCATTTGATCCTCGCTTTTGCTACTTGCTACCTTACGATCTGGCGGTAATGCTTGGATTTCACTCAAAAGTCGTCAAATCAGAAAAGGTTAAAACAATAATCGACAGAATTATTTCAGACTTTGACTTGCCAAAAGAACATGCAGCATTCTTTGCTTTAGAGTTTGAAGCTGCACTCGGTAGCCCATCGGCTTGGGAAGATGTACTTAAAAACAATTTGACCAAAGGATTCAAACGCTATTTGAAACTTGTCAAGAAAAACACCAGCTTTATTAACGCAAGATCGTACAACATTTTGATTACAGCAACAATGAGTGCTGGCAAATCAACACTCATTAACTCGCTGGTAGGCAAAAACATCAGCCTAATGCAAAATATGGCTTGCACCAGTAAAATACACACCATTATTTCAAAACCTATCGAAGATGGTGTATCGAGTGAATATGATCATGATCTTTCTATGGACGCATCAAAGGAAGATCTGTTAAGTGATAACGAGGATAATAAATCTTACAAAATAACCGTTGGCACATTCTTCAATGGAGAACTTGGTGGCAAACGAATTATTCTGTTCGATTCTCCAGGGGTAAATTCAAGCGAAAATGTAGAGCATACCGAAATTAGTCAACGAATGATTAAATCTCGAAAATACCACCTGATGATTTATGTTCTTAACTCTACACAACTTGGCACCACTGACGAGGAACATCATCTCGAAGTTGTCAAGCAGAGACTTGGACGAACTAAGATAATCTTCGTTATGAACAAGGTTGACCAGCTGATTTCTGAGGATGATAACTACCTTGATTCTATTGAAAACCAAAGAAAATTTCTTGTGTCTAAAGGATTCAAAAATCCAGTAATCTGTCCGGTTTCTTCTCGTGCTGCTTACTTGGTCAAAAAGAGTAAAACAGACGAATTTAGTAGAATTGAGCGTAGAGAGATGGAAAACTACATGGACAAGTTTGAAACACAAAGATTGGCTGACTATTACGAAGAAAAACTCGGCTGTCCGCATATTTCAACGACCAATGAAGTAGATGCACTGTTTGTAAATTGCGGGTTCGCACATTTTGAAAAAATAATTGCAAATCTATACGATGGAGGGAACGCAAATGGCACAGGTATATGTTAAGTACAATCCGTACCGACTTGAAACAACAGTAAAAGTAAATGGTAGAGATGTTTCCACTGACAGCATCCTCTACAAAGTCACAAAAGGAAAACGTCTTCAGGAGTGGATTGGCAAGTTTCCTAAAATGCTTCGTGAGGAACTGAATACTTTGGATTTTTCTCTGGAATATTGCGGCATGGCATTAGACTGGGACGATTTTGAAGATGCTTTTGAACAGGCACAGAAGGAAGGCATTATCAAAGTCTCCAACATGAAATACATCGCAGGAAAGAGCGATGAAGACATTAACGAGAAAATCGTCAAAGTTTTTCAGGATTTGCAGGAAGGTCCTCTTGATGACTTTAGAGATGCCAAATTGACTAAGGCTTTTGAAAACACAAACAACGCCATCTTCCCCGTAAATGTCATCGCCACGATGAGTTCCGGTAAATCTACGCTTATCAATGCGTTGCTTGGAAAAAAGCTCATGCCTTCCAAGAACGAAGCGTGTACTGCTACTATCACAGAAATTCTTGACGCTGATGATCCTACTTTTGCAGCGGTTGTTTATGATGAAGATGATGTTGTTCTTCAGGAAGTTCCTCATCTGACTTACGAAATAATGAACGAACTCAATGACAACCCGAATGTTCATCGTATCTCGACCGAAGGTGATATTCCTTTCCTTGATTCTAAGAGTACCGCTCTTATGCTTGTTGACACTCCGGGTCCCAACAACTCTCAGAATCAGGCCCATAAGAACACCACATACAGAGCAATTAACAATGACTCCAATAATCTCATTTTGTATGTCTTGAACGGAACTCAGCTGAGTACCAATGATGATGCCGCTCTGCTCCACTATGTCGCAGATCAAATTAAAAAAGGCGGCAAACAGGTTCGAGATAGATTCTTGTTTGTTATCAACAAGATGGATCAGTTCAATCCTCAGGAGGAAAGCATTGAAAAAGCTATTCTCTCCGCCAAGAGATACCTTGCTTCTTATGGCATTGACGATCCCCAGTTGTTCCCTTGTTCTGCGTTCACGGCTTTGAATATCAAAACCGATCTTGCCGGAATTGATATTGACAATCTAACAAGAGCGCAGGAACGCCAGCTTCCAATCTCTGCAAGAGATACGCTCCTTATGATCGACAAATTCTTGGAATTTGAGTCTATGCACCTTGAAAAATACTCCACACTCTCTCCGAGCGCCCAGCAGGAACTAAATTTCCGTTTGAGTCGAGCGATTGAATCCGGTGATACCAAGGAGCAGGCATTGATTCATTCCGGTATCTATTCCATTGAAGCTGCTATTACTGCCTATGTTAAGAAATACGCCAAAACCAAAAAGATTAAAGACTTGGTTGAATCTTTCCAGGAAGTTCTTGAAAGCAGCGAAGTTCTTGTCAAGGCTAAAACCCGTGTTGCCACCGATGAAAAGGCTGCTAAGGCTTGTGCTGAACGAGCAGCGGCAGTAAGACAGAAAATTGCTGATGGCGAGGAAGCTGAAGTCTTTAAGCAGAAAATCGCCGATCTTGATCCTATGCCTATCATCACTGAAAAGGCTGAGCAGCTGAAGCAGAATGCTACAACCAAGTCTAATAAGATTTTCAGACCTTATGGCGAGACTTTGACCAGCCGTGACGAAGCAAAGCGGCTTGTTAATCAGTTCAGCACTTTCAGCTCTGATGCAATGGCAGAACTGACTTCCGAACTGGAAAGCGTAATCAATCGTGAAATTGTCAGCACCGGTGAACGGTTACTTATGGAGTATCAGGAGAAAGTCTCCAAATTTGATGAATCCTCCAACGATGAGCAGCTTGATTTCCAGACACTCGACCTCATCAAGGGCGCTTTGAACACAATGCGTGAGACTGCCGAAAGCTGGACAACCGATGACTTCGCATCTGAAACCGTTGAAGATATTGGTGAAACCACTTACGAGGAAAGAACCTATTACGAAAAGGTTGGTCAGGAAGAAGAAGAAATTGTTGTTGGCTCTCATGAGGAAAAAGTTGGAACTCGAAAGGTCAAAGTTGGCTCGCACAGAGAGAAGGTTGGTACAAGACGAGTAAAGAAATCTGGCTTCTTTGCAAAAATTGCCAGAATATTCGGCGGTGGTTATGAAGAGGAAGATGTTTATGAAACCGTCGATGACTACAAGGATGAAGATGTATATAAGACAGTCCTCGAATACAAGACGATCATGAGAGATGTATTTGAGGAAAAAACTGAGCATATTGAAAAATTCAGCGTTTCTACCGCATTGATTCAGCAGGCACTTATCGCCAAGATGCGCCGCAATCTGGACGAAGGAACAGAAAGCGCATTGGGATTTGCTGAGGAGCAGGTTGAAGCAATGAAGGCGCAATTCTCTCGCATCTTCACTGAACTGGATGAGATTATTGCTTCCAAGTATGCAGAACTTGAAAAGTGTGCTACTGACGAATCCGAAAAGCGAGAGACTCTCCAGAAGAATAAGGACATCCTCGAATGGATTGAAACCAACATGAACGAGATCAACTCTATCCTGGATATGTAAAGAAAGTGAGGGCAAAATGAATACGGAAATCAAAAAATTCGCCGATTCCGGTGATATAAAATCATTAAAGTACATTTTCGTTGACTCTCTTGATGTCGATCCTACCTTTGTTCGATATGAGGAGGAATACAACTACTGCAAGTCCATACCCGGCTTGCTTGAACCTCATGTTGAACTGACTCCTTTCAGCGAGAACAAGGCTAACTGGACCGAAGAATACTGGACAAGCCTCAAAATGGATCTCATCAAAAATTTCTCTGACAAGAGAATGTCTCATATGCGTGATGTGGCACAGGTCTTTTTGGCTGATAAAGTTCAAAGAATCCTTGCAGAACGTGCCACCAACAACACGATTCAGCAGAGCGTTGCTCCAAAAGCTGATCCTGTTCAAACAGAGAAAGTTACGAATATCACTCCTAAGCCTGATGTAACACCGAAGAAACCCTCTATTTCTAAAGCAGAACTTCAGGAACGGCAACTTAAAGAAGAACGGCGCAAGCTGGAAGCTGAAAACAAAGCTCATCAAGAGCGTGAAGCCAGAGAACGAGCAGCTAGAATGGAACAGCAGCGTCGTATGCAGGCACAGACACAGTCTCAGACTGGAGATGGATTCTCAAAAAAAGCGATAGGGATTGCAGTAGCGGCGGTTACGGTGGCAGTCGTTCTTATCCTGCTCCTGAAATAACGCAATCCCGCAGAACAGGGAACGATAATCCCACTTCGCCGCAAGTAAATCAAAGAGGTAATTTAGTCAAGTCTGCTCCTGTGGACAGAAAAACAGATGCTTTATCATTAGTTAAAGGTAACACGCTACACCAGATTTTTCAAACCGAACAATTTATTTTCAATGTATCATCTACGCTCGAAAAGCTGTACCGATATAGATTTGACCCTGTTACGAATGAGGTCATTGAAATTGTTGTTTTTAAGCGTGTAAGAAACGGTGATCCTGAGCTTGGACGGCTTCGACTTTTATCACCAAAGAGAAGACTTGGAACTCCAACTGCATTCTGCGATAAAACCTATGATGTTTACGCACTAATTTCTCAGGGATACCTTCGTGGATATATGCTTTATTCCAGAGCGTTCTATGGTGATTATCAAACAGTAGAAACCGAAAGACTGTATTTCGCATTTGAGAAGTACGAAAAGAAAGGAAGGTGAATGTTGAATTGGCAAAGTGGAAAAACGAGACTCTACAATCCAAAGCAGAGCCTTTACAGGCAGAGAGGGTAGAAATAGTTGAATCTGCCAGACCCGCTGCTATTTATGCAGAGTCGCCAAGAGACTTTAATTTCAATACGCTGCAAAACAATTTGCAAAACTGCCTTTCTATCGTTGATAACGAAGTAATGAAGAATTATGTACCTTCACTCCAAAACTGTTCTGTTGTACCGATAGATGATGCAACTATTTCTGCCCTTGAGCAAATTCAATTCTTCCGTATTTCAGAACTTGTATATCAGGAAGATGAGTTTTCTGTTCATAAACTGGCTACCATCTTCAACGCTCTTTCTAACAAACCTTGTACATTGGTGCTGATGATTCAGAGCGACGGTCAGACAAACGACTTCTATCTCGGAGTTCGTTCCAGAAATAGCCGCTTTTCCGGTGGTACAATGCGTCAGTTGCTTGAACAAAGCCTTTTAGGATTATTTCCTGGGAGCAAAACTGACGATTACTTTAACGAGGATATGAGGGCAGATCTCGACAAACTGGATATTGGGGCCATTTCAAGTGTCACTTGTATTGCGGACTATAAGCAAGACAAGGACTCTTTCGAGAATAAGAACTTTATCCAGGGTCTTGAAAAGTTCATTTACAGTATGCAAGGCAAAGCGTTTACCGCCATCTGCATTGCTAATAACCTTGAACATCACGACTTAGTAAATACAAGAAAGGAATATGAGCGCATTTATACGCTCATGTCCCCTTTCGCAAATATGCAGTACAACTATGCCTTGAACAAAAGTTCCAGCACATCTGACAGCGATACTCAAGGGGAAACTAACACAGATTCTGCCGGAATCACGACAGGCACAAGCACAAACCTGAGTGAATCCGATGCAAAAACTCATGGCACAAATTTAGCCCATACAACAACAGACACCGAAGGAAATAGCACATCTGTTGGACTCGGAAAGAGCCATACTACTGGAACAGCAGAAGGCACATCTGATTCTGAAACCACAACAAAAACAGTAGGAACGTATGCAGGTGTTGGCGGTGACGTCGGTCCTGTTAAGGCCAATGCTGGCGTTACATCCAGTGTTTCCCGTGGTAAAACCCACGGAACCTCCCATACTGATTCAATCTCTGATTCTATTTCGCAGAATCTGACTTTTGGAATTAATTCCTCTAAGTCCATCGGAGATACCGTAGGCGAAAACGAAAGCTCTACCAAAACTCGATCTATTGGGTCTGGGACACAGTACAGCGAAAATGAAGGTCATAGCATATCCACTAATTACGCACACACCAAGGCTCTTACAGATACTTTTGGAAATTCTCAGGCTGTTACCCTCAATGTACAAAACAAATCTTTGATAAACACACTTGAGCGACTTGAAAAACAACTTGAACGACTTGATGAATGTGAAAGCATTGGTATGTGGGACTTTGCCGCATATTTTCTTGGTGAAAGTGCGGCTGAAGCGGAAACAGCTGCAAGTATGTACCGTTCCCTCATTTCCGGTAATCAAAGCGGTCTGGAAATTGCCGCTGTTAATACCTGGACAGATGAAGAACGAGTTAAGGGCATTTCCAAGTATGTAGTAAATTTCATGCACCCTGTTTTCCTCTACAAATTTGCGGATAATGTCGTAAATCGTCAAACTTTTGTAGATGCAACGGCACTGGCAAGCACAAACGAGCTTGCCATCCAGCTCGGCTTGCCGAGAAAATCCGTAAAAGGACTTCCGGTTATCGAACACGCTTTATTTGCCCAGGAAGTGCTTTCCAACAACCATGCGGAGGACGAGGGAAAAAATATAGAGTTAGGTGTTGTTAGCCACTTTGGAAAAGATACCGATACAAAGGTGGAGCTGGATCTGGAAAGCCTTTCTATGCACACCTTTATAACAGGGTCAACCGGTTCAGGTAAAAGCAATACTGTTTACCAAATTCTGTCCGAACTTCTTAAAAACGGGGTTCGGTTCTTAGTCATCGAACCGGCTAAAGGCGAATACAAAAATGTATTCGGTGGACGAAGTGATGTCTCTGTGTATGGAACTAATCCGCTACTTACAGAACTTCTAAGAATTAACCCATTCAGTTTTCCAAAAGAAGTTCATATCTACGAACATTTGGACAGGCTCGTTGAGATATTTAATGTATGCTGGCCAATGTACGCAGCTATGCCCGCCATCTTAAAGGACGCTATTGAGCGTTCCTATATCAATGCCGGATGGGACTTACGCAAATCCAAAAACAAATATAATGAGAGACTCTTCCCAAATTTCATTGATGTCCTTCAGCAAATTGATGAAGTTATGGATATGTCTCAGTATTCAAGTGACAATAAGGGCGACTATAAGGGAGCATTAAGCACCCGACTTCGTTCTCTGACAAACGGAATTAACGGGCTTGTTTTCACTACCGACGAAATCCCTGCAGAGGAATTGTTCGATAAAAATGTCATTATAGATTTGAGCCGAGTTGGTTCTTCTGAAACAAAATCGCTGATAATGGGATTACTGGTTATGAAGCTCCAGGAACACAGAATTGCAACCTGTGATGGCATGAATGTAGCCCTCAACCATGTTACAGTTCTTGAAGAAGCCCACAACCTTTTAAAGAGGACATCTACCGAACAGTCTACCGAAGGGTCAAACTTGTTAGGAAAGTCTGTTGAAATGCTTACTAACGCAATCGCAGAAATGAGAACTTATGGAGAGGGCTTTATCATTGCGGATCAAGCGCCGGGTATGCTGGATATGGCGGTTATTCGTAATACAAACACAAAAATCATCATGCGTCTGCCTGAATACTCTGATCGTGAACTTGTTGGTCGAGCTGCTGGTTTGAAAGATGAACAAATTGTTGAACTTTCTAAGCTCAACAAGGGTGTTGCAGCCATTTATCAAAATGACTGGATCGAATCCGTTTTGTGTAAGGTTAAAATGTATTCCAGTGATGACCCAGAATATAAGTTTGAAACAAAAGAAACCGCAGAGTATCGTGACATCAAAGGTGAGATTATTAGTCGCCTGATTGCGAAAGATTTAATGCATTTGATTGATACCGTTGATGAAGAACTCATTGTTTCAAACATTCCTGTTGCGGCAAAATGCAGACTGTTTGACTACGCATCGGCACCGAACTCTAAAAAGTTTGACTTGGCTGCCGCGATTGCTTATGAGCTATTCTCTGCTGAAACCGCATTTTCTACACTGGCAAAAACCAAATATGATTTTGAACAACAGAAGCGTTTTATCATTGAACATCTTACACCATCTATTGCTCCACTCCCGGAACAGTGTAGCCAGCTCATTATGTACTTAGTCACATACTGGAATGCCCACATTACAGAAAGTGCTTTGACTAAGAATCTTCTTAATTATTTGATTGAAATGGGACGAAAGGAGGGCATGGTAAAATGATTGGTAGTTTCCAAGAATCATTTAGACCCGATGATATAAAAGTGCCAGAAGCCGGGGAACGGATGGAACAAAGAGACCAGCCCTCTGTTCCAACGCTGGATGATCTTAAAAGCAAATTGGAAGATATTTTCAAAGCAGAAACGCCAGACAGTGTATCTATGAAGGAAGATATTTCGGAAACAACTCCGCTGGAAGAAAGCAATCCTCGATCAGTGACACTTGATGATGGTACTATTGTGACACTTCCTGATGCAAAAACCTATGAAAACGTGACCAAAACAGATGATAATGGCACTGTATATTTGAAAGATGGAGAGCTTGAACCAAATACAACCTACGAATTGAATGGTAGTACCTATACAACCGATGAGCAAGGTAGAATCATTCGTTGTGAAGCTACGCCCAAAAGGAGTCCTGAGAACCCAAGAGATGTAAATGCCCAGCTTCAGGCGGGTGGCGAAGATCGTCGTCCATCAGACCAAGGTGGTCATATTGTTGGTCGTGATCTTAATGGTGATGGTGGTGCTGGCAACTTGGTTGCAATGGATTCCAAGATAAACCAAAGCGACTACAAGCGAATGGAAAACGATATTAAGGCTGCCTTGGATGAGGGCAAAGACGTTACCGTAACTACCGATATAAGCTACTCTGGTGACTCTAAACGACCAGACACTATGACCGTAACCGTAACTGCTGACGAAGTTAAAACCGTCTACAAATTCGATAACAACCTTGATGGTGGCTTGAAGGATGAGGTTCCTGAGAACGGAAAAGATGCTATTCAAGAAGAACTCAACGACACAAATGGTGAAATATCCTCAATTAAAGAGGAATATAACGAAAACGGAGAACTTACCGAAACGACCGTAAATATTACATACACTGACGAAAATGGTACAAACCATCGAACTAAAGTGTACATTGATGCAGAATAGGAGGCGAGAAAATGACGGATTTAGGAAAATATGTTATTAGTCAACTGATGCAGCTTGTGCCAAATGCTGAAAAGTTAGAGGTTCGTGCAAATATCAGCGACAAAAGTTTCTCTGTTGAATTCTTCGCATTCATTGGTGGTGTAAAACACCAATGCTATGACATGATTGACAGCGGAATTATCAAAGAAAAAGACTTTGATAGCACTGTGAAGCAGCTTGCGAAATTCATCAGATCTTGTCCGGAATACCGTCCTGGAGAAGTCAATAAATTCTCCTTTACTTCAAACTCATAAAAAGAAAGCCACGGTCTATGCCCTTTTCAGAGCATAAACCGTGGCATTTTTAATTAACGCAGGGGCTTCTTTTCTTCTTTTTCCTGTTCCTTCTTCTTGTCGATACTCAGGATAGTCTCAACAGTCTGCTTGGCAATCAGATATTCCTGCATCTCTTTCTTCACCTGACGATATTCCGCATAGGCTTGTTTTTTCTCAACCAATAACCGGTTAAACTCCTCATGCAGAGCCTGACGGGAAGGAACCTTTTTTCCATCCAGCTGGTCAAAGGCTTGCTTTGCCGCTTTATGCAGCATCAGCTCATCACGATGTTCTTCAAAGAACTTTTTGCTGTACCCGGATTTGCGATACGCTTCGTAGGTCTTTCTGGTTTTGGAGTAATTGTTGATGTGGGTCTGCAATGCCTCAATCTCAACCATTCGTTTCTCAGCCACCTTAATGGAATCGGAAAGTTCAGAGAAGCGAGTGGTCAGCTTGTCTGTGAGGGCAACCAAATCCTCATAACTGTCCACGCCTTTTTCTTTCAAAAGGCATACTGTCCTGGCAGCTTCTTTACGGTTGTATTTCTTTGCCCAGCGTTCATACCCAACCGTTTTTCCCTCTGCCATCTTAGACTGAATATCAATGAGAAGGTGGAACTGCTTCTGTTCAGGAGCCTGCCGGAAACCACCCTTAGACTTGTGCAGGCTTTTCCCGGAGATAACGGCACGGAGTTCTTCTTCACTATATCCCTCACCAAGAGAACGCAGACGAATAAATCGCTTCTGTTTCTTTCCCCGAAATGCTGGCTGCTTTCCATCCTTATACTCGAATCCCATATCAGCAAGAGCCTGAACAAAATCTTCAAAACTCTTGAGCTTCTCTTTGAGTACCGAGTCGATTGCTTCACAAAGCTCGTCACGCTGGGTTCGCTTTTTCGGAAAAACCGTTCGTTTCTGACGCTCCCGGTAGGGCTTCGGCGTGATAATGGAAAGTCCATGCTCCGCACAAACACGGTCGCTCAGTTTCTGTACTGCCAGCCCGGAAAGGAAGAAGTTATTGAACTTCCGGGAGCAATCAACGGAAGTGGAATTATAAATGATATGATTGTGTATATGGACTTTGTCGATGTGGGTTGCCACAATGAAAGCGTGTTTGCCCTTCGTCCAGCGCATTGCCGTTTCATAGCCAACCTGATTTGCTTCTTCCGGTGTTATTTCTCCGGGCTTAAAAGATTGGCGAATCTGATAAGCGATGATATTGTTCTTCTGCTGTCTACCCGTGATGTGCTGATATTGCCGTTTGGAAAGCAGAAATTCTTCATCAGCAGTCTTGGGATCGCACTCATAAGAACTGATAAATTCACCGTCATTGGTCTTTGACGCATTTTGCGAATAATCGGTGCGGTCAGCCAGACACTGGGCAACCGTTTTTCCTTTGTTTACATGGAGCGCAATCAGTCTTGTTGCCGCCACTCACATCACATCCTTTCCAAAAGAAAAAGCCACCCGTAGGTGACTTCCTCAAAATTAGTATTCGCCTATTTTAAAATGACTGCATAAGGAGTATAATAAGCCTATACTAATGAAAGGATTCATATCATGGCTATATTAAGACTTACAGTCGTTTTATCCCTCTGATCTGGCGATACTCAGTGTTGAGGATACAGATGATGAAATCATCATTCACATGCATTCCACAAGTACATCCTGCACTTGTCACAGATGTGGCGCTTTGTTGCATCAGCATCATGGAGCACACCATCGTACTGTACAAGACCTTCCCATACTGGGAAAACAGGTGATGCTGGATATGCAGATTTATGATTATGAGTGTACCAGCGATACTTGCGCACTGTTTGCACCAACAGAGACATTTGACGGATTTCTCAGTTACAACAGCAGGATGACAAACCGTCTTGAAGATTTTGCCTGTGCGCTTGCAGTTGAGACAAGCTGTGAAGCCAGTGCCAGGATTATGAAATCCATGAACATAAAAATCAGTGGAGACACTATCATCCGTTTACTGCTGAAAAGATATTCAAAACAACCGGCTGAAACATGCGGTTCTTCCATTGGCATAGATGATTTCGCATTTAAAAAGCGGCACACGTATGGAACCATAATAGTTGATGAGGCAACACATAATCCTGTAGCGGTTCTGGATGGAAGGGATGGTACAGCCCTGAAAGAATGGCTGAAGCAAAATAAGCATGTAACCACTGTAACCAGAGACCGAGCTTCTGCCTATGCCAAAGCAGTGGAAGAAATTCTTCCCGACTGCATGCAGATTGCAGACCGTTTCCATCTTCATCAAAATCTGATGGAGGCTGTGAATAAAATCCTTGGACGGGAGGTTCCTGCCACGAATGGAATTCCTGTTAATTCATTTGAAAATAATGCAGATTTACCCACATACCAGATGGAAGCAGGTAAAAAAAATCCTGTTGAATGTGGATAGCCTATCGGAAAAAGAGCAAAAATGTCGAAATCTCATTGAGCAGATACAGGCACTCCACAAAGACGGATTTTCTGTTCAGGAAATCTCACAGATCACAGGAAAAGATCGTAGGACCGTAAAAAAATATCTGGTGGGAGATCCCAACAAACTATGTCACAGCAATGTACACGGATCACTGGAAAGATATACCAATTTTATTATCAAAAGCATACAAAGTGGTCTGACCCAGTCTGCGATAGCCAGAAAGTTGGCGGATTTGGGATATGCTGGAACTTTTACAAATGCCAGACAGTATATATGCAAGGTTGCATCTGCAAATGGTCTGGAAATCAGGAAATACTGCAATGGTTCGGCCAAATACAATGATGATGGCAACAAAAAAACAGATATTGATTATATAACCAGGAAAGGTATCTTCAATTATCTCTGGATGAATAGAGAACTCACACAAAATCACAGGGATTTCCTGTGGGAACAAATGCCAATCCTTTGGGAAGTTGAGCAGTGTATCAAAGAATTTCGTAATCTCTTCAGTAAGAAAAATTTGCCGCTTTTATATCTTTTTATAGATCACTACAAGACCTCCGAAATAAAGGAACTTTCTAGTTTTGCTAATGGTCTGGAAAAGGATATCAGTGCAGTTGAAAATGCCGTTGCCAGTGATCTGAGTAATGGGTTTGTGGAAGGAACTAACAGTAAACTCAAAATGGTCAAGCGTACCATGTATGGACGATGTAGTAAGCAATTGCTGCAGGCTAAGCTAATGTATCGTATCGCTGATTAGATACTAACAAATGCGCAAGAACCATTTTTATTTTACAATAAACAGACTGTAGCCGATGCAGTATTAATAGAAACATTGTGGAATGTAAAGAAATTTTGATAGACGAATTCAATAACAATATGTTACACTTTATAAAAGTTAGAGTTTAGTATATCAAATATAAAGGGAAGTGTGTCTATTGAAACAAATTAAAAAGAAACTTCCAATAGGAATAGAAAATTTCGCAAAGCTTCAGGCAGAAGATTTTTACTATGTAGATAAAACGATGCTTATCAAAGAACTTCTAGATAATTGGGCGGAGGTGAATCTGTTTACACGTCCGAGAAGATTTGGTAAAACATTGAATATGAGTATGCTGAAAGCATTTTTTGAATTAAACAGTGATAAGAACTGTTTTAAAGGCACAAGGATTTCCAGAGAAGTTTATCTTTGTGAACAATATATGGGAAAGTTCCCTGTGATTTTTATTTCCCTGAAGAGTATCAGCGCGCAAACTTATGAAAAAGCCTGTGATATGGCAATACAGATTGTAAATGGTGAGGCGCGTAGATTTCAGTATTTATTGGACAGTGAATGTTTGACAGAATATGATAAAGACGCGTTCAAATCATTGCTTCTGCCGAATATGAAGGAATCTGTTCTGTGCAGCAGTCTGAGAATTCTGTCAGAACTTTTGGAGAAACATCATGGTCAGAAAGTTATTTTGTTGATTGATGAATATGATGTGCCTCTGGCGAAGGCATATGAATTGGGATATTACAATTCAATGACTCTGCTGATCCGTAACTTGTTTGAAAATGCATTAAAAACAAATGACAGTCTGAAGTTTGCTGTGCTTACAGGCTGTATGCGTATCTCAAAGGAGAGTATTTTTACAGGATTAAATAATCTGAAAGTTTTGTCGGTAGCAGATGTACAGTTTGATGAATATTTTGGATTTACAGACAGTGATGTAAGAAATATATTGGAATATTATGAGCTTTCTGAGCATTATGATGAAATAAAAATGTGGTATGACGGATATCAGTTTGGAAATGTAGAGGTTTACTGTCCCTGGGATGTGATAAATTATTGTGACGAATTGCGTATAAACCATATAGCGCAGCCACAGAATTACTGGTCTAATACCAGCAGTAATGAAGCTGTGAAACGTTTTATTCAGGAGACTGATAAGGGAACTGTTAGAAAAGAAATTGAGAAACTGATAGCAGGAGAAACAATTGTAAAGGAGATTCATCAGGAACTGACATATCAGGATATGTATGCTTCAATTGAAAACCTATGGAGTGTCCTTTTTACTACGGGATATCTCACACAGACCGGAAGAAAAGATGCAAATACGTTCATGCTTACCATTCCAAATATGGAAATACGTAATATTTTTCTGACACAGATTATGGACTATTTTAAGAAAACCGTTTCTGAGAATGGAGAAGCACTTGAAAAATTCTGTAATGCACTAAAAGATGGAAATTCCGAAGTGGTAGAACAAAGTTTGAACAATTATCTGAAAAGGACCATCAGTATTCGGGATACCTTTGTAAAAAAACAGATGAAAGAGAATTTTTATCATGGGATTTTACTTGGAATTCTTGGATTTCAGCAGAACTGGAGTGTGTCATCAAATAAAGAATCAGGTGATGGATACAGTGATATTCTGATAGAAACAGAAGATCAGGAAACAGGAATCATTATAGAAATAAAATATGCCGAAACAGGGAACCTGGAGGCTGTCAGTGAAGAGGCATTAAAACAGATAGAAGACAGACGATATGAAGAGCAGCTGTTGGAAGAGGGGATAGAGCATATTTTGAAATACGGTATTGCATTTTACAAAAAGAAATGCAAAGTAATGGCAGTTAAATAAAGGAATCTCAGAGCATCCTCCTGACAAGATGACGAAAAGAATTAAGTGATGATGATTAGGGGGCACAAAAAATGGATAACATGAAAGTTATATTGCAATTTGCACAAAAAATAGATATAATAAAAAAAACAATTGCGCATAAGGTAGGAAAAAGCTGCTTATATGTAAACTGGTAAGTATGCTGGGATAAAGTATAGACAGTAAAAGTGAAGAATTGCGAAGGAGACAAGAATTATGGGAAAAAGAGCAGCAGGAATTTTAATGCCGGTCAGCAGTTTGCCGTCAGATTATGGAATTGGATGTTTTTCCAAGAGCGCCTATGAATTTGTAGACTGGTTAAAGGAAGCCGGTCAGACTTATTGGCAGATTCTGCCGCTGGGACCGACCAGCTATGGAGATTCCCCATATCAGTCCTTTTCTACATTTGCAGGAAATCCGTATTTTATTGACCTGGATACACTGGTGGAAGAAGGGGTTCTGGATAAAAAAGACTGTGAGAAAGTAAATTGGGGAAAGAAGCTTGATGATGTAGATTATGAAAAAATCTACAAAGGCCGTTATCCGCTTCTGAGAAAAGCTTACGAGAACAGTGAAATCAGTAAGAATCCTGATTATCAGAAATTTGTAGCAGAGAACAGCTGGTGGCTTTCTGATTATGCTCTGTTTATGGCAGTAAAGGATCGCTTCGAGGGTGTAGAATGGACAAAATGGGCTGAGGATATCAGACTTCGTTGGAATAATGCTATGGATTATTATCGTGAGGAGTTATATTTTGATATTGAGTTCCAGCAGTATATGCAGTTCAAATTCTACGAGCAGTGGATGAAACTGAAATCCTATGCAAATTCAAAAGGAATCCAGATCATCGGCGATATTCCTATTTATGTGGCAATGGACAGTGCAGATGCATGGGCACATCCGGAATTGTTTCAGCTGGATCAGGACAATGTACCGCTGGCAGTAGCAGGATGCCCACCGGATGGATTTTCTGCAACTGGTCAGTTATGGGGAAATCCGTTGTATCGTTGGGATTACCACAGACAGACAGGGTACCAGTGGTGGATTTCCAGAATGAGCTATTGCTTCAGGCTGTATGATGTGGTAAGGATTGATCATTTCAGGGGATTTGATGAATATTTCTCTATTCCTTACGGGGACAAGGATGCCACAGGCGGTCACTGGGAAAAGGGACCGGGGATTGATCTGTTCCGCAAAATCCAGCAGGCTCTTGGATGGAAAGAGGTTATTGCAGAGGATTTGGGATATATGACAGATTCTGTACGCCATCTGGTATATGAAAGTGGTTTCCCAGGTATGAAGGTTCTGGAATTTGCGTTTGACTCCAGAGATTCCGGATGTGCCAGTGATTATCTGCCTCATAATTATCCGGAGAACTGTGTGGCATATACAGGAACCCATGATAATGAAACGATCGTGGGATGGTGGAATAGCATCACAGCGGCTGAGAGAAAATTGGCAAGAGATTATCTGTGCGATCATGCCACACCGGAGGAGGAACTGTACAAATGTTTCATCAGTCTGATCATGCGCAGTGTTGCGCGTGTGTGTGTCATCCCGATGCAGGACTATATGGGACTGGATAACAGATCACGAATGAATCAGCCTTCTACAGTTGGTACGAACTGGAAATGGAGAATCAAGAAGAGAGAGCTTACAAAAAAACTTCAGAATGAAATCCATGATGTGACATTGCGTTATGGACGTAAGAACTGGGATTAAATACATAATGAAATAATTGGAATGATGACAGCGTTTCGGATATAAATAATATCCGGAACGCTGTTTTCGGATAAAAAATGCATTGATTTTCGGGTAATGTCTGATAAAATATTAACCAGAAAAATAATCAATTAAAACATAACCTGTCAGGAGGAGATGCAGATGAATTATAATAAATTAGAAACCAGTCTGATAGATGTAATTAAAGAAGAACAGGCGAAGCTTGGATATAGGAAGGAGAAGATTAGTCTCTATTATCCGCTTAGTTCCCTGAATCATTTCTTTGGCGGTGAGGCAGATGCAACAGGCATGATGGAGATTTTAAAAGATTTTCCTTCTTATATAGAAGAGAAATTTGGTGAAGTAGCAGTATCACACAGAGGAGATCGTTTCTGCTTCACTGTTTCGGAAAAAGCTTCCGAATATGTACATAATAATATGAAAGAGAATGAATTTATCAAGGCATTGATTGAACTGGTGGGCAGACATGGATGTACAATAGATGAAATTAAAGAACTGTTTCATTCTTATTCAGATAAAATCATTACTGAGCCGATGGATAACGGGGAATTTGATGTGATGATCCGCTTTGATGACGGATCAGATCCTTACTATTATTGTTTTAAGGACGAAGGATGCCATATCATTTACCATAGATTTCTGCCGGAAGACTATGCAGATTTTGGATTCTGATAAGAAGGAGTGAAAAAATTGTCGATTGCTGGATCAGCAAAAATATATGTGACATTTGCTATAAAAGTATGTTATTTTTTGCAAAATACTGACAAAAATAAGTCGAAATTCTATATTGACAGATAGTCTCAATAATGGTAATTTTTACTTGACTCCATGTTTTTATTTATAGAAACGAGTAACATTTTATTACATTATTTTACAGGAATAAATACTACATAAAATTGAATTGACAGTTGGAGGGAAAGATAGAATGAGAAAAACCAAAATTATCTGTACAATGGGACCGTCTACTGATAAAGGTGATGTTATGGAGCAGCTTGTGAGAGAGGGAATGGACGTAGCACGTTTCAATTTCTCACATGGACCTCACGATGAACAGAGAGGCCGTATCCAGAAACTGAGAGAACTTCGCGAGAAATATGACAGACCTGTTGCAGCACTTCTTGACACAAAGGGACCGGAGATCAGACTTGGATGTTTTAAGGAAGGAAAGGTTTCCCTGGAAGAAGGACAGCTCTTTACATTTACCAATAAAGATATAGAAGGAACTAACGAGCATGTAAGTATTACCTATAAAGAACTTTATAAAGATGTACAGCCAGGCGGACACATTCTGGTTGATGATGGTCTTGTAGATCTGGAAGTTCAGGATATTCAGGGAAGAGATATTGTATGTAAAGTTATTAATGCAGGCGTAATCGGTGATAAGAAAGGTGTCAATGTTCCAGGGGCAAACCTGAAGATGCCGTTTATCAGCAAAAAAGACCATGATGATCTTCTCTTCGGTATTCAGGAAGGATTTGATTTCGTTGCAGCATCCTTTACACGTACTGCAAATGATATCCGCGAAGTAAGAAAAATCCTGAAAGAAAACGGCGGTGAGGAGATCCAGATCATTGCAAAGATTGAGAATCAGCAGGGTGTTGACAATATTGATGAGATTATTGAAGCAGCAGATGGTATCATGATCGCCAGAGGTGACATGGGTGTTGAGATTCCGCCGGAATATGTACCGGTTATCCAGCAGAAGATTATCCAGAAGGTTTACACAGCAGGCAAACCGGTTATTACTGCAACACAGATGCTGGATTCCATGATCTCTCATCCAAGACCAACCCGTGCAGAGGCTTCTGACGTAGCAAATGCCATTTATCAGGGAACAAGTGCTACTATGCTTTCCGGAGAAACTGCAGCAGGTAAATATCCGGTACAGGCACTTCAGATGATGAGCCGTATTGCAGAGCATATGGAACAGAATATTGATTATAATGCAATTTTCAAGAAAACAGACAGAAATGAGAATCCGGATATTACAAATGCGATCGCACATGCAACCTGCCTGACAGCAATTGACCTGAAAGCCAGTGCAATCCTTGCAGTGACAAAATCCGGAAGCACAGCTCATATGATGTCCAAACACAGACCAGGATGTCTGATCGGTGCATGCACAAGCTCTGAGAGAGTTCTTCGCCAGCTGAATCTGTCCTGGGGTGTTTACCCAATGCTGATCAAAGAAGAATACAGTTCTGAGATTCTTTGCCTGAGAGCGATCGAAGCAGCACAGAAGCATAAACTTGTAAAAGTTGGTGACACTGTTGTATTCGCTGGTGGTGTACCGCTGGGAATTCCGGGAAGAACCAACCTGATCCGTGTCTGCACAGTTGATTAACCGAATTAATCAACCGAATTAATCAACCGCTTGACTAAAGACATAATTGCCGTAGTAACTATTTGAAAAAGTAGTTATTGCGGCTTTTTATGTTAAGAATCCCACATTGCAGGTTAATAGGGAATGTGATATACTGAAATCTGACTAAATCAGAGCAGCTCTCTGCGAGGACTGTTACAGAATAATATACAAAAGTCAATATTTGGAAAAAACGGGGGTTGGTTATGAAATATGCGGTGGCAATTGACGTTGGAGGAACGAATACAAGAGTAGCACTTGTGAATGAGCGGCTGGAAATCACAGACAGACAGCAGTTTTCTACGAATCCCGAAAATCCTGGGGAAACTTTGAGTAAGATTTCAGAGGTAATACGGGATTATGGAGAAAAAATCGTAGGTGTGGGAATGTCCTGTCCAGGACCGCTGGATCTTATTCATGGACAGATTTTAACTCCTCCAAACCTGCACGGAGATTGGCAGCATTTGTTTGTAGCCAGAGAACTGAGTACTCTTACCGGACTGCCGGTATATCTGAACAATGATGGAAACCTGGCTGCCCTTGCTGAGGCAGTTGCCGGAGAAGGAAAGGATTACCGCTATGTACAGTTTTTGACGGTATCTACAGGAATCGGTTCTGGGTTTGTAATTGACAGACAGATTTATCAGGGGGCTCATGGATGGGCGAATGAGGTAGAGAATACTGTTATGTGGGAAGGCGGACCTTGTCATGGCACGATCCTGCCCGGAGGTATCGAAGGAATCAGCAGTGGAACTGCGATTACCACCAGGGCAAAAAAAGCAGGATTGCAGGTAAAGCATGCAGGAGAGGTAAACGATCTGGCAAAGTCTGGAAATGAGGTTGCTGAGAAGATCATGACAGATGCAAAATTGCATCTTGCTAATTTTATTGCCGGAATATATAATCTGACAGATCCGGATATTGTAATCCTGGGAGGCTCTGTAGCGATTAAGATAGAGGGATTTGTAGAGGAAGTAGAGGTATTGGTGAAAAGTAAGGTTTATGAAGCACAGAGAAGCTTTATTAAAGTCAGAAAATCCATATTAAATGAGGATTCCGGACTGATCGGTGCGGCATATCTTGCTTTTTCAAAGGAAAAATAGAGCATTGTCTGAAGAGAAGGGGAAAAGTAGAATAAAGGAACAGTGAATGAAAATGGATATTTTACAGAAGTTGAAAAGATACAGAAAAAAATCTGGCTGTTTTTTCTGCTGACTGTTTTTTGTGTGGAGCCTGTAGAACTGCCTATGTGACCGGAGCCAGATCCGGACATGTTACAATCAGGGAACTGGATAGCCTGCAGCTGGAAGACTGCACCAAACTGATGGTTGTGGCACATCCGGACGGTGAGACTCTCTGGGGTGGTGCCCATTTATTGGATGGAAAATACTTTGTAGTATGTCTGACTGATGGATATAACAAGGTCAGGAGACGGGAGTTTTTGAATGCGATCAAAGAATCCGGGAATAAGGGACTGATTCTCAGATATCCGGATAAGGTTCGTGGAGAGCGCTCCAAATGGGTAGGAGATAAGAAAGATATTATCAAAGATTTGGATACAATCCTTACCTATAAACATTGGAATATGGTGGCAACTCATAATCCTGAGGGAGAATATGGACATATCCATCATCAGATGACCAGTCAGCTGGTCACACAGGAATATTATCGTAATTATCAGATAAATAACCTGTATTATTTTGGAAAGTACTATAAAAAGAAAGTTCTTCCGGATATTGCGGATTCGCTTCCGAGAATATCGGCTAAGAGTGAATCAGCTAAAAGAGAACTGCTGCTTAACTATAAATCTCAGAAAAAAGTTGAAAATATGTTTGCCCATATGATTCCTTATGAGGACTGGAGCCAGTCAGGGGAGATCTGGGCAAAATAAAGGATCGTTCAATGTCTTTATCATAAGATTTTGAACTGTGATAAATAATAATTGGAGAACAAAGAATGCTGAATCAATTTTCTAGAACAGAGCTTTTGCTTGGAAAAGAAGCTATGGACAAATTACAGAATTCCAGAGTAGCCGTGTTTGGAATCGGCGGGGTAGGAGGATATGTGTGTGAGGCACTGGTCCGAAGTGGAATAGGTGCCTTTGACCTGATCGATGATGACAAAGTATGCCTGACTAATCTTAACAGACAGATTATTGCTACCAAAAAGACGGTAGGCCAGTATAAGACAGAAGTAATGAGAGACAGGATTCTGGAGATTAATCCCAAGGCAGAGGTGATAATCCATAATTGTTTTTATCTTCCGGAGAATGCAGATGATTTTGATTTCAGCGAGTATGATTATGTGGTGGATGCGGTGGATACTGTAACTGCCAAGCTTGAATTGATCATGCGTGCCAAAGAGTCCGGGACTCCGGTCATCAGCAGTATGGGTGCCGGGAATAAGCTGGATGCCAGTGCGTTTCGGGTGGCGGATATTTATAAGACGAAGGTTTGTCCGCTGGCGAAGGTTATGCGCAGGGAGTTGAAGAAGCGTGGCGTGAAGAAGCTGAAGGTTGTTTATTCGGAGGAGCAGCCGATCAGACCGGTTGAGGATATGGCGATCAGCTGTAGGTCGCATTGTATTTGTCCTCCGGGGGCAAAGCATAAGTGTACGGAGCGCAGGGATATTCCCGGCAGTGTGGCGTTTGTGCCGTCTGTGGTGGGATTGATTATTGCGGGAGAGGTTGTTAAGGACTTGACTGCGGAGTGCAGGAGATAAAAATGTTTATGTGGATGTGTATTGTATCAGAGATGGTATGGTGCACATCTTTTTTTGTTTGGGGGCGGGGGACGCGCAGAAAAATAATTCATTTTGTGTGCGGTTTCGGACACAAAATGAATTATTTTTCTGCGCTGTGCACTGGCAGTGGAAAAAAATGTAGGTCTTAAAATTTTGTGTGCACACAAAATTTTTGCGGGGTGTTGAGGTGGGGAGAGGGATGGAGATGGAATAGAAGTGAAAGTTGGCTGCTATTCGGAGAAGTGTGGTGATGAGAAAGGGTCAACAGAGAGGGAATGTGTTGACTATCATAGGGTTTCAAAGTATAATGATGGCTGGTGAATTGGGCGGAAATATAGGGTGATTCATCAGATGTAGGCGATTGATTTTTAAGAGATAAAGGCAGGTTATATATGAATACAATTAGTGTGGAAGAGTTGGAGAAGATTGATGCTTCTGAGATTACGATCGTGGATGTGCGGCCGGCGGATCAGTATAGTAGGGGGTCTTTTCCTGGGGCGGTGAATATTCCGCTGGATGAGTTTGATGAGAAGATGGAGGCTGTTGATAAAGATAAAACAGTATATGTTCTCTGCCATACGGGGGACAGAAGCCGGGATTGTGTGGAGAAGCTGAGTGATGCAGGGTATGAGGCTGTGAATATTGAAGGTGGATATCGTGCCTATCTGAGACTTTCTCTGAGCCGTTTTATGGAGAATGATGCTAAGGAGCAGAAGGAACTGAAGACGAAAGAGATTGAGCACAGTATTATCAAGACGTTCAGAAAGACAGTCTGGAGACCGTTTACTAAGGCTTTGAATGAGTATCAGCTGATTCAGGAGGGGGATAAGATTGCTGTCTGTATTTCAGGTGGTAAGGACTCTATGCTGATGGCGAAGCTGCTTCAGGAGCTGAAGCGTCATGGGAAGATTCATTTTGAACTGGTGTTTCTGGTAATGAATCCGGGCTATAATGCAGATAACTGGAAGATTATTCAGGATAATGCAGAGCTTCTGGGAATTCCTCTTACGGTTTTTGAGAGTGATATTTTTGATACAGTGGCAGAAATTGAGAATAATCCCTGTTATCTTTGTGCGAGAATGAGACGTGGTTATCTGTATTCTCATGCCAAGGAGCTGGGATGTAATAAGATTGCGCTGGGACATCATTTTGATGATGTGATCGAGACGATCCTTATGGGTATGCTGTACAGTGGTAAGGTGGAGACTATGATGCCGAAGCTGCACAGTCAGAACTTTGAGGGAATGGAATTGATCCGTCCTATGTATCTGATCAAGGAATCTGCGATCAAGGCATGGAGAGATACCAATGGGCTGCACTTCATTCAGTGTGCATGCCGTTTCACCGAGAACTGTGTAAGCTGTGGGGGCGGACGTGGTTCCAAGCGTGATGAGATGAAAGAGCTGGTTGCACAGTTTAGAAATACAAGCAGCGTGATCGAGACGAATATCTTTAACAGTGTGCGGGATATTAATCTTCGTACTGTTATGGGATATCATAAAGATGGAGAATACTACAATTTCCTGGATGACTACGATCAGCGTGGAAATAAGGGCGCTGGTAAGGAAAAAGAATGATAACAGCAAAATCTTCATTTGTGGAAGAGAAATACACTGCTCAGTATTATAGTGGGAACGGTTGTCTGTATGTTTCTGGTGCAGGTGGTGTTCTAAAAGGAGGAATCCATGACCTTACAGGAGATTCTTGAAAGTGTAAAAAGTGGTTCTGTATCTGTAGAAGAGGCAGAGAGAATCCTTAAGAAAGAAAGTTATGAAGAAATGGGATATGCGAAGCTGGATACAAGCCGCAAGGCAAGAACCGGTTTCGCAGAAGTAATCTACTGCAGTAATAAGGCAGATGAACATCTTCTGAATATTTTTGAAAGATTATACAGAGAAGACGGCGAGGTATTCGGAACCAGAGCTTCCCAACATCAGTATGAACTGGTGAAGGAGAAGTTTCCGGAAGTGGAATATGATCCGATCTCACGCATCTTAAAGGTTGAAAAGAAAGATAAGAAGCGTATTGGTAAGATCGCCGTGTGTTCAGCAGGAACTGCAGATATTCCGGTTGCTGAGGAAGCTGCACAGACAGCGGAATATTTTGGCACAAATGTTGAACGGATTTATGATGTGGGAGTCAGCGGAATGCATCGTTTATTCTCCAGACTGGAGACGATCCAGAGTGCGAACTGTGTAATTGCAGTTGCGGGAATGGAGGGAGCTCTTGCCAGTGTGATGGGCGGTCTGGTGAGCAGACCGGTGATCGCAGTACCGACTTCTGTGGGTTATGGTGCAAGTATGCATGGTCTTTCGGCACTTCTTACCATGATCAATTCCTGTGCGAATGGGATTGCTGTGGTGAATATTGATAACGGCTACGGTGCCGGCTATCTGGCAACACAGATCAACCGTCTGGCAGCAGGTACAGATGAGAAAGGAAATTGATTATGGGAAAAACATTATATCTGGAATGTTATTCAGGGATAAGTGGTGATATGACGGTTGCGGCTCTTCTTGATCTGGGGGCTGACCGCTCAGTGCTGGACAGGGTGCTGAAGAGTCTTAAGGTATCAGGATTTGAGACAAAGATCAGCAGAGTTGTAAAGTCCGGAATAGATGCATGTGATTTTGATGTTGTGCTGGATAAAGAGCATGAAAATCATGACCATGATATGGAATATCTGCATGGACATCATCATGAAGGTCGTGAGTGCAATCACGCTCATGGCACAGGAACAGCGCAAGACCATCACCATCACGAACACCGTGGAATAAAAGAAATTACCTATATTATAGAGCATAGCGCAATGACTGAGAATGCAAAGAAGATCGCATTGCGTATATTTGAAATTCTTGCAGAGGCAGAGAGTAAAGCACACAATGTGCCTGTGGATCAGGTGCATTTTCATGAGGTGGGAGCAGTGGACTCTATTGTGGATATTGTGTCTGTGGCGGTCTGTCTGGATGATCTGGATGTTACAGAGGTTATCGTTCCTGTTCTCTGTGAGGGACGTGGAACTGTCCGTTGTCAGCATGGAATCCTGCCAATCCCGGTTCCGGCAGTTGCAAATATAGTAAGTGCCAATCATTTACATCTGAAAATGACAGAGGTAGAAGGTGAACTTGTAACGCCTACAGGTGCGGCGATAGTGGCAGCAGTAAAAACAAAGGATAAACTTCCGGAAACATTTGAAATCCAGAAGATTGGAATCGGTGCAGGTAAACGCCAGTATGAGTGTCCGGGAATCCTAAGGGCAATGATTATCTCACAGAGCGCAGAAATAGATGAAGAAAAGGCTCAGACAGAAGAATTCAAAAACCCGGAAATCGGAAATAATCCGAAAGCTGAAAATCAGGAAACCAAAGATACGATTATCAAGATGGAGACAAACATTGATGACTGCAGTGGAGAAGTTCTGGGATTTGTCATGGAACGTCTGATGAAAGCCGGTGCCAGAGATGTGCATTATGTGCCTGTTTTTATGAAAAAGAACAGACCTGCATGGGTTCTGAATGTGATCTGTAAGGAAGAAGATATAGAAGCGCTTCAGAATATTATTTTTGAAGAAACTACTACGATTGGAATTCGTTATAGCATAATGGAACGTACGATTCTTCCCAGAGAAACGAGAACCCTTCCGACTCCATGGGGAGAAGTTCAGGTAAAGGTATGCACTTTGAATGGAAAAGAGCAGCTTTATCCGGAATATGAGAGCGTCGCACAGTTGAGCAGAGAAAAAGAGATTCCGTTTACAGAAATTTACCGTTATATTGTTTTGGCAAATAAAGACAAAGAATAACAATGTAAAAGAAAACAGTCACATACTTGAGTGAATATCTCAATATTCATCAGATGCATGTGACTGTTTCTTTTTATTTTTTATGAGGTGACATCTCGTTCAATTCTAACTGCTGTCTGGTAATTCCTGCAATTGAGGCAGATAAATCTGATTGATTTGGTTAAATTACAGAGCACTTACTCCGTCATCATCATAACGGTCATATTCAGCTCCCTCATATCCGATCATGCGGATAGTAGCAGGATCGATATCTTTTACTGTCTGTGCAACATCAGCAACCGAGATTGCTTTTCCCTTGCGGATGAACAGTGGAACTTCATTCAGAGCAACTTCTACATAGTGATGTCCTTTTTCAAGGATTTCCTGAGAGATGGTTCCATCCGGCAGGAATTTTACGAACATCATTTCTTCCGGCAGATATACATAGCGGCCTTTTGCATTCTGTGTATAAACAGGTGCGATCATGATTTCGTTTCCGAGAAGAAGCTGATCTTCTACCTGAGTTGCGAATGCATCCTCTGTGTAGTCGAATGCCAATGGGCGGAACATCATGTCATCGTTTAATGCAGCTTTCATGTATTCACTGTACAGATATGGAACAAGGCGATATCTGACACCGATCACATGACGGAAGTCTTCGATATTTTCAAACTGGTAAGCTTCCTGTTCTCTGGTTCCCAGAGCGGAGTGGTTTCTCATAAGAGGTGTGAATACACCCAGTGCCAGCCAGCGAAGTACCAGGTCACGTGTGGTATCTGCGCCGAATCCGCCCAGATCTGCACCTGTGTAAAGGAAACCGCACATATTCAGGGATGGAAGCATCTTTAAGTTCAGAAGGATGTGTGACCACCAGGATTTGTTGTCTCCCATCCAGATTCCGCCGTATCTGTGCATTCCCACATAGGAGGAACGGGAGAACATCAGAAAACGTTTGCCAGGTGCGATTTTTTCAAATGCTTCACCTGCTGCACGGGTCATGTTATAGCCAAACAGGTTATGTACCTTGTCGTGGCGGATTTTCTGACCGTTTACATTGTGATAGAAGCGTTTGTAATCTTCCGGATTATTTGCAAGGGCGTTTACTTTATCACCGAGTGTAAATCCAGGTGCTTCTTCCTTGTCCATGAAGTTGTCTTTGATGTATTCTTTTAATTCAGCAACGCCTTCCGGTGTACAGAACATTGCAGGTTCGTTCATGTCATTCCAGAAACCGTCGATTCCTTTGGAAATGAGACGTTCGTATTTCTGTCCGAACCATGCTCTGGCATCTGCGTTCAGGACATCCGGGAAATGAGTCCAGCCCGGCCATACAGCGGAAACGAAATCACTGCCGTCTTCACGTTTGCAGAAGTAGTTCTTCTCAACGCCTTCTTCATAAACATCATAGCCAGCCTCTACCTTGACACCTGCATCGATGATCGGGACAAGATGGATGCCTTTTTCTTTCATTTCATTGACATAGGCCTCAAAGTCAGGAAAGTTTTCCTGATTGACTGTGAAATCTTTGTAGTCTTCCATGTAATCGATATCCATGTATACCATATCGATTGGAATATTGTTTTCACGATATCCGTCAGCAGCTTTTCTGAAGTCGTCAGCAGTTGTATATCCCCAGCGGCTCTGACCGAAACCAAATGCGAATTTAGGCGGGATATAGCTTCTTCCGATGATTTTCCGGAACTGTTTTACGATATCGTAAGGGGTTTCACCCTCGATCACATACAGATAAAGATCTGCATCCTCACAGGTGATCTTTAACTGGGAAGAGAGTGTGTAACCGATATCAAACTTCAGTTTTCCGGGATAATCAACGAAGAGACCGAAAGTCTGTTTTCCGGAGATTACGATGAAGTTGTGTGCTCCGTAGAGGGAGATTTTATCTTCTGTATGGTTTGGCTGGTCGGAACAGTTGCTTTCATAAACGTATCCACGTTTGTTGATTCCGCGGTTTGATTCGCCCAGACCATAGACAACATCGTTGTCATCCATGTCATAAGCAAAAGAGAAGCCGTTCTCTGTGGAGATAGTTCCGTATGCAGGAGTTCCCTCAGAAGTCGGGATAGAAGTTACGATGGCATCGGTTTCAAACGGGGTTCCGTAAGTATATTTCTGAATCATTTTGTCATATCCTCCTTAGGTTGAAAATGGTCAAGCGGATAAAATCATCCGCTTTGCTATGCGGCGCTACACCGAATAACTGAAACGCTTAAGTACTGTTAGAAAATACATAGGTGTTTTCCTTGATTTCATATTTACAATAATAGAGGTTTGAGTGGGGAAATGCTACTGAAATTATGACAAATTTATACGTTATTTTGACTTTTTAACCGAATCAAGTAAGTCCCCTGCTTCAATTACGAAAAGCAATGAGCAGTGGAGTGGATAATTTTAGCTGCTTGCGCTGGCAACTTGTTGTGCTTTAATGCTTTATCTTAATAGAATTTTTCTGTACATACGGTGAAAAAAGTGCTAAACTGTTATTATTACACGAAAGAAAGGTTTATTTAACATGCTTCAGACAATTGAATCCATCAATAACGTCGTAAATAATTTTATCTGGGGTGTCCCGGCTATGATTTGTATTATCGGCGTAGGGCTTTACCTGAGCTTGCGGACCGGTTTTGTCCAGATCCGCAAATTCCCGTATGCGCTTAAAACCACACTGGGAAGAATTTTTAAGAAGAAGGAGGCTTCTGACGGTTCCATGACACCTTTCCAGGCAGTCTGTACTGCGTTGGCAGGTACAGTAGGTACTGGAAATATCGCCGGTGTTGCCGGAGCTATCGCCATCGGCGGACCGGGAGCTGTATTCTGGATGTGGGTTTCCGCGCTCCTTGGAATGTGCACGAAATTTACAGAGGTTACCCTTGCAGTACATTTCCGTGAGAGAAACAGACATGGAGATTATGTAGGCGGACCTATGTATTATATTAAGAATGGTCTGGGAAAGAATTGGAGGTTTCTTGCAGTTCTTTATTCTGCATTCGGTGTACTGACTGTATTTGGAACAGGTAATGCTACTCAGGTAAATACTATTACAACAGCAATTGATACAGCTCTTATTAATTTTAATGTGATTTCAGAGTCTTCCACAGGCAGACTGAATCTAATCCTCGGAATTGTGATCACGCTGCTGGTTGGTATGGTACTGCTGGGTGGTATCAAGCGAATCGGAAGTGTTTCCGAGAAGCTGGTGCCCTTTATGGCATTGTTTTATATTGTACTTGCATTGGGCGTTGTGATCTTAAATATCGGAAGAGTTCCGGCAGTTTTCCGTGATATTGTTTATGGAGCCTTTAATCCGTCAGCAGTGACAGGCGGTGTGATCGGAAGCTTTTTCCTCAGTATGAAAAAGGGTGTTTCCAGAGGTATTTTCTCCAATGAAGCCGGACTTGGTACAGGCTCTATCGCTCATGCCTGTGCGGATACAAGCAAGCCTGTAAAACAGGGTATGTTTGGTATTTTTGAGGTATTTGCAGATACGATCGTGATCTGTACTCTGACAGCACTTGTAATCCTTGTAAGCGGCGTGCCGGTAAATTACGGTGCAGCGGCAGGTGCAGAACTTACAATTTCCGGATTTACTTCTACATACGGAGGCTGGGTTTCCATCTTTACGGCAGTTGCCATGTGCTGCTTTGCATTCTCAACGATTATCGGATGGGGACTTTACGGAGCACGCTGCATTGAATTCTTATTCTCTGCAAAAGTTATCCGCCCATTTATGATCGCATATTCATTAGTAGCAATCCTTGGCGCAACTGTAGATCTGGGGCTTCTCTGGAGCATTGCTGAGACATTCAACGGTCTCATGTCAATCCCCAACTTAATTGGTGTATTTCTGCTTTCAGGAACTGCCATTACACTTACGAAAGAATATTTTGCACAGAAGAAATAACAATAATAGCCCGGAGAGTTATTTTTCCGGGCTATTGTTTTATCAAAAGGTAAAAAGGAGAATAATACAATGATTCCAATCGCACATATAGAAAATGATTTTCCAACCAAATTCGGTATTCCCAGGCAGAGTGGACGTGTAGGGGCGCTTAAAGCGAGAATCGTATTCGAGCCGGAATATCGAAATGTGGATGCATGCCGTGGTCTGGAGGAGTTTAGTCATATCTGGCTGATCTGGGAGTTTTCGGAGGCAAAGAGGGCAAAGTGGTCACCGACTGTCCGCCCGCCCAGACTTGGGGGAAATGTGAGAAAAGGAGTTTTTGCCACAAGATCGCCCTTTCGTCCCAATTCCATAGGATTATCCTGCGTGAAGCTTGAAAAAGCAGCTCTGGATGAGCCGGACAGCCCTGTACTCTATATAGAAGGTGCAGATCTGATGAATGGAACACCGATTTTCGATATTAAACCATATATTCCTTATGCGGATTGCCATCCGGAAGCAACAGGAAGTTTTACCGAATATTCCAAAGATCATCATCTGAATGTAGAATTTCCCAAGGAGCTTCTGGAAAGAATACCCGGGGAAAGCAGAGAGGCCCTGATCGCAGTGCTTGCAGATGATCCCCGTCCTGCTTATCAGAATGATCCGGAACGGTCTTACGGAATGCCTTTTGGCGAGAAGGATATTCATTTTCGGGTGGATGGAGATATCCTTCGTGTTTATAATGTGACAGATTTTGTAAAAAAACAGCAGGAATCTTCGGCAGATTGTGGAAAATAACCATTTTCGGATATTTCTGTAAGAAAGGCTTGCAAAATTGGCGTTTATTCAATACAATATTAAACAGACTTTATGTTGGTAGAGTGACAAAGACTGATGGGAGATCGGTCTGAAAATATTTAGTGACATATGAGGAGCAGGAAAATGAAGAAAATTGTTAAATTCGGAGGAAGTTCTCTGGCAAATGCAGAACAGTTTCAGAAAGTAGGGGAGATCATCAGAAGTGATGAGAGCAGACGTTATGTGGTTCCGTCCGCTCCCGGAAAGAGATTTGACGGAGATACAAAGGTTACAGATTTACTTTATAAATGTTATAATACTGCAGTTGAAGGGGAGGATTTCATACCCATCCTGCAGGAAATCAAGGGAAGATATTATGAGATCATCCGCGGACTGAACCTTGATCTTTCTCTGGAAGACGAATTTGTTCAGATCGAAGCTGATTTCAAGGCACAGGCAGGCACAGATTATGCAGCATCAAGAGGAGAATTTCTCAATGGTAAGGTGATGGCAGCATATCTGGGTTATGAATTTGTTGATGCAGCAGATGTGATCCGTTTTGATAAGAACGGAAATCTGGATGCTGAGAAGACAGACAGACTTCTGTCCAAAAAGCTGGCAAAATGTGAACGTGCCGTTATCCCTGGATTTTATGGCGCTGGTGAAGATGGAAAAGTTAAAACTTTCTCCAGAGGCGGTTCTGATGTGACAGGTTCTCTTGTGGCAAAGGCTATCAAGGCAGATCTCTATGAAAACTGGACAGATGTTTCCGGTTTCCTGGTAACAGACCCACGTATTGTTAAAAATCCGGAAGTGATCGAGAGCATTACCTACAGAGAACTCAGAGAGCTTTCTTATATGGGTGCAACTGTTCTTCATGAAGATGCAATTTTCCCGGTTCGTAAAGAGGGAATTCCGATCAATATCAAAAACACAAACAGACCGGAAGACAAGGGTACTTTTATTGTTGAGAGTACATGCAAGAAACCGAAATTTACAATTACAGGTATTGCAGGTAAAAAGGGATTCTGCTCTATCAATATTGAAAAATCCATGATGAACAGTGAGGTTGGTTTCGGACGTAAGGTACTTCAGGTATTTGAAGATCAGGGAATCAGCTTTGAGCATGTTCCATCAGGAATCGATACAATGACTGTATATGTACATCAGGATGAATTCGAAGAGAAAGAGCAGCAGGTAATCGCAGGAATCCATCGCGCAGTACAGCCGGATTTCGTAGAAATGGAATCTGACCTTGCACTGATCGCTGTTGTAGGACGTGGTATGAAATCCACCAGAGGTACAGCAGGAAGAATCTTCTCAGCACTTGCCCATGCAAATGTAAATGTGAAGATGATCGACCAGGGTTCCAGTGAGCTGAATATCATTATCGGTGTGGAGAACAGAGATTTTGAAACTGCGGTAAAGGCAATTTATGATATCTTTGTAATTACTCAGATCTAATTGAGAATTGCAGGAGCTCCTTCACAGCGGAGCAATTTGTGGATATGATGTTTACCAATTATAGGATAAATAAAATAATGGACCGTCAGAAATCAGCATAGAGATTTCTGGCGGCTTTTTATATTATAGGAAATTACTCCGTAATGTTCCTATAACATAAAAAAGCCCTCCGGGCAGGATCGCACTGCGACGGAGCGGAATTATGTCGCTGAAGCGACCTGTTGCAGGCGGAGAATCCTGCAAGGAGGATTCTTTCTTGAATTCAGGAGTTTTTACATGATGATGAATTCTGTGTTATAATGAACGGACGATGTTGGGTAACTATTTGATAGCTATTGTTGCGTGAGGTGTTTTCATATGGATAAGCCGGTGGTTCGTATTTCCGTCAGAAATCTGGTGGAGTTTATATTAAGAAGCGGGGATCTTGACAACCGGGGAGGATCTTCTGACAGAGAAGCAATGCAGAAGGGCAGCAGACTGCACAGAAAAATACAGGGCAGGATGGGAAGCCATTATAGAGCGGAGGTTTCTCTTAAATATAAAACAGAATATGAAGATGTAAGTATCCAGGTAGATGGCAGGGCTGACGGAATCTTCACAGAAGATGGACAGTATTGGATCGATGAGATCAAGGGTGTTTATGCAGATGTCAGTCAGTTGGAAAAGCCTGTGGAGGTTCACCGTGCACAGGCAATGTGTTATGCCTGGATCTACGCACAGGAGCAAAAACTGGAGAAGATCGGAGTGCAGATGACATATGGGAATCTGGACACAGAGGAGCTTAAGTTTTTCAAAGAGGAATATACTCTGGAAGAGCTCAGTCTGTGGTACCAGGAGCTTCTGGACAGATATCATAAATGGATCGCATACCAGCTTGCATGGAAAAAAGAACGGAATGCGTCCATGAGTGATCTGGAGTTCCCTTTTGAATATCGTGAGGGACAGCGAAAAATCGTATCCGGTGTATATCACACTATATCCACAGAAAGACAGATTTTTGTCCAGGCACCTACAGGAGTAGGAAAGACCATGTCCACGATCTTTCCGGCAGTGAGAGCAGTTGGTGCAGGACTGGGGGAAAATATTTTCTATCTTACAGCAAAGACCATTACCAGGACTGTGGCTGAAGAAGCTTTCTCTATATTAAAGGAGCATGGACTGAAATTTAAAGTGATCACCATTACTGCGAAGGAAAAGCTGTGCTTCTGCGATAAAACAGAATGCAATCCTGAGAACTGTCTGTGGGCGAGAGGACATCTGGATAGAGTGAATGATGCTGTTTTTGAACTGTGGACCACACAGGACAGCTATGACAGGGATACTCTGCTGGAATATGCGAAGAAATGGCAGGTGTGTCCCTTTGAAATGTGCCTGGATCTGGCAGTCTGGGTGGACGCTGTAATCTGTGATTATAATTATGTATTTGATCCCAATGTTTATCTGAAAAGATTTTTCGGGGAGGGTACTTCCGGAGAATACATTTTTCTGATCGATGAAGCTCACAATCTGGTGGACAGAGGAAGGGAAATGTACAGTGCCTATGTGGACAGAGCGGATGTGCTGGAGGCGAAGAAGCTGGCTGCTGATTACAGCAAAGGTCTGGTGCGAGCACTGGAAAAAGTGAATCGACAGCTTCGAACTCTGGAAAAGGAGTGTACAGAGTACAAAATCCTTCCAAATCCCGGAGCGGTTTCCTTGGGAATGCTTCAGGTGATGGGGGAGATGGACAAGCTTCTGGAGGAACTTCATGGAAAGGAACTTCCGGAGCAGCTGCTGGAATTTTACTTCTGTGTGAGAGATTTCCTGAACATTGATGAACTTCTGGATGAAAATTATGTGGTTTATACAGAAATGGGAGAAGGGGGAAAGGTGATTTTGCGGCTTTTCTGTGTAAATCCTGCAGCAAATATTCATAGATGTCTGGAAAAGGGAAAAAGTACGGTGTTCTTTTCTGCGACCCTGCTTCCCATGGATTATTACCGTGCACTTTTAAGCACCAGAAAGGATGACTATGGGATTTATGTGACTTCTCCTTTCAGGCAGGAGAACAGGTGCATTCTCACAGGACGGGATGTGAGCAGCAGGTATACCAGAAGAGGATATGAGGAATATCACAGGATCGCATCTTACATTGCCAGAACTGTATGGACAAGAAAAGGAAATTATATGGTATTCTTTCCTTCTTATAAATTTATGGAAGATGTTCTGGAGGTGTATGAGAATGAGTTTTCGGCAGAATGGGTTCGTTGCATTTCGCAGACATCGGGAATGAATGAGAGGGAGAAAGAGGAATTTCTGGAGGAATTTTCTGCATCAGAGGGAACGCTGGTAGGATTTTGCGTAATGGGCGGGATTTTTTCAGAGGGGATTGACTTGATGGGAGAGAAGCTGATCGGAGCGATCATTATAGGAACTGGTCTTCCTCAGATCGGAACAGAAAGGGAGATCCTCAGGCAGTATTATGATAAAAAGGGTGTGAATGGATTTGATTATGCATACAGATATCCGGGGATGAATAAGGTGCTGCAGTCAGCCGGGCGTGTAATCAGAACCCAGGAGGACACAGGGATCATACTTCTGCTGGACGAGAGATTTACAGGAAAAGATTACAGGAATCTGTTTCCTGCTGAATGGTCTGACAGGGGAAACTGTACTTTAAATACTGTGGAAGAACAGCTGGGAAGCTTCTGGAACAGGATAAGAGAAAAGAACTGAACACTGATACTGAGATTCTGGTCTTTGCTGGAAAAAAGATAAAAATCTTGCTATCCTGAATAAAACAATATATACTTTGCTTACTGTGAATGGGATGTGAAAAGAAACCGTAAAAGGAGTTTTGCATGAGAAAAAATAGACAAACAGCGAAATATCATATTAAAAGTTATATCATAGCCGGAAGTCTGGCCGGAGCCATTTCCATGGCACTGGCTTTGGCGGTTCCTGTTATGGCTGTACAGCAGAGCCTTGCATCTGTCACCGGGCAGGCACAGATTCAGCCCATGGGAGACGGAAGTGGCAAATATATGATGAAGAGTGACGGATTTTACTGTCTGGATGTGAATGGCGCCGGAAGTAACCAGACAGAGATCCATTATTTTCAGGATTATGAGATAGACGGAACTGTATTTGACGGATATTATTACCATGATGCAGATGGGAAATTCAAAGCCTGCAGTCCTCATATGGAGCATCTGAAAGGTGTTGCAGTGTTTGGGGATAAGACAGATGAGGAATCTGATACACAGAATGCCCAGGAGGCAGAGAAATTTGACGGATATTACTTTGTGAACAATCTGGGGCGTCTGTCAGCAGCACCGCAGGTAAGGTATATTGACAATCTGGCAATAGACGGGATTACTCTGAACGGATATTATTATTTTGATGAAAATGGCAGACTGGTAACAGAACCTGGCATCCATTCGCTTGAAATGGACTGTTATGAGATGAATTTTGACGGGAGCTATTATTTTGGCGGTACAAATGGCGCCCTGCTTCAGGAAAGCACAGTGACGGATGATGGTTTTATTGTGGATGATACGGGAAAGATCGTGAATATGGATGATCTTGGGATAGATAATCTGAAGCCCCAGCTTGAGAAGATGCTGTCCGGATATCAGGGAACCTGGAGTGTTTATGTGAAAGACCTTAATGAAGAAAAGGAAATCCTGATCAATGATACTTCCCTTTATTCTGCAAGTCTGATCAAAGCCTTTGTAATGGCAAAGACCTATGAGGATATGGAGCAGGTAAAGGCAGATGAGGCAAAGAAATTAAATACTGCAGATACAAAAACTGTAGATGTAAAATTAAATGACCTGCTGTGGAATATGATCACAGTCAGTGACAATGAATCCTGCAATGAACTGGTGAAGCTTCAGACAGATTTCCTTGATTTCAAAAAAGGTGCGGAGGATATTAACAAATATCTGGAAAAAGAGGGCTATACAGAGACAAGTGTGCAGCACACCCTCCATCCTGCAGCATCCGCACAGGAGAGTCTGGGTGGCAGAAACATGACTTCTGTAAAAGATTGCGGCACTCTGCTTGAAAAAATCTACAAGGGGGAATGTGTCAGTAAAGAGGCGTCAGAAGAAATGTTAAATCTTCTGTCAAATCAGGAAAACACCTGGAAAATCCCCCAGGGACTTCCGGATGGAATAAAATCTGCCAACAAGACCGGCGAGACAGATCAGGATCAGCACGATATCGCAATTGTCTATGGCGAAAAGACAACATACATTCTGTGTATTATGTCAGAAGGCTGTCCGGAGGAAACGGCGGTGACGAACATACAGAATATTTCAAAGATTGTATATAATTATTTGAACCTGTAGCCGCCAGACCTGCGCGGAATGATTGATTTTTACAGGAAAATCATGTATAATACCAATGAACTGTGCCTATAGAAAAAAGTTTAACCGAATCAGGCTGTGAAACAACTATTCAATTATGAGCAGATAGTCATGTGGATGATTTTATCCGCTTGATTCAGGAAAGTCAGGAGGAAGAATTTAAATGCGAGTTGATGCGGACGATTTTGCCCGACCTTGCAGCTGCGGCAGGGAACACCAGATTGCAGTGAAAGAGATTTTGATAGAAGCCGGAGCTGTAGAGAAGCTTGAAGAAGAGATGTCAGAGGGAATGCTCAGAGAGTACATATCCCCGCTGGTCATCTGCGATACCAATACCTATGCGGCAACAGAGGAACTTATGGAGGATATCTATGACAGGTGCCAGGTACTTGTTCTGGATGCAGAGGGACTTCAGGCAGACCGGCATGCAATAAAAATTGTGGAGAACAACATGGAAGAGGATATTGACCTGATCCTTGCAGTAGGAGCAGGCACGATCCATGATATCAGCCGTTATATTGCACATAATTACAAAGTACCTTTCATTTCAGTGCCTACCGCAGCAAGTGGAGATGGATTTGTAACAACAGTAGCAGCAATGACCCTGGATGGAGTAAAGAAGACTGTGCCTTCAGTAGCTCCGATCTGTGTATATGCAGATACAGATATTTTTTCAAAAGCACCACAGCGCCTGACTGCAGCCGGGATTTCAGATCTGATGGCGAAATACATCTGTCTTGCAGACTGGAAGATCGCGAACCTGGTCACCGGAGAGTATTTTTGCCACGAAACTGTAAAGCTGGAAGAGAAAGCGTTAAAAACTGTGAAATCTTCGATTCAGGATATTACAGAGGGAGAGGAAGATGAATGTGAACAGCTTATGTATGCACTGATTCTTTCCGGACTTGCAATGCAGATGATCGGTAATTCAAGGCCTGCTTCCTGCGCAGAGCACCAGGTCACACATCTGTGGGATATGGAAGTGATCAATGGCCCGCTGGATGCACTCCATGGTGAGAAGGTTTCTGTAGCAGCACTTCTTGTACTGGAAGAATACAAACGTATCGCTGTAGCCATCACACAGGGACGATGTCACGCAAAACCCTATGAGAATGAAGACGAGGAGCTTCTGAAAGAAACTTTTGGGAAAAAAGGACTTCTGGAAGAAATAAGAAAAGAAAACGAGCCGGAATTGTTAAAAACTATTTCACCACAGCATCTGGAAAAATGCCTGAACGGGATAGAGGAGATTATTGATGAGCTTCCCAGTGAACAGACTATGTTCCATTTGCTGGAGAAAGCCGGATGCGCGAAAACCGTTTATGATATCGGACTCGATGAATCGGCTGTTTTGCCAAGCCTCAGACTTGCTCCTTATACAAGGAGACGGTTAAGCTTATTGAGAATCAGCAAGATGCTGGATATAAGAGGAGAATGATTATGCGTGTTGGAATGGGATATGATGTACACAGACTGACCGAAGACAGAGATCTGATCCTGGGTGGTGTGAAGATAGACTGGGAAAAAGGTCTCCTGGGACATTCAGATGCAGATGTACTGATCCATGCAGTTATGGATGCACTTCTGGGAGCTGCTGCACTGGGCGATATCGGAAAACATTTTCCGGATACAGACCTTGCATATAAAGGAATTTCCAGTATTCTGCTGCTGGAACATGTGACGAAGCTTTTGAGAGAGCACCATTATGAGATCGGAAATATAGATGCAACGATCATTGCACAGAAACCAAAGATGGCACCTCATATTCCACAGATGAGAGCCAATATGGCAAAAGCAATGGGAATCAATGAGTCTCAGCTGAACATTAAGGCCACTACAGAGGAAAAACTGGGATTTACGGGAAGAGAAGAAGGAATTGCATCTCAGGCGATCTGTCTTCTTAATGAAAGAAAAGAGAGTTAATGATAGAGAAAACTGGAGGAATAAAACATGAAACTTTTTAACACACTGACACGTAGAAAAGAAGAATTTGTACCTCTTGAAGAGGGAAAAGTTCGTATGTATGTCTGCGGTCCGACTGTATACAACCTGATCCATATCGGAAATGCACGTCCGATGATCATCTTCGATACCGTACGCCGATATATGGAATACAAAGGATATGAAGTAAACTATGTTTCCAATTTTACAGACGTAGATGACAAGATCATCAAGAAAGCAATTGAAGAGGGCGTAAGCGCACAGGAAATTTCCGAGCGTTATATTGCAGAGTGTAAGAAAGATATGGATGGCATGAATGTAAAACCTGCCACAACCAATCCACAGGCAACACAGGAAATCGACGGAATGATCAGTATGATCCAGACTCTGGTTGATAAGGGATATGCTTATCCGGCAGCAGACGGTACTGTTTATTTCAGAGTTAAGAAGTTCAAAGAATATGGCAAACTTTCGCACAAGAACCTGGATGATCTGCAGTCCGGCTTCCGTTCTCTGCAGGTATCCGGTGAAGACCAGAAAGAAGATCCACTGGATTTTGTTCTCTGGAAACCGAAGAAAGAGGGAGAACCATCCTGGCCTTCACCATGGTGTGACGGACGTCCGGGATGGCATATTGAGTGTTCTGTTATGGCGAAAAAATACCTTGGTGATGAGATTGATATCCATGCAGGCGGAGAAGACCTGATCTTTCCTCACCATGAAAACGAGATTGCACAGAGTGAATGCTGCAACGACAAAATCTTTGCAAAATACTGGATGCACAATGCATTCTTAAATATTGATAACAGAAAAATGTCCAAGTCTCTTGGAAACTTCCGTACTGTTCGCGAGATCAGTGAACAGTATGACCTGCAGGTGCTTCGTTTCTTCATGCTGAACGCACATTACAGAAGTCCGCTGAATTTCAGCGCAGATCTGATGGAAGCTGCAAAGAATGCATTAGAACGTATCACAGATGCAGCAGCAAACTTAAAGGACAGAAAAGCAGCAGCACAGACAGAAACTGCAACAGATGTAGAGAAAGAACTGCTTGCACAGGCACAGGAATTCGTAAAGAAATTTGAAGAAGCTATGGATGATGATTTCAACACAGCAGATGCACTGGCAGCCATTTTTGAATTGGTTAAATTTGCAAATACAAATGTATCAGAGGCAAGTTCCACAGAATTTGCAGGAGCACTTCTTGACACAATGGTGAAATTATGCGATGTACTTGGTCTGAAGGCTGTGAAAACAGAAGAAATCCTTGATAAAGAAATCGAAGACCTGATCGCAGAGCGTCAGGAAGCAAGAAAAGCAAAGAATTTCGCAAGAGCAGATGAGATCAGAGATGAGCTTCTGGCTAAGGGAATCATCCTTAAGGATACCCGCGAGGGAGTAAAATGGAAACGAGCTTAAATGATATGAGTGAAACAAACGGACTTAATGAAGAGAATTTGAGTAGTTTGAAAGGCATGCTTCATCAGTTGTTTCATTTGGAAGATAAAGACTTGCGAACCTATTCTCCGCTGACATTGGCGTATATCGGAGATGGCGTCTATGAACTGGTAATCCGCACGATCCTTGTAAAAAAAGGCAATTGTCCGGTGAACCAGCTTCACAGAAAAGCCAGCAGTCTGGTTAAGGCAGGAACCCAGTCTTCCATGATGGAAGTGATTGAACCCATGCTCACAGAGGAGGAACACAGCGTTTACAGAAGAGGAAGGAATGCTCATTCTCCTACAATGGCCAAACATGCAACCATGGCAGACTACCGCAGGGCAACAGGGTTTGAAGCTCTGATGGGCTATTTATATTTAAAAGATGATTTCAGCAGGATCATAGAACTGGTCCGTGCAGGGATCGGAGAGGATAAGATATGAGTGAACAGATAGAAGGACGCAATGCGGTTCTGGAAGCCTTTCGTTCCGGCAAATGTGTAGATAAGCTTTTTATCCTGGACGGATGCCAGGACGGACCGGTCCGCACTATTGCCAGAGAGGCAAGAAAAAAAGATACGATTATTAACTATGTGGCAAAAGAACGTCTGGATCAGTTAAGCGAGACAGGCGCACATCAGGGCGTAATCGCTCAGGTGGCAGCCTATGAATATGCAAGTGTAGAAGATATTCTTGCGAAGGCAAAGGAAAAAGGAGAAGATCCCTTTATCTTTATCCTGGATAATATTGAGGATCCTCATAATCTTGGTGCGATCATCCGTACAGCAAACCTTGCAGGTGCACATGGGGTGATTATTCCCAAGAGAAGAGCAGTTGGCCTGACTTCCACAGTTGCCAAGACTTCAGCAGGTGCATTAAACTATACACCTGTTGCAAAAGTTACCAATCTGGGACATACCATCGATGAACTGAAAGAACAGGGCATGTGGTTCGTATGTGCAGATATGGGCGGTGAAACCATGTACAATCTTAACCTGACAGGTCCGATCGGCGTAGTGATCGGCAATGAAGGTGAAGGTGTAAGCAGACTGATCCGTGAGAAGTGTGATTTCGTGGCATCTATTCCTATGAAGGGTGACATTGATTCCCTCAATGCATCTGTGGCAGCCGGAGTACTTGGATATGAGATTGTACGTCAGAGACTGCAGAAGAAATAAAATTATTCCACAATATTGTTATGTTATAAGAAGCCCTCTGGGCGAATGATAGAGATTTTCAGAAAAACGGAAGGGTTAAATTGATGAAACAGTATGACGGAATTAAAGATGAAGAATTAATTTCCCATTTCAAAAACGGGGAATCAGAAATCCTCGACTATCTGATGGAAAAATACAAGAACATGGTCCGCAAGAAAGCAAGGACCATGTTCCTGATAGGTGGGGAGAACGATGATTTGATACAGGAAGGTATGATCGGACTGTTTAAGGCAGTCCGCGATTACCAGCCGGACAGAGATGCTGCATTTCAGACCTTTGCCAGTATATGTGTGGACAGACAGATCTACAACGCCATCCAGAGTTCCAACAGGCAGAAACACCAGCCGCTGAATTCCTATATTTCTCTCAGCGAACAGGATGGGGAAAATGAAGAACATCTTGGAGATAACTGGGGAGAGAACCCGGAGTCTATTATTATTGACCAGGAGAATGTCCAGGATCTGGAGCAGGAGATAACAGCAACGTTAAGTCCAATGGAGAACCAGGTTCTTGAATATTATCTGGCAGGAAACGGATACGGAGAGATTGCCCGGATCATGGGAAAAACACCCAAGTCCATAGATAATGCATTACAGCGCATCCGAACCAAAATCAGAGAGCAGTTGGAGCAATATCAAAAATAGAAAGATATCAGTATAAAATAAAAATCAAAAAGTTAAAAAATAGGGATTGACAATACAAACAAGTTCTGGTAATATATTCAACTGTGAGCGGTAAATCCGACACAATGCTGATGTGGCTCAGAGGTAGAGCACTTCCTTGGTAAGGAAGGGGTCACGGGTTCAATTCCCGTCATCAGCTTGCTAAGAATGGCTTATTTACTGGGTTTGTGAGGTGCCAGTAAATCAAAGTTACTCAAAAAGTTACTCAAGATAATCAGGACATAGGTTCTGATTATTTTTTTGTGCAATTTGCAGTTCCGGGATACTGCTCAGAATTGCAGTTTTTGTACTGAGACTCTTCCTATTCCTGAAATAATGATTTTAGGATGATATACTCGAATAAACCCAGTATTATTTTATAAACTTCTAAGAACTGTTTGTACTTCCAGAATGACAAGAGATATGTTATACTTACAGTGTTGTCCAACCGATACCCGGCAACACTAACCTGGCAGTTTCTTGTCTGCCATAAAAAATAAGAAGAAGCCCCCAGTATTCGCACTACTGAGGGCTTCATTCTTTTTGTCTACATGGACTTGCTATTTCTTTTCGCCTACTGGCATTATAGCATATGCAGATCAGGAAATCAATATGCAAGTGATTCTGAAACATTCTGAAACAAATAAAAAAGAGTAAACTATCTCCCTGGTTTATGCCTTATTTTTCAAAAATGGCTCAGTTGATAGGTTTATTCTTTTTAGCAGTCTGCATCCATGTCTATTGCTGGTGTACCGACAAGTTGATTTCTCGAACAATCTTGCGTCTAAATTTCTTATTTCCGCGTTGTCGTCGGTCACCGTAGCCACCGCTACGCCTCCTTCCTCCGCCTTGAAATAAGAAAATTTATCCTGCAAGATTGTTTCAAGAATCAACTTGTCGGCACACTAGTACATCGTTTCGTAAATAACTATACCAATCGCGTAGGATGCGGATTCGAGTGTGCTGGTATAAAAACGCAGGCGTAGCGGGCTACGCTGAGGCTTTTAGACCTGTGCAATCGGATTCGCAGACAAGTGAGTGGTATAGTTATTTCGAAAACGATGTACTAGTTTTGCAATGGAATGCGAAAAGGAATCGAAGGGAGCGTATTTATATTTCCTATGATTCTACGAAACAGAAGAAACGTATTATCAAAAAAGAGCAGATGCAGCAGCACCTACTCTTTGTAGTGTTAATATTCACCAATGTCGAACAGCTCGTCAAAGGTTATCTTCAGATTCGGAAACATAACCAGATGTAAATCTTCTTTATTCTGGGCTGTGACAGTCTTATAAAGATACGGATAACCAGTGCCATCTTCTTTGAAATCGAAGAGATAAATCTCTACAGATTTTTTTCTCCAGTCAACGATCCAATACTCAGAGACGCCGACCTTGCAATAAATATCCATCTTTTCATGTCGATCATATTCTTCTGTGGCATTGGACAAAACTTCCATCACAAAGCGGGGAATGCCAGTGAAAGAAATGTTCTTACGGTCTCTCAGGTTACAGATGATTGATACGTCAGGAATGATTACTTTATCATCATTTTCACGCCATTCATACTGAACACCATCACCAAAGACACGACATAAGCTGTCTTTGATTTGGCTGCCGATCTTGATAACAAAGTTATTGATAACCATAGAATGTTCCAGGTAAGTTTTACTTAAATCTTCAATTGGTAGTGCATTACTCATATTGCCGCACCTCCTTGATATGTTGATATAATTATAATATTTTGCAAGATGTTAGTCAAGGATATGAGCTGCTGAAAGAGAGTGCAGATGAGTCTGAGAAATATAAGGCCTGTCACTGTTGTGTAAACGGTTGACAGATGGAATTTCCAATGATAATATAAATTCATTCGACATAAAAAATATTCAGTTGTATTTTTTATATATAGATGTGTGAAAAAACAGTATAAAATACGACAACAGGAGGGAAAAAGATGGAGAACGAAACAGTTTCCAAAAATTTTATTGAGAATATCATTGATAAAGATTTAGCAGAAGGTGTTTATGACACCGTGCATACGCGTTTCCCGCCGGAACCGAATGGATATCTTCATATCGGTCATGCGAAATCTATTCTTTTAAACTATGGTCTTGCACAGGAATATAACGGCAAGTTCAACATGCGTTTTGATGATACAAACCCGACCAAAGAAAAGAGTGAGTTTGTAGAATCCATCAAGGCAGATATCAAATGGCTTGGCGCAGACTGGGAAGACAGACTGTTTTTTGCATCTGATTATTTCGGACAGATGTATGAAGCAGCTGTAAAGCTGATCCAGAAAGGCAAAGCCTATGTATGTGACCTGACTGCAGATCAGATTCGCGAATACCGCGGAACTCTTACAGAGCCAGGTAAAGAAAGCCCATATAGAAACAGAAGTGTAGAAGAGAACCTGCAGCTTTTCGAAGAGATGAAAGAGGGCAAATATGCAGACGGAGAGAAAGTGCTCCGTGCCAAGATCGATATGGCATCTCCGAATATGAATATGCGTGACCCGGTTATCTATCGTGTTGCTCATATGACACACCACAGAACCGGTGACACATGGTGCATCTATCCAATGTACGATTTCGCTCATCCTATCGAAGATGCCATTGAGGGAATCACACATTCTATCTGTACCCTGGAGTTTGAGGATCACAGACCGTTGTACGACTGGGTTGTAAAAGAACTGGAATATCCGCAGCCACCGAAGCAGATCGAGTTTGCAAAACTGTATCTGACAAATGTAGTTACAGGTAAACGTTATATCAAGAAACTGGTAGAGGAAGGCATCGTAGACGGATGGGATGATCCGCGTCTGGTTTCCATCGCAGCACTGCGCCGCCGTGGATTTACACCGGAATCCATTAAAATGTTTGTGGAGCTCTGTGGTGTATCTAAGGCAAACAGCTCTGTTGACTATGCAATGCTTGAATACTGCATCCGTGAGGACCTAAAACTGAAACGTCCACGTCTGATGGCTGTTCTTGATCCGATCAAGCTTGTGATCGATAATTATCCGGAAGGTGAAGTAGAATATCTGGAAGCTCCGAACAATATGGAGAATGAAGAACTGGGAACCCGTAAAATACCGTTTGGCAGAGAACTCTATATTGAGAGGGAAGACTTTATGGTAGATCCGCCTAAGAAATATAAGAGAATGTTCCCAGGTACAGAGGTTCGTCTTATGAACGCATATTTCGTAACCTGTACAGGATATGAAGCTGATGAAGATGGAACTGTACGTGTTGTGCATTGTACTTATGACCCTGCAACAAAGGGTGGCAATGCACCGGATGGCAGAAAAGTAAAAGGAACCATTCACTGGGTGGAAGCAAGCCAGGCAGGAAAAGCAGAAGTACGTCTCTATGAGAATATTGTAGATGAGGAAAAAGGCGTATATAATAAAGAGGATGGTTCTCTGAACGTAAATCCGAATTCTCTGACAAAAGTTACCGCATATGTAGAGCCTGCACTTATGGAAGCAAAAGGCTATGACAGCTTCCAGTTTGTAAGAACAGGATTTTTCTGTGCAGATATCCATGACTCCAAAGAAGGTGCTCCGGTATTTAACCGCATTGTATCTCTGAAGAGCTCATTCAAACTGCCGAAAGCCTGATAAGGAATGTGCTTCATAGTAAGAACTTAAAGTTGAAATAACTATTATATAATGAAATAGCTATTATATAAATAAAACGGATCAATCTGAATAGTATCAGACGGATCCGTTTTTTTTATGTTGTTATGTTATTCTGCGTCAGTATCTGCTTTAACGTCAGCTTTGGTATCTGTTTCAGTATCCTGAATAGTGCCAGTTTTTACATCATCAGAGCTTTCAGCCTCTTCGTCAGTTTCGGCATCATCAGAGCTTTCGGCCTCTTCGTCGGTTTCAGTGATGTCACCCTGGTCTAAATCAGCGTCCCAGGATTCGAAATCTTCAGCACTTTCCTGCGGAGCTTCTTTTTCCTCTTCTTCATCGGAGTCAAAGGCGATATCAAATGCATCGTCAAAATCCTCTGTAAAATCCTCATCTTTTGTATGAGGATGGTTTTTTATGATTACTGCTGCCACTGCACCGGCTGCTGCCGCGGTCAGGGCACCTACTGCTACAAATCCCCAATATTTATTAAGCTTTGCCATAATAATACTCCTTTCTGATATTAGTCAATTCGCATATGAATAAAGATATTTTAATACATTTCTGTCAAAAAGAAAAGGGGTAAGTTTTGGCTTGTTCACGATCCGACAAAAAGCAATAAAAATCGGTTGCGTCAGAGAAAGATACAAGGTATACTATGACAGGAAAGAAGAGGATACATTATGAGAAAAATTATTTTGGCATCTGCTTCCCCGAGAAGACGGGAGCTGTTGACTCAGGCAGGAGTGACCTTTTCAATCATACCTGCTCACGGGGAGGAGAAGCGGACTTCGGATGAGCCGGGAGAGGCAGTACAGAAGCTGGCTTTTGATAAGGCAGCATCTGTGGCAGAAGAGCTTGGGGAATGCGAGGAAAAGACACTGGTCATCGGTTCGGACACAGTTGTGGTTTTTCAAAACCGCATTCTGGGCAAGCCGGCAGATGAGGAGGATGCAGTTCATACTTTGCAAAAGCTTCAGGACAATACACATCAGGTGTATACGGGAGTGACGGTACTGGAGAAAAAGCAGGGACAATGGATAGAACATACCTTTTATGAGAAAACAAATGTGGAATTTTATCCGGTGTCTGAGAATGAAATCAAGGCTTATGTATCTACCGGAGAACCTATGGATAAAGCCGGAAGTTACGGAATCCAGGGCAGATGGGGAATTTATGTAAAGGGAATCTGCGGTGACTATAATAATGTGGTGGGACTGCCTGTGGCAAGGCTTTTCCATGAAATGAAGAAACTGGGAATCTCCCTTGTGGATTAAAATACAGACAGAATAAAGAGGATGATACAAAATGATAAAAGCAGGTATATTTGATCTGGACGGAACTCTGGCATATACACTGGATTCCATGGCATATATTGCAAATGAGGTAATGAAGAAGCTGGGACTTCGCCCTCTTCCTCTGGATAATTTCCGCTATTACTGCGGAGAGGGTGCGGATATGCTGGTGCGCAGGGCGTTGAAGGATGCGGGAGATCCGGAGCTGGTTCATTATGAAGAAGCACGGAAAATGTACAGAGAGAGGTTTGACGAAGACCCGCTGTATAAGGTGACCAGGTATGATGGAATGCAGTCAACGGTAGAGGAACTGAGAAAAAAAGGAATGAAGCTAGCTGTATGCTCCAATAAACCCCATCCAGCAGCACTGAAGGTAATGGATTACCTTTATCCGGGAATTTTTGACCTGGTGATTGGACAACAGGAAGGAATCCGCCGTAAACCTGCACCGGATGCACCGCTTCTTGCAGCAAAGAAGCTTGGGGTAAAGCCGGAAGAGTGTATGTATATCGGGGATACCGGTACAGACATGCAGACTGGCAAAGCGGCTGGAATGTTTACCATAGGTGTATTGTGGGGCTTTCGTGACCTGGAGGAACTTAATGCCAACGGAGCTGATCTGGTGGCAGAGAAACCGACAGATTTATTAAAGATATGTGAGGAATACCAAAATGATTAAACTGATCGCCAGTGATCTGGACGGAACCTTACTTTTGAACAAGGCCCAGACCCTGCCAGAGGATCTTTTTCCTTTGATCAGGGCACTGAATGAGCTGGGAATCCGGTTTGTGGCAGCCAGTGGACGCCAGTATCCCAATATGAAGAGATTGTTTGCACCGGTTGCTTCGGATATTTCTTTTATCTGTGAGAATGGCGCACTGGCAGTGGAAAAGGGGCAGGTTCTTTATCAGGATCGATTTGATAAAGAATTGGCAAATGAGATTCTTACTGCAATTATAGAAAAAAAAGACGCAGAATTCACCTGTTCTGCTAAGGATTATCATTATCTCATGCCAAAAACAGAAAGCTTTCGCCATTATATGGTGGATCTGGTGAAAAATGAGTGCAGGATCATAAACAGTCTGGATGAGATCACAGAACCTATTATGAAGCTGGCGGTATATGAATCTGCCGGTCTGACAGATGAATATGTACGTTACTGGACTGGACAGTTTGGACAGAGATGTACAGTAGTGACATCAGGCAATGACTGGGTGGATTTTATTCCTTTTGGTACGAACAAGGCGAAGGGAATCCGGGAGTTCCAGGAAAAATATGGAATTTCCCCAGAGGAGTGCATTGCATTCGGAGACGAATATAATGATATAGAGATGCTTAAGGCAGTGAAATATGGCTTTGCCATGGCACATTCCAAGGAGAAGGTGCGGGAATCGGCGGCATTCACTGCAGACCGGGTACAGGATATCCTGAAAAAGGTGATCAGGGCGAAAGGAAATATGGAGGGGGTAATTTAAAATGTACACAGAAGAATGCATCAACACATTTCTGGAAAAGCAGGGACAGCTTTTTCCGCAGCCGGTAGCGGAGTCTTTTGAGGAAGCAGAGGCTTTTCTGGAGGACTGCATGGCTGCAATGGTAGATTCTATTGACGAAGTGAGGGAATACCTGGATGACATGGGAGCTGATGTAGAAGGCATGTCAGACGAAGAATTGGAAGAGGCCAGTGAGGTATTTGCACTTCCGGACGGAAAATATCTCATTGTGGAAGGCTGAACAGAAATTTGATATAGAATAAATAAAAAGAGGAAGAAGCTATTTCAAAGAGCGGTTCTGCAAAATAGAACTATGCAGATTGAAACAGCTTCTTTCATTTATGCACAGAAGCAATATGAAATATGCGAATTACATTTGGAAAAACCACAGTGTTATAATAACACTGTATAAAGAACTGCCGATCAAAAATAAAACGGTAGTTATAAAAAGATATATAAATGATAAATAAAAGGAGGATGGCACATGAGGAAAAAAAGAATTCTTGCAGTGCTGATGGCTGTGCTGATGATCGTTACCCTTCTTCCATCCATGGCTTTTGCAGCGGAAGCCGGAGAGCTTGGAGGCAAGCTGAAGGTAAAGGGACTGCCGGCAGTGGGAACAGTACTGAGTGCAGATTATTCCAAGGTGACTCCTGAGGGAGTGACAGATGATGATGTTATCTTTTCCTGGTCCAGACAGACCGGAGAGAAGGAGCTTACCCAGGTAGGTACAGAAAAAACTTACACAGTGACTCAGGATGATCTGGGCTATGTGCTGGTGCTGGATATCACACCGGCAGAGAAGTCAGAATTTACCGGTAAACTCCAGGCTAAGACTCTGGAGGTGACAGCTACTCAGGAGGAAGCCCAGGCTGTTGCTGATAAGAAGGCTCAGGAGGAGCAGAATACAGAAGCCCAGCTGGAAGGCTCTGAAGAGGATGCGGAGTCGGAAGATGCTGAAGATGTCCAGCAGACAGAGGATGACAGTACAGAAGGGGCAGTTCTGGCTGAGGAGAATGAGGCAGAGTCTCCGTCTCAGACAGAGGAAGATGATACACAGAATCCGGAACAGACAGAGGAAATGCAGATTTATACCCAGTCTGAGCTTCAGCCTGACGGCACAGAGAAAACTACAGATAAAACAGAGGATGTTCAGGAGACAGAAGCGCCGGAGGATGCAGAGAACACGGATGATGTGGAAAATGCACAGCAGGAGTTGTCCTATGAAGCAGTAGCTTCTGTAGAAGGTCAGGAAAATCCGGTGTGTGATTTTGGAACTATCCGGGCAGAATCCGGAGATAACGAATCCCAGACAATGTTTGTAGATATCCAAAATACCGGAACAGGTGCTCTGAATTTCAAGGCGATCAGCCCGGAGCATTTTATGGTAGCGGACATAGAGGGGCCTCTGGCAGCAGGAGAGTCTGTCAGTGTATGGATTCAGCCAAGGAAGGAACTGGAGAAAGGTACTTATGATGATACCATTACCTATGAGACGGAAGAGGGGGCTGAGGTTTCCTTTGAAGTGAAGGCTGTGGTGGAAGCGGAAGAAGAACCTGTTCTTGAACCTGATGATTCTGAAGCTCCTGATGATTCTGAGAATCCGGAAACTCCGGACAATACGGAGGAACCAAGTGCAGAACTTGGAAAGTTATCTATATCCACAGATCCAGCGGTACTTTCCTTTGCTGATCTGACAGAAGGCTATACACAGATCAGTGAGAGCCAGACAGTTACTGTGACGAATACAGGAGATGAGACAGTTACATTGAAACTTCCGGAGTCGGAACATTTTGATATTGCACCGGTAGATACACAGGCGGTATATACTCTGGAGAAAGGAGCATCCTGTAGCTTTCTTGTTCAGCCAAAGGCAGGATTAGTCCAGGGTGATTACAGTGATACACTTGTTTTTGGAATTGAAGAGGATGAGAGTGCTGTGGCTCAGGCAGAGGCCGGAGTCAGTGTAAAAGCAGAGGAGAAGCCACAGGTTTCTCTGAAAGCAGATCCTTCCGAGATTATTTATGACCCGATGGAGGAGGGATATAATACTCCGGAGTATGTGTATCGGATTACGCTTACTAATACTGGAAATGCAGCAGTGGATCTGACTCAGCCGCAGGCTCAGTATTTTGAAATCGGAGAGCTGTCTGCAACACAGCTGGATCCCGGAGCAGAAGCAACCTTTACTGCAGTGCCAAAAACCGGTATGACAGCAGGTGAGTACAGCGAATCTGTTCAGGTTACAGCCACAAATACAGACAGTCAGATTTCTGCAGTGGCCGATATCAGTGCTTCATTCAGTGTGACAAAACCGGCATGTAGAATTACAGGAATCCAGAATCCTTCCCACGTGAAGGGAGTAAAGAATGGTGTAGAGAAATCTGCTAAGGCATTGGGACTTCCTTCAAAGGTAGTTATTAATACTACAGAGGGGGAAATGAAGGCGAAGGTAAAATGGAATGTGAAGGAATGTACGTATGATCCATCTGTAAAGCAGGAGCAGACCTTCAAAGTGAATGGAACGGTAGTGCTTCCCGATGGAGTTGAAAATCCAGATCAGATCAGCCTGATCACAGCTGTAAAGGTAACTGTAAAAGCCGGACGTACTGCGCAGATTGCGGATCCGGCAAATAATAAGATCACAGGAATCAGCGCTGACGGATATACCACTCAGTCCAAGATTACATTTACAGCGGTAGGTGCAGGAATGGACAATGAAAGTCCGGGAAAGGGAGATGTGCGTTATGTTCCGGATCACTGGACAGTCATCAATACAAACAGCTGGAGCCAGGCTCCGTATACAGCTACTTTTGGAATTACCAAAGAAGGCACATATAATCTGACTGTTGTATTTAATGCTCAGCAGTATGATGGTAAAAGCTGGAAAAATACGGGAAAACAGGATACAAAGCAGGTAAGCTTTACGATTTCACAGCCAAAGGTTGTAATTACAGCTACTCCTACTCCTGTGCAGCAGAATCCGGCTGCTAATCAGAAGAAGGCAGTGCAGACCGGAGATACCACCAATATCATGCCGTTTGTACTGATTCTTGCCATTGCAGCAGGTGCTATTGTGGGAGTTGTAGTTTACAAGAAAAAGAAAAAATAAATAGGTAAGACAGTTAAATGTCAATGAATTATTAGCACTCATTTTAAATGAGTGCTAATTTTTGCTTGACTTTTAGACCATAAGGTATTACTATATCTTTCAGAGTTACAGAAAATCTAAAAGATATAAAAGGAGTGTGGACAGCATGGCTGTAAAACATGGAAGTTTGTCAATTAACAGCGAAAATATTTTCCCGATCATTAAAAAGTGGCTGTATTCAGACCATGATATTTTTGTAAGAGAGCTGGTATCCAATGGATGTGATGCCATTACCAAGCTGAAAAAGCTGGAGGTAATGGGCGAATATACATTTCCGGAGGGATATAAGCCGGAGATTCAGGTAATCGTAGATCCAGATGGAAAAACTCTGAAATTTATTGATAATGGTATCGGTATGACTGCGGATGAGGTAGAGAATTATATTACTCAGATCGCTTTTTCCGGTGCGACTCAGTTCCTGGAGAAATATAAGGATAAGACAACAGATGACCAGATGATCGGTCATTTTGGACTGGGATTCTATTCTGCATTTATGGTGGCAGATGAAGTACATATTGACACCCTTTCCTATACAGAGGGAGCGACACCTGTGCACTGGTCCTGCGATGGCGGTACAGAGTACGATATTCAGGAAGGCAACAAAACGACTGTTGGAACAGAAATCACACTTTTCCTTAATGAAGACTGCCTGGAATTTGCCAACGAATACCGTATGCGTGAAGTACTGGAGAAATATTGTTCCTTTATGCCGGTAAATATTTATCTTTCTAAAGCAAACGCACCTCAGGAATATGAGACTATAGATGAATCAGAATTAAAAGATGATGATGTAGTGGTAGAGCATATTCATGAGGATGCTAAAACTGAAGAAAAAGAGAATGAAAACGGAGAGAAGGAAGTAGTTGAGATCTCTCCTGCAAGGGAAAAAGTGAAGATCAATAAACGTCCGGTTTCTCTCAGTGATACCAATCCGCTTTGGATGAAGCATCCCAATGAGTGTACAGATGAGGAGTACAAAGATTTCTACCGTAAAGTATTTATGGACTACAAGGAACCGCTGTTCTGGATTCATCTGAATATGGATTATCCGTTTAACTTAAAGGGAATTCTGTATTTCCCAAAGATTAACACAGAGTATGATTCTATTGAAGGAACCATTAAACTGTACAACAATCAGGTATTTATTGCTGATAATATTAAGGAAGTTATTCCTGAGTTCCTTCTCCTGCTTAAAGGCGTGATCGATTGTCCGGATCTTCCTCTGAACGTGTCAAGAAGTGCACTGCAGAATGATGGATTTGTCAAGAAGATTTCTGAGTATATTTCAAAAAAGGTAGCGGATAAGCTTACCGGAATGTGCAAAACAGACAGAGAAAGCTATGAAAAATACTGGGATGATATCAGTCCGTTTATTAAATATGGTTGTATTAAAGATACCAAATTTGCAGAGAAGATAGGTGATTACGTACTCTTTAAGAATCTGGATGGTAAATATCTTACTCTCAAGGATTGCATAGAAGAGAATAAGAAGACAACAGAGACAGCTGAGGAAGCAGCAGATCAGACTGAGTCAAAAGAGGCTGATGCAACAGCAGACACAGACAAAGCAGAAGAGAAAGAGCCGGAGAAGACAACAATTTTCTATGTAACGGATGAAATCCAGCAGAGTCAGTATATCAATATGTTTAAGGAAGCCGGCAAGGACGCCGTGATTCTGAAACATAATATTGACAGCCCATTTATTTCCAGCCTGGAGCAGAAACATCAGGATGTACAGTTTAAGAGAATTGATGCGGATCTGACAGAAGAAATGAAGGGTGAGGGTACTGCTGACGAAGCGACCGCCAAAGAACTGACAGAGCTTTTCCGTAAGAATCTGAATAAGGATAAACTGGAGGTTCATGTAGAGAATCTGAAGAATGAAAATGTATCTGCAATGGTTACCCTTTCCGAAGAAAGCCGCCGTATGCAGGATATGATGAAAATGTATGGAATGGGCGGTATGGATCCGAATATGTTTGGCGGACAGGAAACACTGGTACTTAATGCGAACCATCCACTGGTAAAATATTTGGCAGAAAATAAGGATTCAGATAAAGCCCCTGTAATCTGTGAACAGCTTTATGATCTGGCAATGCTCAGCCATAAGCAGCTTTCACCTGATGAAATGACAAAATTTGTACAGAGAAGCAATGATGTGTTGATGATGCTTACAAAATAATGTGCAGTGATTTTGTGGTTTACTGTCCGTTGGGGAGAGTAGAAGCAGTTTTGTGAAAAATTACGATAGTCCTGGAAAAGTTTCGAAACATGGCGAAAAAACATGGAGAGAACAACCGGGACTATCGTTTTTAGTACTTTTATATTGACAAATGGCGTATAAATTTTTATCATTAATTTGCTGGTATTTTAATAATTGTATATGATTTCTCTTTATAAGTGACAATATTTCCGAAAAACTGAGTATGTCGTAAAAACGCTAAAGGTGTATTACAAAAAATGCAAAAAGGACGACTGTCCAGTTAAGGAGGAAAAAAATATGAGTGAAGTGTATGGACTGATCAGAAAATTGGGAGCGACATCTAAATATAAGGGATATTATTATGTCGCGGAAGCGGTGAATATGGCGAAAGAACTGCAGGAGCGGCCGATGAAGATCACAAAGGATATTTATCCTATTCTTGCAAGAAAATACAGGTCAACACCATCTAATGTGGAACATAATATCAGGACATTGGTAAATATCTGCTGGATCAATCACAAAGAAGATCTGGAACTGATCGCAGGATGTTCCATGGAGGATAAACCTACAAACAGTGAATTTATTGATATTCTGGCATATTATCTGAATAAAACAGAGGAAATGTCAAAATAGCAGGGACTTATAGTCTCTGAAACGGAATATGATTTCCTTCAAGAAATCTGCACAGCATGTCGTCCCAGAGATGTTCGGACTTTTTGTCCAGGGAAAAGGAGGAGTAGGAAACGCCGGCGGTACATAACAGAGATTTGCTTTTGTACTGAATGTTAAGATAAAAATTACATACTGAGGTTGTGGATTGTCTTCCCAGATTCTTCAAAAGGTTCTGTGCCTGAAAAGGAGAGAGCTGGAACACGATTTTGAAGTTCAGTGGTGTGCGCTTACCGCGGATGATGGAAAAACAGTAAGGTTTGACATCGCGCCACAGGGAATATTCCACAGCTTCTTTTTTATATTCCTCTACAGTGTCTGTGTCAAAAAAATCCTGCTGGAGATGTCCGTCAATGGTGAAGGTGTTAAATGTAGTGACGGAAGCTTCAACCAGAGAAAAATTGTCAAATACTTCACCGATAAGCAGCTTATTCATAAAATCCTTAACATCTGAAATAGTTAATGCAAGCATAGAAATCCTTTCATGACTCCTGAAATTACTCTGTTGTCAGTCCTGTAATATCTATAGATATTACAGGTTTGGACAGAATTGTAGGAGTATTTTATTATTATAAAACAGATTGAAAAAAAAGAACAGAGTTTTTGAGAAAAAGGCTTTTCAAAAGGAAAACAGTATGATAAGATATATCTGGTATTCGAAACTACATATAATGGAAAAGAGGACGATATAATTGAGATATAAGATTGTCATAGATAGTTGTGGAGAACTTTTGGATGAATGGAAACAGGATGAGCATTTTGAATCTGTTCCCCTGACGTTAATGGTGGGAGCAGAACAGATTATAGATGATGAAACATTTAAACAGGGCGAATTTCTGCACAAGGTAGCAGAGTGCCCGGAGTGCCCAAAATCAGCATGTCCTTCTCCGGAGAGATATATGAGAGCCTATGACTGTGAGGCAGAGCATGTATATGCGGTTACATTGTCAGCAGAGCTGAGTGGCTCTTATAATAGCGCACTTCTTGGGAGAAACCTGAGTCTGGAGGATCATCCGGATAAAAAAATTCACGTGTTTAATTCCAGATCTGCTTCCATTGGTGAGACATTGATCGCACTGAAGATTCAGGAATGTGAAGAAAAGGGAATGAGCTTTGAGGAAGTAGTTGCTACAGTGGAACACTATATTTCAGGACAGCATACATTCTTTGTTCTTGAAAATTTGGAGACATTACGTAAGAATGGAAGATTGAGTAAGGTAAAAGCACTGGTTGCCAGTGCTCTGAAGATTAAGCCTGTAATGGGATCTACAGAAGAGGGAACAATCTGTCAGCTGGATCAGGCCAGAGGAATGAACCGTGCCCTGATTAAAATGGTTGAGCAGGTGATTGAAAAAACTGCAGATAGTGCGGATAAGGTTTTAGCAATCAGTCATTGCAACTGCCCGGCCAGAGCACAGGTGCTCAAGGAAGCATTTCAGGAGAGAATGAAGCTTGCCAAAGTTGTCGTATTGGACACAGCAGGTGTCAGCTCCATGTATGCTAATGACGGCGGTGTGATTGTTGCAGTGTAATATGTGAAAAAACTGTGTCAAATTCAACCAATCAGGATTCTCTATTTCATTTTAGAAAAAGATGTGCTATAATTGTTTAGCCGATGAAAGGAAATATGAGAAGCAAAGGAGATACATCATGAGTCAGAAGAAAGTTGATGCCTATAAAGCTAGGAAGAGCACACGGGGAAGAGCAGATAAGAAGGAAAAAATAATGTTTACCCTGGAAATGTTTGCCTGGGCATTTATATGTGTTGTAGTAGTTGCCTGGATTGGATATTCTGCATATGTAAAAGTGGCAGGAACCAAAGCAGAGGTCGTACAGAATACCGTACTGGATACCAGTGCGCTGGATAATTATATTTCTGGTATTGATACTGATGAGGATGCAGACACTACAGAAGAGACTGCAGATGAGACAGATGCTGCTGATACAACAGAGGATGAGAATGCAGAGGCAGCAGACGATACTACAGCCACAGAGGATACAGCAGATGACAGTGCAGAGACTGCAGATGATACTGCGGCAACAGAAGAGACTGGAGATTCTGCAGCAAAATAATAAATGAGAATAAAAAAATCCCCCGGAAGATCCGGGGGGTTTTTTTGAGGTCTATCCGTGTTAAAAGTGCGGAATTCAATCCTCTTACGTTAACGGAAATTATAAATTATAATTTTGTAACGTTTGCAGCCTGCATGCCACGTGCGCCTTCTGTTAAGTCGTATGTTACAGCCTGGCCTTCTTCAAGGGATTTGAATCCTTCACCATTGATAGCGGAGAAATGTACAAATACGTCTGCACCGTCTTCACCAGTGATAAATCCGTAACCTTTTTCTGCGTTGAACCATTTTACAGTTCCCTTGTTCATGTTGTTACCTCCATAAAAAATAAAAAAGTTAAAAAGCTTCTGGCAAAAAAAATCACCAGATTTTACAGATTATATGAAGTAATATAATCTCTAAAAACCAGTGATTATATAATTTGATAATCCAGATATGAACTGATTATATATCCCGTATTTTAAAATGTCAAGCATAAAACAGAATGTTATTGTTTATTGATTTTAAAAGGGGAAAAAAAGACTTTATTAAATAGGCAGTTTCGTGTATTATGTATATTAGGTATGCTATAATGTTGACAAGATCCATTCAAGATACATTGTAAGTAAATAATATATTGAAGTGATGAAGGGAGAGAATTACATGGGGATTCTTATTCGTGGCGGCCGTATCATAGATGCAGCAACCGACACTGATAAAATCGGTGATATTTATCTGGAAGACGGAATGATCAAAGAGATTGGCGATCAGCTGACAGCGAAAGAAAAAAGTGACAGAGTGATCGATGCAAAGGGCTGTCTGGTTATGCCTGGTCTGATCGATCTGCACGTACATTTCAGAGATCCCGGACAAACACAGAAGGAAGATATAGAAACTGGTTCACGGGCGGCAGCCAGAGGCGGAGTGACTACAGTGGTAGCTATGCCAAATACTTCCCCGGTGATCGACGGACCGGACCGTGTAAACTATGTACATAATAAAGCAGCCCAATTGTCCGGTATCCATGTGCTTCAGGCCGGAGCTATTACACAGGGAGAGAAAGGACAGGAGCTTTCTGATATAGAGGGAATGGTAAAGGCGGGAATTCCTGCTCTTTCTGAGGATGGCAAATCTGTTATGAATTCTTCTCTGTGCAAAGAAGCTATGGAAATTGCCAGAGATCTGGATATCCCTATCTTTGCACATTGTGAAGACATTGATCTTAGAGGAAAGGGCTGTATGAATGATGATGAGAATGCAGTCAGACTGGGATTGCCGGGAATCTGCAATGCAGTGGAGGATGTGATCGCAGCCAGAGATATTCTGCTTGCCAGAGAGACCGGTGCCAGACTTCATCTGTGCCACTGCTCTACAGAGGGAGTAGCCAAAATGATGAAGATGGTGGAGAAAGAGGGGCTGAAAAATATCACAGCCGAAGTGTGTCCGCATCACTTTATACTTACCTCAGATGATATTAAAGAAGATGATCCGAATTACAAAATGAATCCGCCTCTCCGAACACAGAAGGATGTGGATGCACTGATTGCAGGCCTGAAGGATGGTTCTTTTCAGGTGATCAGTACAGATCATGCACCTCATACAATGTCTGATAAGGCAGGTTCTATCCGTAATGCAGCATTTGGAATAGTGGGAATTGAAACCAGCTTTGCGTTGACTTATACAGCACTTGTAGATAAAGGTATTCTTACATTAAAACAGCTTGTGGAAAAAATGAGCTGGAATCCGGCGCAGATATTAAAGAGCGAGCGGGGAACTCTGCAGGAAGGACATCCGGCAGATGTGATCATTGCAGATGTGGATCACGAATATGTTATTGATAAAAATGAATTTGCATCCAAAGGACAGAATACCCCGTTTGACGGCTGGAAGGTAAAGGGAAAGATTCTCTGTACCATCAGTGATGGAAAAATTGTATATCAGGATAAATTATAAAACAGATATCAGGAGGAAAAACCATGATTAACAAACTTGTTGAAAAAATTCAGAAAACAAACGCACCTATCGTAGTGGGACTGGACCCTATGCTTAATTATATCCCGCAACATATCCAGGATAAAGCTTTCCGGGAACTGGGAGAAACTCTGGAGGGTGCAGCCGAAGCAATCTGGCAGTATAATAAGGGGATTGTAGATGCAATCTGTGATCTGGTACCTGCAGTGAAACCACAGATTGCCATGTATGAGCAGTTTGGAATTCCCGGAATGATGGCATACAAAAATACAGTAGATTACTGTAAGGAGAAAGGTCTGGTAGTGATCGGCGATATCAAACGTGGTGATATCGGTTCTACTTCTGCAGCTTATGCAGTAGGTCATTTGGGCAAGGTGCAGGTAGGAAGCAAGAAATATGCAGGCTTTGACGAAGATTTTGCCACAGTAAATCCATATCTGGGTTCTGATGGCGTGAAGCCATTTATTGATGTATGTAAAGAAGAAAATAAGGGTATTTTTGTACTGGTAAAAACTTCCAATCCTTCCAGTGGAGAATTCCAGGACAGAATGATTGACGGACGTCCTCTTTATGAGTGGGTTGGCGAGAAAGTTGCCCAGTGGGGCGAGGAACACATGGGAGACAGCTACAGCTATGTAGGTGCAGTAGTAGGTGCTACATATCCTGAGATGGGGAAAGTTCTCCGTAAGGTTATGCCAAAGGCTTATATTCTGGTTCCGGGATATGGGGCACAGGGCGGCAAGGGCGCAGACTTGGTACACTTCTTTAACGAAGACGGACTGGGCGCTATTGTGAATTCTTCCCGCGGAATTATTGCGGCATACAAGCAGGAAAAATATGCTTCTTTTGGAGAACTGAATTATGCAGATGCTTCCCGTCAGGCTGTTAAAGATATGATTGAAGATATCAGTAGTGCGTTAAACAACCGCTAGGAGGTCTGCTATGAGTGAGAAAAAAAGAGAAAACTGTACAGTTGTAAGTCAGGAATGTATTGCTGCAGGTATTTACAGTTTATGGATCCAGACTGAAAAAATTGCAGCAGATGCGAAACCGGGACAATTTGTTTCTATGTATACAAAGGATAAAACAAAGCTTCTCCCCAGACCGATCAGTATCTGCGAGATTGATAAGGAACAGGGGCGACTTCATCTGGTATACAGAGTGACAGGAGAAAATACAGGTACAGAGGAATTTTCACGTCTGCAGCCTGGAGATACCCTGCCTGTGATCGGACCTCTGGGAAATGGCTTTCCGGTAGAAAAAGCAGAAGGCAAGAGAGTGTTCCTTATGGGAGGTGGTATTGGTGTTCCTCCGATCCTGGAGCTTGCCAAGGAGATGAACTGTGCAGAGAAGCAGATTGTGGTCGGATATAGAGATTGCCATACTTTCCTGCGTGAGGAATTTGAAGCAGCAGGGACTTTATACATTTCTACAGAAGATGGCAGTGTGGGTACAAAGGGAAATGTTATGGATGCGATCAGGGAGAAAAAGCTTCAGGCAGATATGATTTATGCCTGTGGACCCACTCCTATGCTTCGTGCGATTAAGCAATATGCCGAAGAAAATAATATTGAATGTTATATTTCTCTTGAGGAACGTATGGCTTGCGGGATTGGCGCCTGCCTTGCCTGCGTTTGTAAATCCAGAGAGAAGGATGCTCACAGCAATGTGAATAATAAAAGAATCTGTAAGGATGGTCCTGTATTTCTTTCTACGGAGGTGGAAATCTGATGAATATGAGCGTAAATATTGCCGGCGTAGAATGGAAAAATCCGGTAACTGTAGCATCCGGAACCTTTGGCTCCGGAGAAGAATTCTCTGAATATGTGGATCTGAACAAATTAGGTGCGGTGACTACCAAGGGTGTGGCAAATGTCCCATGGGCCGGAAATCCTACACCCAGAGTAGCTGAGGTTTATGGTGGTATGATGAATGCCATTGGCCTGCAGAATCCGGGAATTGATCTTTTCTGTAAAAGAGATATTCCGTTTTTAAAAAAATATGATACCAAAATAATAGTTAATGTATGTGGCCATGCACCGGAGGAATATCTGGCTGTGGTAGAACGTCTGGCAGAGGAACCTATTGATATGATGGAAATCAATATTTCCTGCCCAAATGTAAATGCCGGTTTCCTTGCATTTGGACAGGATGCCCGTCATGTAGAGGAGTTGACTGCCCAGATTAAGAAAATTGCCAAACAGCCGGTGATCATGAAACTTACCCCTAATGTGACAGACATTACAGAAATTGCCAAGGGAGCAGAGGCTGGCGGAGCAGATGCAGTTTCTTTGATCAATACTCTTACAGGTATGAAGATTGACATTAACAGAAAGACCTTTGCACTGGCAAATAAGACAGGTGGTGTTTCGGGACCGATTGTGAAACCGGTCGCAGTGCGCATGGTTTATCAGGTGGCGCAGGCTGTGAAAATACCTATAATTGGTATGGGCGGTATTTCCTGTGCTGAGGATGCGATTGAATTTATTCTTGCAGGCGCCAGCGCAGTGTCTGTGGGAACTGCCAATTTCCACAATCCTGCAGTTACCATGGAAGTGATCGATGGAATAGAAGCTTATATGAAGAAGAATGGCTTTGAGTCAGTTAAGGATATGGTTGGTATTGTAAAATAATGTAACTGTGAAGAACTGTACAGCTGCAAAAATGAAATTCAGGAGGTACAAAATGGAACAGTATAAAAAAGAATTTATTGAATTTATGGTAGACAGCCAGGTGCTGAAATTTGGCGAATTCACTCTGAAAAGTGGAAGAAAATCCCCATTTTTTATGAATGCAGGAGGATACGTGACAGGTTCTCAGTTAAAGAAACTGGGAGAATACTATGCACATGCTATCCATGACAAATATGGCGATGACTTTGATGTGCTTTTCGGACCTGCATACAAAGGAATTCCGCTGAGTGTAGTTACAGCCATTGCTTTCAGCGAATTATATGGAAAAGAGATCCGTTATTGTTCAGACCGTAAAGAAGAGAAGGATCACGGTGCTGACAAGGGAAGCTTTTTGGGAAGCAAACTTCAGGATGGCGACAGAGTGGTAATGATCGAGGATGTTACTACATCAGGAAAGTCTATGGAGGAGACAGTACCTAAGGTAAGAGGAGCTGCCAATGTAGAAATCGTTGGTCTTATGGTATCTCTGGACCGTATGGAAGTAGGCAAAGGCGGTGTAAAATGTGCACTGGATGAAGTACATGATCTGTATGGATTTGAGACCAATGCGATCGTTACCATGGCAGAGGTAATTGAGCATCTTTACAATAAAGAATATAAGGGTAAAGTGATTATTGATGATACATTAAAGGATGCTATTGATGCATATTATGCGCAGTATGGTGCAAAATAAGCAAATGAGCAGGGAGGAATGACCATGAACGAAAAACTTTATAAAACCATGTCTTCCACAGGTGCATGCAGTCTGGCAGTGGGAATTATCATACTTGCCACAGGAATAACTGCCGGTATTATGATGATCATAAATGGTGCAAGACTGCTGAAGAAAAAATCTGAAATACTTTTATAGTTGGTAATGTTGCCGTCTGGCAACATATCCGTTTAGACTGTAAAGCCGCGCGGAAACCGGATGTATACGTTCCGTTCGGCTTTTATGTAGAAATAGGGGCAAATAAAATTTTGAAAAAAGAAACAAAACATATTATCAGGGGACTGGGGCTGGTTTCTTTTACTCTGTATGTACTGGCATTGGTTTATTTCCTCTTTTTTTCGGAAAAATATGGAAGAGCAGTTGTGACAGAACAGGAATTCAGATATAATCTGGTACCTTTTGTGGAAATACGGAGATTCTGGGTATACAGAAAACAGCTTGGGTTTGCAGCAGTATTTACGAATCTGGTGTGCAATGTGGCAGGATTTTTACCCTTTGGATTTATTCTGCCTGTTATTACAGAAAAAATGCGAAGTGGTCTTCTGATCACTCTGGCAGGATTTGGATTAAGCCTGACGGTGGAGGTGATTCAGCTGATAACCAGGGTAGGATGCTTTGATGTGGATGATATGATTCTAAATACAGCAGGAGCAGCACTGGGATATCTGCTTTTTTTTATCTGTGATCATCTGAGGAGAAAGATTTATGGCAAAAAGATATAGATATGCTTTTGTGAAAAAACAGGAAGCCCGAAAGGGAAAACTGTCCACAGGACTGGCGGCAGCTTCATTGGTTCTGTTTTTGGCAGCAGTGATGCTGGCCTGTGTATTTGATGGTAAAATGGGATATATTGTAGGAGGCATCAGCCTTTTTGCAATGCTGCTGTCTGTGTATGGTTTTATTATGGGGCTGCTGAGTTTTTCGGAAACAGGCAGAAATCATCGTACCAGTATGATCGGATCTATTTTAAATGGTATGATCATGATTGGTTGGCTGGGGATGTATCTGCTTGGAATGACTAAAATTTAAGGAGATGAAGATTTGGACGAATGGGTTATGGAACGGTATAAACTGGCGAAGGAAAGAATCGTACAGATACCTGAAGAAAATATAGTAAAAATGCCATATCAGGATTTTTTTATAAAAGAGGCAGAATTTCTACAGAAAGTAATTTCTGTGATGGATGAAAATCAGGAGCAGGATAAGACTTTGGGGGAGCTGCAGGCACAGAACTATGAACTGTATCAGGATGTGCTTCCGCAGAATTATGAAAAGTCCTATGGAAATCCTGTTTATGCACAGAAAATGCTGGGAGAATATGGAAGAGCTTTTACTTTCCTTTATACAGAACTGCATGGAAGCATTGGCTATGCTTTTGAAAAAAAAGTCTGGGATATTACAGTAGGTCTGGAACTTTTTCTGGAAATGTATTCTGCGTTTTCGGAAGAGGAACTGCCGGCTGAGAAGCAGGTGAGAGAAATCCTGCTTTCCTATGTGAATGATTATTGCCAGGATATGGTAGAGACCAGGATCAGGGAAGGGGTTGACCCTGAAGAAGATTTTGCTGTAAATATTATTATGAAATCTGATCTGAATGATCTGCGATATCTGTACAGATTTGGAGAATACATCTCAGAGAGCCAGCTGGAGACTGCCAGATTTTTAAACTCCATGTCCCAGGAAGAAATAGACAGTATGGCAGGTACTTATACAGAAGGGTACCGTATGGGCTTTGTTACAGGCAGAAAAGATATCAGGAAGAAGAAGACAGTAAATATCCGTTATGAGCTGGGATTTGAACGTATGGTTAAAGCTGCCATACTGCAGTTTGAGGAAATGGGACTGAAGGCTGTGATCTATCGTCATGCACTTCATGCAGTGAACAAAAGAAGTCAGAATCGTGTTGGTTTTACAGGTGCAGTTGCCAATCCGCAGTTTGATTATGACCACAGGCAGGATAGTGCTCTGTTTATGGATTCTGATTTTGTTAAACGCAAGCTTCGCGCAATGCAGACCTCCTATGATGAATATGCAGACCTGGCAGAGGTTCATGGTGGTCCTGCAGTGATCGAGACTTTTGGGGAGAAACCATTTTCGCCGGTGAACAAGGAAGAGTGCTGGACCTTTAACGAAGCACAGCAGAAATTACAGGTGGAGCTGGATAACGAATCCGGGCAGATCGTGAATCGATATATTAAAGGTGAAGAGAGAAGCTTTACAATTATTGCTTATCCCATCCCTGAAATTGGAGAAAATTTCCAGGACATTTTCCGCGAGATTGTAAAAATTAATACATTGGATTATAAAAAATACCAGAAAATCCAACAGACTATCATTGACACTCTGGATACCTGTGAATGGGTGGAAATCAAGGGAAAAGGAGATAATGAGACAGATTTGCTTATCCATCTTCATACCCTTACAGATCCTCAAAAACAGACAAATTTCGAGAACTGTGTGGCAGATGTGAATATACCGCTGGGAGAAGTGTTTACATCTCCGGTGCTGGCAGGAACCGGCGGTATCCTTCATGTTTCCAAGGTATATCTTAATGGCTTGCAGTTTTGTGACCTGAAACTGGTATTTGACTGTGGCCAGGTTATTGATTATACCTGCAGCAATTTTGATACTGAGGAAGAGAATCGGAAATATATTGAAGATAATATTCTGTTTCATCATCCCAGACTGGCTATGGGAGAGTTTGCAATCGGTACCAATACCACTGCCTATGTGGCAGCACAGAAATATGATATTGCAGACAAATTACCGATTCTCATTGCAGAGAAAATGGGACCTCATTTTGCAGTGGGAGATACTTGTTACAGCTGGGCTGAAGATACACCTGTATATAATCCTGACGGCAAGGAGATTATCGCCAGGGACAATGAGATCTCAGAGATGCGTAAGGATGATGTAAGTCTGGCCTATTATGGATGTCATACGGACATTACTATTCCTTATGATGAGCTGGGAAGTATCTGTGCAGTGGATGATGACGGCGATATGATCCCTGTCATTGAGGACGGACGATTTGTGCTTCCGGGTACAGAAGCATTGAATGAAGCTTTCGGAGAATTGTAATTTTTAGGTTACTGACGTTATCTTTGTTGACAGAACCGGAGAATCTTAGTAGAATCTACCATTAGAGAGAGTTGAAAGCAAATATCTTTCTAACGAATGAAGCATCTAAAGAGAAAAGGAGAATAATTATGGCAAAAGTAGGAATTGTGATGGGTAGCGACTCAGATATGCCGATTATGAGCAAAGCAGCAGCTATTCTGGACAAGCTTGGAATTGATTATGAAATGAAAATTATTTCCGCACACAGAGAACCGGATGTATTCTTTGAATATGCGAAAACCGCTGAGGAGAAAGGATTTAAAGTAATTATTGCCGGAGCCGGAATGGCAGCACATCTGCCTGGAATGTGCGCAGCAATCTTCCCAATGCCTGTAATTGGTATTCCCATGCACACCACCTCACTGGGAGGCAGGGATTCCCTTTATTCTATTGTACAGATGCCATCCGGAATTCCGGTAGCTACCGTAGCGATTAACGGTGGAGCGAATGCAGGACTTCTGGCAGCAAAGATTCTGGCAACTTCAGACGCAGAGCTTCTTGACCGGTTAAAAGCATATAGTCAGGAACTGAAGGAGCAGGTAGAGGCAAAGGATGCCAGACTGCAGGAAGTGGGATATAAGAATTATTGATCAATAATGAACTGAAAATAATAATATGAAAGAGCCAGTACAGAAACTGGAGCTTATGGAGGATGATTATGGATTACAAGACAGCCGGAGTGGATATTGAAGCAGGATACAAATCAGTAGAGTTAATGAAGGAACATGTAAAGAGAACTATGCGTGAGGAGGTTCTGGGAGGCCTTGGCGGATTTTCCGGAGCTTTTTCCCTGGCTAAGATCAAGGATATGGAAGAACCAGTTCTTTTGTCAGGTACTGACGGTTGCGGAACAAAGGTAAAACTTGCCATGGTTATGGATAAACATGATACCATCGGTATTGATGCAGTTGCCATGTGTGTGAATGATATTGCCTGCGCAGGTGGTGAGCCATTATTCTTCTTGGATTATATTGCCTGCGGAAAAAATTATCCGGAAAAAATTGCTGCTATTGTAGGCGGCGTGGCAGAGGGATGTGTACAGTCTGAGGCTGCCCTCATTGGTGGCGAGACAGCGGAACACCCGGGACTTATGCCTGAGGATGAGTATGATCTGGCTGGTTTTGCAGTGGGAGTATGTGATAAAAAAGAAATGATCACAGGTGAGAAGCTGAAAGCAGGGGACGTACTGATCGGTATGGCTTCTACAGGTGTGCACAGTAATGGATTTTCCCTGGTGCGCAAGGTGTTTGAGATGACAAAGGAATCTCTGGATACCTATTATGAGGAACTGGGAATGACTCTGGGAGAAGCTCTTTTAGCACCTACCAGAATTTATGTAAAAGCATTAAAGAGCATCAAAAATACAGGTGTCTGTGTACATGCATGCAGTCATATCACAGGAGGCGGTTTCTATGAGAATATTCCGCGTATGCTTAAAGAAGGCACCCATGCAGTAGTTGAAAAAGACAGCTATCCGGTACTTCCAATTTTTAAACTTCTGGCTCAGAAGGGAAATATTGATGAGCAGATGATGTATAATACATATAATATGGGATTAGGAATGATTCTGGCGGTAGATTCTGCAGATGTGGATAAAACTATGGAAGCAATCAAAGCAGCAGGAGATACTCCATATGTGGTTGGACGTATTGAGAACGGAGAAAAGGGAGTGACCTTATGTTAAAGGTTGGCGTACTGGTTTCCGGCGGAGGGACCAATCTCCAGGCAATCCTGGATGCCATTGATAATGGAAAAATCACAAATGCAGAGGTTTCTCTGGTAATCAGTAATAATCCAAATGCCTATGCACTGGAGAGAGCGAAGAATCATAACATAGAGGCAGCATGTATTTCACCGAAGAAATTTGAAAGCAGAGAAGAATTTCATAAGGCGCTGCTGGCAAAACTTCAGGAAAGTGGTGTGGAACTGGTGGTGCTGGCCGGATTTTTGGTAGCAATTCCTCCGATGATAGTGGAAGCTTTTCCTAACAGGATCATCAACATTCATCCGTCATTGATTCCAGCTTTTTGCGGCGTGGGCTTTTATGGTCTTCATGTTCATAAAAAGGCGCTGGAAAGAGGGGTCCGTGTAACAGGGGCAACCGTGCACTTTGTAGATACCGGTACAGATACAGGACCTATTATTTTGCAGAAAGCAGTAAAGATCAAGCAGGGAGATACTCCTGAGATTCTGCAGAGAAGAGTAATGGAAAAGGCAGAATGGAAAATTTTACCAAAAGCTATTAACCTTATTGCAAATGGCAAGGTATCTGTAGAAGACGGAAAAGTACGGATAAGTTAAGCATAGGCAGAATACTGGCTGAAGAAACGTAGAGATTATCAGATGGACAAATAGAGTTCCGGGGCTTTTTCCGGAACTGACATAGATAAGGAGCAGATAAAATGAAGGTTTTGATCGTAGGCAGCGGCGGAAGAGAGCATGCTATTGCGTGGAGCGTGTCTAAAAGCCCAAAGGTAGATAAGATTTACTGTGCACCAGGAAATGCAGGAATTGCAGAGCTGGCTGAGTGTGTGGATATTGGTGCCATGGAATTTGACAGACTGGCAGATTTTGCCCAGGAGAAGGGGATTGATCTGACTATTATTGGTATGGATGATCCGCTGGTGGGTGGTATTGTAGATGTGTTTGAGGCAAAAGGACTGAGAGTATTCGGACCTCGTAAAAATGCAGCTATCCTGGAAGGCTCCAAGGCTTTTTCCAAGGATCTGATGAAGAAATATAATATTCCTACTGCTGCATATGAGAATTTTGATGATCCTAAAAAGGCTCTGGAATATCTTCGTACAGAAGCAAAGTTTCCGATTGTGCTGAAGGCTGACGGTCTGGCTTTGGGCAAAGGTGTGCTGATCTGTAAGGATCTGCAGGAAGCCGAAGATGGTGTAAAAGAAATCATGGAGGATAAGAAATTTGGTACTGCCGGAAACACCATGGTTATTGAGGAGTTTATGACAGGACGTGAGGTATCTGTTCTTTCCTTTGTGGATGGCAGCACCATACGTACCATGACTTCTGCACAGGATCATAAGCGGGCTCAGGATGGTGATCAGGGCTTAAATACCGGCGGCATGGGTACTTTTTCTCCAAGTCCCTTCTATACAGATGAGGTGGATGAGTTCTGCAGAAAATATGTTTATCAGCCTACAGTGGATGCTATGGCTGCAGAGGGAAGACCTTTTAAGGGGATTATTTTCTTTGGCCTGATGCTTACTGCGGATGGGCCGAAAGTGTTGGAATATAATGCGCGTTTTGGAGATCCGGAAGCGCAGGTAGTGCTGCCGCGTATGAAGAACGATATTGTAGAAGTAATGGAAGCCTGTATTGACGGCAAACTGGATCAGGTGGATCTGCAGTTTGAGGATAATGCAGCTGTATGTGTGGTTCTGGCCAGCGATGGATATCCTGTGAAATATGAAAAGGAAGTTCCGATGTATGGATTTGAAAACTTTAAAGACAAAGAAGGCTATTATTGTTTCCATGCAGGAACAAAGCAAAAGGATGGTCAGATTGTAACAAATGGCGGTCGTGTGCTGGGAATTACAGCAACAGGTAAGGATCTGAAGGAAGCGCGAAAGAACGCTTATGCAGCTACAGAGTGGATTTCCTTTGCCAATAAGTATATGAGACATGATATTGGAAAGGCAATTGACGAGGCATAAGGACAACCTTTACAATTTGAGATTATGAAAGAGAGATTGTCAGGATGGCAATCTCCTTTTTTATGCATATTAAGCACTTTTTACATGAATTACCTTTACTTATTAGATATTTTGTTATAAAATATAAAAGAATTGCAGTGAATGAATATCCGCTTGACTCTGCTCCATGGATAGCGGGGTATTGCAGATTATAATAGAATTGAGACAGAGAGGGTAAGACAATGGCAATCAGTAAAGAAGATGCAATTAAGGAATTACAGAACAGAGATATGGTATATGTGGCTTATTCACAGTTTACCAAGCTTCCATATGTGAAATGCGATGAGGAAACTTTTAATGATCAGGCATGGATCTTTTCCACAGAGGAAGGAATTAAAGAATTTGGAAAAAAACTTCTGGATGATAAGGTCCTCCTTATGGGTATGCGTTATGAGAAAAAAGATTATCCAAGGTTATATGGTACTTTTTATGCAATTGGTGTGAATACAGTAATGTGGGTAGATGGTGAGGAACAGGTAGAAATTGATCTGCCGGATATTGCAAAGCAGCATGATCTGAGCAAGATTCCGGAGGAGCATAGACCCCTTTTGAACCCTACACTGGAGTTATCTGGTATTTATTTTATGCAGGAGCTTCGCCGTCCGGTAGAGAAGGAACAGCATGGTAATCTCCGCGAACTTGAGGAGGAACTACTGGTAAATATGCGTAAATCACAGTATCTGGTTGCTATGGAAGTAAATGAAGAGGATCCGAAACAGATCCGTATTCCATATCTTAAGAATAAAAATGAGGAAATATTGCAGCCTGTTTTTACAGATGTGATGGAATTGGAGAAATTTACTAAGGGACGTAAGCTTCGGATTGCTAAAGTTCCGTTAAATAAGCTTCCGGAACTGATGATTCAGCAGGCGAAGGCTTATGTAGTGAATCCTATGGGATTCAATCTGGTACTGACAAAGGAACAGCTTGAAAAAATTATTGGATAATAAATGTAAAGAAAGTATCTGACACAGGGGATGCCAGGTGGAATATAAGATGCACATTATGCTGATGGTAAGCATAATGTGCATTTTTGGGTACAGATATACACGTCTGCTTATTTTGCGTCCGGTCACACATAATAAAAGAGGTTGAGAAAAAAGGTCTTTGCAAAACTGGTGGTTTGTGCTAGTATATGTGTAACATAAAAAGGAGTCGTATATGTATGGTGATTGAGATAGATTTCAACAGTGATGAAGCAATATATATTCAGCTGACCAATCAGATCATCATGGGGATTGCCACAGCCAGGCTGCAGGAGGGGGATACACTTCCTTCTGTGAGACAGCTGGCAGATACTGTTGGCATTAATATGCACACAGTAAACAAAGCCTATTCACTGCTGCGGCAGGAAGGTTTTGTAACCATTGACCGCCGAAAGGGTGCAGTGATCTCTATTGATGTGAATAAGCGGAAGGCATTGGAGGATCTGAAACAGAATTTATCTGTGGCTCTGGCCAGAGGATGCTGCAAGAATGTGAGCCGTGAAGAGGTTCACCAGTTGATCGATGAGATATTTGATGAATATAAGATCTGAAAATTTGACTTGAATAAATAGCTATAAATTGGAGGTAATATGGATAATAAATTTACCAGACAGGCACAGAATGCCTTAAAACTGGCAAAAAATACAGCAAAATCCAGTGGACATGGTTATATTGGAACAGAACATCTGCTGGTGGGTCTAGTTAAAGAGCAGGAGGGAACTGCGGGAAAAGTTCTTCAGGAGTTTGAAGTGGAGGAAGACAGACTGATGAAACTGATCAGTGAGCTGATTGCTCTTCCTCAGGGAGAAAACCTGACAAAGGAAACGGAAATTCTCAAGTACAGTCCCAGATCAGAACGGATTCTGAACCAGGCACATACAGATGCTGAAAATATGGAATGCAGTACAGGTACAGAGCACATTCTGATGGCTTTATTAAAAGAGACAGATTGTGTGGCAACCAGACTTCTGTATACTATGGGAATAAACATTCAGAAGCTTTTTGCTGCTGTGCTCAGTGCTATGGGATTTGACGATGATGCGATTGCAGAGGAATTCCGTTATGTGCAAAATGCCCGGAACAGAAAAGTAACAGCTACTCCAACACTTGACCAGTACAGCAGGGATCTGACAGAGCTGGCTGCTGCAGGCAGACTGGATCCGGTAATCGGACGTGAGAAAGAGATTAACCGTCTTATACAGATTCTCAGCAGAAGGACCAAAAACAATCCATGTCTGGTAGGTGAACCCGGAGTGGGTAAGACTGCCATTGCAGAGGGGCTTGCCCAAAGAATTGTTATGGGAATGGTGCCGGATACTGTGCGGGATAAACGTCTGGTAGTGCTTGATCTTTCAGGAATGGTGGCTGGCAGTAAGTACCGTGGGGAATTTGAAGAGCGTATCAAGAATGTGATCCAAGAAGTAAGGGAGCATCAGGGAATTCTTTTGTTCATTGATGAAATCCATACTATTATCGGAGCAGGTGGGGCTGAAGGTGCTTTGGATGCCTCTAATATCTTAAAACCCGCTTTATCCAGAGGAGAGATTCAGCTTATTGGAGCAACCACTTTGGATGAATATCGCAAGCATATTGAGAAGGATGCTGCCCTGGAGAGACGTTTCCAGCCTGTGACTGTGGAAGAGCCTTCTCCTGAGGAGGCTTATGAGATCCTGAAGGGTCTTAGGCCATATTATGAGAAGCATCATGGGGTAAGGATTGAAGATACAGCGTTAGAGGCTGCAGTAAAAATGTCCCAGCGTTATATTAACGATCGCTTCCTTCCTGATAAAGCTATTGATGTGGTGGATGAGGCTGCTTCTAAAATACAGCTGGCAGGCTATAAGTCTGAACCGGAGTTGGAAAATCTGGAACAGCAGCTGGAGGCAGTGAAGGATGAGAAAGAGGAGGCAGTGAAGGCTGCAGATTTAGCCAGGGCAAAGGAAATTCATGCCCGGCAGCTGGAACTGGAGGCACAGATTGAGAAGCTTCATATAAAAGTGGAACGCAAAAATAACAGAAAGAAACTGGTGGTAGATGAAGCTGCTGTTGCAGGTATTATTTCTGACTGGACAAAGATTCCGCTTCAGAGACTGACAGAAGGAGAAACCAAACGCCTGGCGCGTCTGGAAAAGGAACTGCATAAGCGGGTGATCGGTCAGGAAGAGGCGGTAAAAGCTGTTTCTCAGGCTGTAAAGCGGGGCAGAGTAGGATTGAAAGATCCTAACAGACCTATCGGTTCATTCCTTTTTCTGGGTCCCACAGGTGTAGGTAAGACAGAGCTTTCCAAGGCTTTGGCTGAAGCTGTGTTTGGCAGTGAACAGGCTATGATCCGTGTGGATATGTCGGAGTATATGGAGAAGCACAGCGTGTCTAAAATGATAGGTTCTCCTCCTGGATATGTGGGTTATGAAGAAGGAGGACAGCTTAGCGAGAAGGTTCGCAGAAATCCTTACAGTGTGCTGCTTTTTGATGAGATTGAGAAAGCTCATCCGGATGTATTTAATATTTTGCTGCAGGTGCTGGATGATGGACATATCACAGATGCCCAGGGAAGAAAAGTGGATTTCAAGCAGACGATCATTATCATGACCTCCAATGCAGGAGCACAGGCTATTATGGAACCGAAGCATCTGGGATTTATGTCCGGAAATGATGAGAAGAAAGATCACGAACGCATGAAGGGCGGTGTGATGGAGGAAGTCCGCAGGATTTTCAAACCGGAATTTCTGAACCGTATTGATGAGATTATTGTTTTCCATATGCTGAATAAAGAACAGATTAAGAAGATTGTTACACTTCTTCTGAAAACGCTGGAGAAGCGCTGTGCAGAGCAAATGGATATCTGCCTGACTGTGACAGGTGCAGTAAAGGATTTTATTGTGGAAAAAGGCTCTGATAATAAATATGGTGCCAGACCTCTTCGACGTGCGATCCAGAGCAGAATTGAGGATGCGTTGGCAAATGAAATCCTGGAGGGAAAAATCAAACGAGGGGATCATGTTCAGGTGAGACTTCATAAAGAGGAAATCCTGTTCGAAGTAAAAAATTAACTCTACAGATCGGTCTGTATGACATATACTTTGTAAAATAAGTATTAAAATTCAGTATAGATACTGGTAAGATTTTAGGATTTATTATATAATAAATACAATTAATGCCGAAGAATTTGTCTGCTTTTGTCAGATGAGAAATATTTGGATGGGAAGTGTATCCCATATTGCGGCAAACAAAAGAGTCTTAGGGAGGACATAAGGAAATGGCAGTAGTAAAAGAATTAATCCGCACAGAAGAGAATGGATCAATCAGCTTTGGTGATTATGAACTGGCACAGAAATCCAAGTTATCAGATTACCAGCATCAGGGCGATATGTATAAAGTGAAGACTTTCAGAGAGATTACCAAGCTGGAAAAAAACGGAATGTTCGTTTATGAATCTGTTCCGGGAACTTCAGTATTTGGTCTTGTTCAGAGTGCGGACCAGATGGATTTCCATGTAGAGGGACCGGAAGATGCGCAGATTACAGTAGAAATGGAACCGGATACAGAGTATGAAGTATTTATCGAACAGGCAAGTACAGGAAAAATGAAGACGAATCTGGGAGGGAAGCTTTCTTTCAGTGTGGAGCTTGGAAATGCAGCAAGAGTAGAAGTTAAGATTGTAAAATGTTAAAAAATAAAAAGACAGTTTATTTTTGCCAGGAGTGTGGCTATGAATCTGCCAAGTGGATGGGACAGTGTCCGGGATGCAAGGCCTGGAATACTTTTGTGGAAGAAACAGTTTCTGCTAAGAAAAATCCTTCCGGCAATTTAAAAGCATCAGAGAAAAGACAGGATCCGGTAATTCTGAAGGATATCAGCCTGTCTGAAGATGAACGACAGACAACACAGATAGGAGAACTTGACAGGGTGTTGGGAGGCGGTATCGTCCCCGGCTCCCTTGTTTTAGTGGGTGGCGATCCGGGGATTGGTAAATCTACCCTGCTTTTACAGGTGTGCAGAAACCTGGCAGAAAATCAGGTGACAGTTCTCTATATTTCAGGTGAGGAGTCTCTGCGTCAGATTAAACTGAGAGCTAATCGAATCGGAGATTTTAATGATAAAATGCAGCTTCTCTGTGAGACAAATCTGGAAGTGATCCGAGAGGTAATTGAGAGAAAAAAGCCAGATGTAGTTGTGATCGATTCTATTCAGACAATGTTTCATGAGGATGTCAGCTCTGCACCGGGAAGTGTATCTCAGGTCAGGGAGTCTACCAATATTTTAATGCAGATCGCCAAAGGTATGGGTATCTCTGTTTTTATTGTAGGACATGTGACAAAGGAAGGGAATGTGGCCGGACCGAGAGTCCTGGAACATATGGTAGATACAGTGCTCTACTTTGAGGGAGACCGTCATGCATCTTACCGTGTTTTGCGAGCTGTGAAGAACCGTTTTGGTTCTACAAATGAGATTGGTGTATTTGAAATGTGCAATACAGGACTGGAGGAAGTAAAAAATCCGTCTGAATACATGCTGAATGGAAGACCGGAGGATGCATCAGGTTCTGTTGTGGCATGCTCCATGGAAGGAACCCGTCCGATCCTGGTGGAGATTCAGGCTCTGGTGTGTCAAAGTAATTTTGGAATTCCTCGACGTACAGCAGTCGGTACAGATTTTAACAGGGTAAACCTGCTTATGGCTGTGCTAGAGAAGAAGGTTGGTATCCATTTGGGTACTTCGGATGCTTATGTGAATATTGCCGGAGGCATGAAAATGACAGAGCCTGCCATTGACCTGGGGATTTGCCTTGCTATTGTTTCCAGTTGTAAAGATGTGGTGATACCGGATAGGGTAATGGTATTTGGCGAGGTTGGTTTAAGTGGAGAGATCCGTGCAGTAAGCATGGCGGGACAGCGTGTGCAGGAGGCAAAGAAGCTAGGTTTTGAGACTGTTATGCTTCCGGAAGTATGTAAGTCTTCTGTGGGAAAGCCAGAAGGGATCAATCTGGTTTATGTGTCACAGATCCGTGATGCGATCAGTTATATTATGAGAAAATAGTTATTGGGGAATCCATAAATATTATTGCGGGTAGGAGAAAACGTTATGGCAGATGGAATCAATACAGTGATTTTTGATATGGATGGAGTGATTTTTGACTCTGAAATACTCGTGCTGAGCTCATGGAAAGAGGTGGCAGGGCGTCATGGAATTCAGGATGTTGAGAAGGTATGTCATGAGTGCCTGGGAACCAATAGTGCTGTGAGTAAGCAGATTTTTCTGAGACATTATGGTCAGGATTTTCCCTATGATGAGTATAAAGCGGAGATGGCGGAAGTGTTTTTTGCCCATGCATCTGATGGGAAGCTGGCAAAGAAACAGGGAGTTGAGGAACTGTTGAAATATCTGAAAGACAAGGGATTTAAAGTAGGAATTGCCAGTTCTACACGGGAGAAAATAGTACGCAGACAGATCTCGGAGGGGGGATTGCTGGAATATTTTGATCAGATCGTTGGCGGGGACATGGTAAAACATAGCAAACCGGAACCGGACATTTTTCTGGAAGCATGCGGGAGACTGGAATCAAAACCGGAAAATTGTTATGTGATAGAAGATTCTTATAATGGGATCAGGGCAGCACATGCAGCAGGAATGCATCCTATTATGGTGCCGGACCTGATGGAACCTACTGAGGAGATGAAGTCCCTTGCAGAACAGATTCTGGGATCCCTTTGCGCAGTACAGGAATTTTTGCAGGAATCAGTCAGATAAATTCATTTGGTTTTAGAAGTGTCAGTAATTGAATAAAAAAGAAATCTGTTTTTTCTGGTGCTTATTTAAAAGCTTTTCCAGGAAAACAGATTTCTTTTTTTGTTATCTTAAGTTTTTGCTTATGAGAGAACTCCTGTTGACTGTAAAAACAAGATAAACATCATAACCGGTGCAACATAGCGGATCATGATACGATAAAGTTTTTTTCTGCGGAAATTTTTACCGTTTCGTTCCATTTCATCAATAACATAATCAGGTGTCATGACCCATCCGATCAGAATGGTGGAAAGTAATGCGATAAATGGCATCATAACACTGTTACTGATGTAATCCATGATATCAAGCAGCTGTCCTGTAGAACCATTGGGCAGTTTCACTTCTACATAGAAAATGCTGTATCCCAAAGCAATAATCGCAGAAGCGGCAAGATAAACTGCAGATAAAACAGAAACAGTTTTCTTTCTGCCGGTGTGGAAAATTTCCATACAGTTTGCAACAATGGATTCCAGCACAGAGATGCAGGATGACAGTGTTGCAAAAATAGCAGTTACAAAAAAGAGGATTCCTACAAATATGCCTGCTTTTCCCATGGCTGCAAAGACCTTTGGGAGAGATACAAACATAAGGCTTGGACCGGCTCCCATTCCCTCTGTTCCGGAAAATACGAATACAGCAGGGATGATCATGGCACCTGCAAGAAATGCAACTCCTGTGTCAAAAATTTCAATTTGATTAACAGCCTTGTTTAAGTCAACATCAGGCTTTACATAAGAACCGTAGGTGATCATGATTCCCATGGACACGCTGAGAGAGAAGAACAGCTGACTCATTGCATCCAGCAGAATCTGTAAAAATCTCTGTACAGTAAGCCCCTTAAAGCTTGGAGTCAAATAATACAAAAATCCCTGCAATCCAGTGTGTACCTGACCGGAGGCATCTGTATGCTTAAGCGTCAGTGAGTAAATGAAAATGATGACAACGAGTACAAGAAGCACTGGCATCATCCATTTCGATACTTTTTCGATACCATTCTGAACACCATTGTATACAATAAATGCTGTTACACCCATAAAGAGAAGTGCAAAAAGAACCGGAGAAGCAGATGAAGTGATAAAAGAAGTAAAATAATCATCTGCTGCAGCGGCTTTTGCCTGTCCAGTCAGGTAGACTACAGCATATTTGGTGATCCATCCGCCGATAACAGCATAATAGGTCATGATAAGGACCGGTACCAGAAATGTAAGAATCCCCAGAAACTTCCATTTGGGATGCATTTCGCTGTAAGCTCCGATTGCACTTTTCTGAGTACGGCGTCCAATGGCGATGTCGGAGGTAAGAAGTGTAAATCCGAATGTAAGTACAAGAACAAAATAGATAATTAAAAATAATCCCCCTCCGTCTTTGGCTGCAAGGTATGGGAATCTCCATAAATTTCCCACTCCGACAGCACTTCCGGCAGCAGCAAGGACAAAACCAAGCTGTCCTGAAAAATGATTTGATTTCCTTTCCATAATAGATAATCTCCTGTATGATTTATGTTTGCATTAGTACGATAACATATGTTAATGTATAAGTAAAATGAATGTTTTTACTGTTATATATTAAAAAAAGTAATGGATAATGATAAGTAAAAAATGAGGTACTTTAAAATAAAGTGTTTTTATAGATTTAGGGTGACGCAGAAAAGGGGAAGAATAGTTAATGAAAGAAATAAGGGATCGATATGAGATTTTTTTAAAAGTATGTGAGACCGGAAACTTTTCTAAAGCAGCACAGGCACTGAACTATACACAGTCAGGTATTAGCCAGATGATGGCAGCTTTTGAAGAAGAACTGGGTGTGCAATTATTTGCAAGAGCGAAAAAAGGAGTAACGCTGACGGATAATGGAACGAGACTGCTTCCTTATATACAGGAGATGGCAAATCAGAAAGATAAACTCAGACAGGCAGCATTTAACATTAATCACAAAATAGAAGGAAAACTTCGAATTGGCAGCTTTTCCAGTATAACAGCATTGTGGATGCCGGACGTGATCCATTTTTTTAATGAAAATTATCCGCAGGTTGAAGTGCAGATTTTTGATGGAAACTATGATGAAATCAGAAACTGGATTATTCATGGACAAGTGGACTGCGGATTTTTGTCATCTATTGTTGCGGATGATTTGAAATTTTATCCATTGTGTGAAGATCCTCTTTGTGCAGTAATAAAGAAAGGACATCCTCTTGCTGAAAAAAGAAGTGTGAGACTGGAGGAGTTATTAGAATATCCGTTTATTATAGAAACGCCGGGGTGTGATAATGATATTTTGCATTTGCTGGAAAGCTGCAAAAAGAAGCCGAAGACATCTTACAGTTTCCGGGATGATACGTTGATTATGGCATTTGTAAAAAGCGGGCTTGGAGTAACGATTTCTCAGGAACTGGTTATGAAAGCATTTGCAAATGATGTCGAGAGCAGACCACTTGAGCCGGGAAGGTCACGGATTATTGGATTGGCATTTGCACGGACAATGAAATCGGTTGTGACTAAAATTTTGGTGGAGTATTTTCAGCAAAATATGGAAGTTGCCTGTGGAGGCCGGAGGCCGGACGCCGGACGCCCCGAAAGGACAGCGGGTGGGGAGACTGGTTTCGGGAGCTAGGAACTCTAAGGCCCGGGAGATCAGCTAAAGGCGCTCGCAAATGGCGCAA
>NZ_JBQHWF010000012.1:0-115545 GCF_052064095.1 Blautia sp. HCP3S3_C4
ACCATCTGTTGGAGAAGGAGCCGTATGAGTTGAGAGGCTCACGTACGGTTCTGATGGGGACTCAAGGGGAGGTTCCTTGGGTCTACCTACTGTATGATTTTCTGTAAAAGCAGGAAAAGTGCAGAAAGAACCTTGAACAACATAATTCCGTTTATCGAAGGAAAACTTTTTCTCAAAGTAAATCGAGAGAAAACAGAGGTGGCTCCTATCAGCAAAGTGAAATATCTTGGGTATACCTTTTACAGGTTCAAGGGAAAATGCAGATTTAGAGTTCACCAAAAGTCAGTCGCCAAAATGAAGAATAAAATCAGAGAACTGACAGATAGAAACAATGGCATGAGTAATGCTAAAAGAGAAGAGAAATATCAACAATTCGTGCGAGGATGGGTAAATTATTTCAAACTTGCAGACATGAAGAAGATTCTCAAAGAAACGGATGAATGGGCAAGACGAAGAATCAGAGCGGTCTATTGGAAACAATGGAAGAAAATCAAAACAAAGTACCGAATGCTAAAAGCATTAGGCCTTGAACATTGGAAAGCCAAAGAACTTGCGTGCAGTAGAAAAGGTTACTGGAGGATGGCACATGTACTAAATTCAGTAATCACAAATAAAATAATAGCCAAACTAGGATACACATCCATGCTTGACTATTATCTGGTAGTTTGGGAAAACTAAAGAACCGCCGTGTACCGAACGGTACGCACGGTGGTGTGAGAGGACGGGAGTTAATCACTCCCTCCTACTCGATATAGATTAGCAAACGAGGAGGATTGGCGGAAATGGCGCTATTTAACAGATGGAAGAACACCGTTGAAAAACTGACCCACCCCGTGGTACAGGAAGAACAGAATACGGAGGTTGCGACAGAGGACGAGACAAGCATATTTGCAAGGGCATTTCTGGAATGCCTGACAAATCTGGAACACAGATTGCATGGAATGAAAGAACCGAAGGAGATCGGGCTGAGTGCATTAGCTGCCGCCTGTGATTTTTATGACGCAGACTGGTGCGGAGTGCTGGATGTGGATGTAAAGCTGAAGCTGTGGATGCCGTTCTGGTGGTTTGATAGGAAAACCGGCGGTATGAGCGCAACCAAAATTGACGAAATCGGAGTTGTAGGGATATATGAAAGATGGATGGATGCGCTGGAAAATAACCATCCGATCATCGTTGATTGTGCTGAGAATATCAGGAATGAGAACCCCGGCGAATATAATCTTTTCTCCCAGCACAATACGGAAACCCTTCTGGCAGTGCCTTACAATAAAAAGGAGAAAGGCTTCCTGATGGTACGCAATCCAAAGCGGTATCTCCACCGTCCGGAACTGCTGCAGATACTTTCGTATGCGTTGGTTTCGGAGGTCAATGAACAGAAGCTGTTAGACCGGATGAAGATGAGCGTTGCGCCGAAGATGATACAGACGGATAACGAAGTCATCATCAACCTGTTTGGCGGTTTGGAGATATATACTTCCAAAGGTAAGCTGACCGAAGCGGAGTTTAAATCCCCGCTGTGCTGCAAAGTCCTTCTGCTTTTGATGATAAACCGGAACAGAGGTGTGTCTGCCAGAGAGCTTTCCGAGCAGCTCTGGCCGGATAAGGAATATGACAATCCTACCGGGAACATCCGCACGTTGCTGTATCGCTTCCGGTCTGCATTTCGGCTTATCTCCGATACCGATCTGATTGTTACAACGCCGAATGGGTACAGGATCAATACCAACCTGAAGATCGAAACCGATTTTGAAAAGTTTGAGCAAGGCTATCATATGGCGAAGAAGATGCAGGGTAAGCAGGAGAAAATAGATACGCTGAAAGAAATCGTGAAATTGTACCGTGGGAAGATGTTTCTGACGGGAAGTGCAGAACATTGGCAGATTGCGTATATCTCCAAGTTTCACCTGATGTATCTGGCGGCAATCGAAATGCTGATGGAGCTGCTGTATGAAAAGCAGGCTTATGGTGTCATGCACGAATACGCAACCAGGGCCATCTCGGTAGAACCGGATAATCCGTCCATCATCTACTGGCTGATCGTTGCGCTGAGAAAATATGGTGCCGCAGATATGGCAAAGGAACATCTGGAGTCTGCGAAGATCAGGCTGCTGGCAGAAGAATATCAGGAACTGGAAGGCAGATTGATGGCTGTGTAACTCTTATTATGTGCGTGTAACGAAAATATGATATAAATTACAAGTTATGTCATTTTTATATGGATGTTACGGGTCATACCACCCCTTATAACACCCCTGGTAAGTATAATTGGACTTACTTTCGTAGGAACAAAAATACTTATCGGGGGTTTTCTATTTTCTGCGGAAGAAAAACAGAAATGGAGGATGATGTACAATGGTGTATTTTCAATCATTCGGACAGGAAGGTGCTGGCAGAGGATATTTCTGCTTCCCTTCCTTACATTGACGATCAGGATATGGCGGAGCTGATGAAGCAGACGGTTCTCCTGTTGGAAGAAATGTCCGAGGAGGATTTTTCCGAGCTTGTCTTTGTGCCTGCCGAGGAGGAAGATGAACCGGATTGGGAGGGACTGATTTGAGAAGTGCCGTGGAACGGGAAACTATCATTTTGTATAACCAGTCGGAAGGAGAAGCAAGCGTATATTCCTTTGATCCGAAGATGATTCGTAAGCTGGAAAAGCTGGCGAGTAAGTATCCGGATGAAATACGGCTGGAAAAAGAACACGGGGACGGAGTATATACCTATACCGTTCCCAAAGAGTGTGTTTTGATTCGTGAGCCGTACAGCAAAGAGCGCAGAGAAGCCGTCCCTGCTTGGACGCTTGAAGGAAAAGCAGGAGCAGTTATCCTCCGGGGTGAAGAAAGATGCTCCGGCACAAAACAAGAAATCTGAGAGAGATATGCAGTAAATGAGATGGGGACAGGATGGTGCTGTAAGGGCATTGTCCTGTCCCTGTTTTTTGTTGTGGAGGAGAAATACACAAAAGGAGCGTCTTGATAGAAATTTATTTGAATTATTTGCGGATATTTTGCAAATAATAGAAGTAAACTTGACTGAGCGGCGCTTTATGAGTATAATGATACCATAGAGTGATTGTGCGAGGAGGATTTGCCATGTTACTTCAGTTTTCTGTAACAAATCATCGTTCGATAAAAGATACTGCTATCATAAGCATGAAAGCTGCAGCGGATAAAACTATGAAAGAAATACTGATTTCCCCAGACGGGAAAAAAGAACTTGTGCCGGTTATGGCAATTTACGGCGCAAATGCGGCGGGCAAAAGTAATGTGATTCATGCGCTTCTGCTCATGAGAGAAATGATCTGTGGCAGTTACGCCAAACCGCTCAAAGGAACTGAACTTCCTTATGAGCCGTTTGCTTTCGTGAATGGGCAAACGGAACCGACTTCGTTTGAGATTATCTACTATTATGACGGCATCAAGTATGCCTATGGCTTCTCCTTTAATAAAGACAGGATTATAAGTGAGTACCTTTATCACTGGCCAAATGGTAGAGAAGCGTTGGTTTTCTCCAGAGAGAAAGACAGGTATGAATTTCGGGAGAGTGTCCAGGAGCAGCTTACACTTGCCGGACGTACCTCCGAAAACAGATTGTATCTCACAAGCTCCAACGAGTGGAACTGCGCCCAGACGGAAAAGGCGTATTTATGGTTTCAGCAGAAAATCCGTGGATTGATTACAACAGGGGTTTCCAATGAAACCACCATTGACGCAATCCGGAAAGGCGGCGAGGACAAGAAGAATGTTGTGAAGGAAATGATGCTTGCAGATCTCGGCATCTGCAATGTGATTCTGTCCGGGACAAAGGAGAAACCGATTGTTTCTACGGTGCATCAGTTGACTGATGATAACGGCAATCAAAAGCAATATACCTTGCAGCTCGGACAGGAATCGGTGGGAACACAGCGCTTCTTTTCAAGAATCGGCTTGTGGATGGATGCGATGAATTCCGGTGCGGTGCTGGTGGTGGATGAAATTGAAGCAAGTATGCACCCCCTGCTTACCCGGCATCTGATTGAAATGATTCAGGATCAGACCATCAACCAGAATCATGCACAGTTGGTTTTTACCACCCACGATACGGGGCTGCTGGATTTGAAATTGCTTCGCCGTGATCAGATATGGTTTGCAGAGAAAGATGAAAAGAGTATGCAGACAGACATTTACGCTTTGACCGAGTTTTCTCCTAGAAAAGAGGAGAACATCGCCAAAGGATACCTGCAGGGTAGATATGGTGCAATTCCGTTCATCGGAGGAGGTATCTGAGATGGGAAGAATTAAAGAAATCGAGCGCAAAGCGTCCGGCAGAAGAAAGAGGAATCCGGTGGTGTATCTGATCTGCGAGGGTTCAGAAACGGAAATCCGGTATTTCAAAAAGTTCCGCAGCAGAGAATGCAACATTGATATTGTACCTATCCCGTCGCAGTATAAATCAGCGGATAAGCTGGTGCAGAAGGCACGGGCAACCATCGGGTACAGCCCATACTATCCGGATGAGGGAGATATGATCTGGTGCGTATTTGATCGTGATGATAATACGAATGCCATGCTTTCAAAGGCAAAGCAGGTGGCAATCAAGGAAGGGTATCAGATTGCTTTCTCCAATCCGTCCTTTGAGGTATGGTTTCTGCTGCATTTCAATAACCAGACCACACCCGTTGAGAATTGCGAAGCTGCAATTAAGCTGCTGAAGAAAAAGGGCAGGTTGGAGCAGTATGAGAAAAACAAAGAAGTGTATGAGCAGTTGAAGCCGCTGCAGGAAGCAGCCATTGACCGGGCAAAGAAACGAGTGTCTGTGCTGCAAGCCGAACATACAGAAATTCTGTCCAGAGAAAGTAACCCGGTCACAACGGTTGCGGAATTGGTGGAGTATTTGAATAGCAAGCAATAGGAGGGGTTATGTTTGAAGAATTGATTATATGGGGACCGCAGGTGGCTGATGAACACGGTACATTAGCAGAATTAAGCGAAAAGGATCGGGCTTTTCTTGCAAAAGAATTGGAAGGGCTTGATAACAAATGGGGAATAACATTAAACAGAACATCATATGTGAATTCCTATCAAAATGATGATAATACCCCGCTGGATGAAAAACTGTTTACGCAGGTTTGGGAACGTGCCTGTGATATGATATTTTCGTTTGAGTATGCTTTTCGTGCTTGCTGGAATACGGACGAGAGGACGACGTTGGAAAAGCTTCGAGAGGGTTTGTACATTGTTGAAAAAGCCGCACCGAAAAGCAAAGCAGGCTGGGTATGATGATATCGCAGAGCAGATTGAAAGCAAGAAGGCAAAGCGAGAATTGTTTAAAGGATTCATTCGCACTTTGGAAAAGCAGGACGTCATAACCTGCGAGTTCGATGCCGGGATTTGGAGCAGTCTTGTACAGGAAGTGATTGTGAAATCCAAGGACGATATAAGATTCATGTTCAAGAACGGATTTGAAGTAAGAGTATAGAAATAGGATTTGATGGCACTCGGGCAGTGAAATACTGGGGTGGTTTATGTGGAAAAAATGTAGGCGATATGATATGATAAACGATAAGATGTCCCATGAAAAAAATTTTGATGGATTAATTTGATATTTTGTAAAAAGAGTAAAAACAAAATAGGAGTGAAATTTTGATGAATATTGAAAAAAATTTGAGAGGTGGAAAGTTTAATCGTCTTCTTGAAAAAGCTATGGTTGATGTAAAAAATAAGACAAACCTAAACAGATTGGAACTGGAAGTTGTTTATTTGCTATCTCATTATGATGATATAACAACATTGACGGATATATGTCGGTACACGCAGATGAATAAAGGTCATATGTCTACTACTTTAGAGAATCTTGTTAAACAAGGATACATTGTATGCAAAAGAGATGATAAAGATCGTAGATATGTGAAATATGAGCTGACTGATGCGTCGGAACATCTTTGTCAGGAAATGGAGATTCTCTGGGCAGAGTTAACCGCCAAGGTGGTGGAAGGAATTGATGAAAGTTCTTTGGCGGTATTTAACCGGGTGTCTGAGCAGATTAGTCATAATATAGACAGATTGTTGGAGAATGACTAGGAATTGTTACACCGAGTAATCGGTGTGCAATTTTTTTATTTCTTTTGAAAAAATGGGTTGACATAGGTTTTTTATGTGCTATAATCCTTTTTAAACAAACAGTTTGGAAACAAACTGTTTATATATGCTTCATATGAAGCATATATTTTTTACAAAATAAGTAGCACTCAATACAAAAGAGTGCTAACAATAAAGAAAAGAGGTAATGATTATGCAGTTAAAACCATTAGGAGAGCGTGTTGTTTTAAAACAGCAGGAAGCAGAAGAAAAAACCCAGTCCGGAATTATATTACCGGATAGTGCAAAAGAAAAGCCACAGACAGCTGTTGTCATTGCAGTAGGACCTGGAAGTGAAAAGAATGGAAAGAAAACAGAAATGCAGGTAAAAGAAGGCGACCGTGTGATTTATTCTCAGTATTCCGGTACAGATGTTAAGTTGGAGGATGAGGAATATATCATCGTAAATCAGTCCGATATTATTGCAATTGTGGAGTAGTAAAATAAAAATACAGTTATTTTATATGTAGAAAGAAGGAATTAACATGGCAAAGGAAATTTTGTTTGATATCGATGCAAGAAAAAAGATGGAAGCAGGCGTTGATAAGCTGGCAGATACAGTAAAGGTGACAATCGGACCTAAGGGACGTAACGTTGTATTGGATAAATCTTACGGAACTCCTTTGATTACGAACGATGGTGTTACGATTGCAAAGGAGATTGAACTGGAAGATCCTTATGAGAATATGGGTGCACAACTTGTGAAAGAGGTCGCAACCAAAACGAATGACATTGCAGGAGACGGCACGACAACGGCAACTGTTTTGGCACAGGCTCTAGTAGGCGAGGGTATGAAAAATATAGCAGCAGGTGCAAATCCAATTATTTTGCGAAAAGGAATGAAGAAAGCAGCAGATACAACTATTGAAGCACTGGTTAAAATGAGCAAGCCTGTAACCGGAAAAGATCACATTGCAAAGGTTGCTGCAATATCTGCAGGTAATGATGAAGTCGGAACAATGATTGCCGATGCAATGGAAAAGGTTGGAGAGAATGGCGTCATCACAATAGAAGAATCAAAGACGATGCAGACAGAGATAGAGGTTGTAGAGGGAATGCAGTTTGACAACGGTTATTTATCTGCTTACATGTGTGATGATAAAGAAAAGATGATAGCTAATATGAATCATCCATACATTTTGATTACGGACAAAAAGATATCTAATATAAAGGATATTCTTCCTATATTGGAGCAGGTAATGCAGCAGGGAAGAGAAATGCTGATTATTGCAGATGACGTAGAGGGTGAAGCACTTACAACACTAATCGTAAACAGGTTGAGAGGCACACTCAAGGTCGTAGCTGTAAAGGCACCGGGGTATGGTGATGGTCGTAAGGAGATGTTAAAGGATATTGCAATTCTGACAGGTGGACAGGCAGTACTCGATGACCTTGGCATGCAATTAAAGGATATCACAGTTGATATGCTTGGACAGACTAAATCAGTTAAAGTAACAAAGGAACATACAACCATCGTGGATGGCGAGGGCAAGAAACAGGACATTGAAGAAAGAATCGCAATGATTAAGAGACAGGCTGCAGATGCTTCTGAGTACGACAGGGATAAGCTGGTAGACCGGGTGGCTAAGCTCGGCGGTGGTGTTGCAGTTATTAAGATTGGAGCCGCAACTGAAACAGAGATGAAGGAAGCTAAGTATCGTATAGAGGATGCATTAAATGCCACTAGGGCTGCTGTGTCAGAGGGCATCATCAGTGGCGGCGGATCTGCTTATGTTCACGCACAAAAGGCAGTATATGACATGATATCAAGCATGGAGGGTGATGAGAGAACAGGAGCAGAGATTGTAGCCAAGGCATTGGAGGCTCCGCTTCGTGCCATTGCTGAAAATGCAGGCCTAGAGGGTGCTGTCATCATCAATAAGGTAAAGGAGTCAGATGAGGGCATAGGCTTTGATGCAATTTCTGAACAGTACGTCAATATGGTCGATGCAGGAATTATTGATCCTGTCAAGGTTACAAGAAGTGCACTTTCCAATGCGATTAGTGTGTCATCAACCTTATTAACAACGGAGGCTGCTGTGGCAAATATTAAGGAAAAAGCACCTGCAATGCCGGCACAACCGGAAATGGGCTATTAAAATAATCCATTCTCTTTTACGAAGGGAAGTGACAGTCTGTTGCTTCCCTTATTTTAAATAAAGGAGGAGTAATATGGCAGAAACTATAGGAAATACAGATATTATAAAGCTGTCCAACGAATTGATATACCAAAGGCACTTGTTTAACCGGGAGCATAGAAAAGATGTCTTTATGAAAATGAGTATCCCGGAATACATTGCATTACAATATATTGCAATGGAGGAGACATCCGACATTTATTCAGGACGAGTCTATCTGAAGGATTTAGCGGACAAGCTTCAGATGACGATGCGACAGATTTCTAAAATGGTAGAAAAGCTACGAGACGTAGGATATGTATTATGGTCTCATGACGGTAACGGCAGTGAGGGCACCTATGTTACAATTACTGAAAGCGGACGAAGCCTGTTAAGGGCGCAGGAAGAAACACTTAAGAAGTATTACGGGAAGGTGTTCGAAAAGTTTGGAAAGGATAATTTGATTCAGTTACTACAGCTTATGAAGCAGTTGGAAACTATTATGAGCAGTGAGGTGGAGAATCTGGAGGTGAATAGAGATGACAACGGAGCAGATGAATGATTATTTTGAAGAATTGGAAGCAGTTTGTCTGAAAAATGATAACATTGCTCCGCGGTTATTTGAAGAATATGGCGTAAACAAAGGGCTTAGAGATGAAAATGGGAAAGGTGTCCTTACAGGACTTACCAACATATCAAAAATAGTGTCTTCAAAAATTGTTGATAATCAGAAGATTCCCTGCGATGGGGAATTGTGGTACCGGGGCTATCGAGTGGAAGATTTGATTCATTGTTTAGGACAAAATGAGTTTGGATTTGAAAAAATAGCATATCTTCTTTTGATGGGAAAACTGCCTGATGAAAGAGAGAAGGAAGACTTCGATAGAATTATTGGAGAGTGTAGGACATTGCCAACCAATTTTACAAGGGATGTCATTATGAAAGCACCTTCGGAGGATGTCATGAATTCCATGACCCGAAGTATTCTTACCCTGGCATCTTATGATAAAAAGGTAAAAGAACCAAGTGTCAGCAATTCGCTGCGTCAGTGCATCCAGCTCATCAGTGAGCTCCCATTGTTGGCAGTATATGGATATAATGCTTACAATCATTATGAAAAAAATGAGAGTATGTATATTCATCATCCCGATAAACAGCTTTCCACCGCGGAAAATCTATTGATGCTTCTGCGACCAGACAGGAAATATACCCTTACAGAGGCAAAGGTTTTAGATACGGCACTCATTTTGCATATGGAACATGGAGGAGGTAATAATTCTACATTTACCACAAGAGTCGTTACGTCATCCGGGTCTGACACTTATTCTACGATGGCAGCAGCAATGTGTTCGCTAAAAGGACCAAAACACGGAGGTGCCAACATTAAGGTAATGGAAATGATGGATGATATTAGGGCGCATATAAAGGATTATTCAGATAAGGATGAGATAGAAGCATACTTAAGAAGGATTGTTGATAAAGATGCATTTGACCAAAAGGGCTTAATCTATGGAATGGGACATGCAGTATATTCTATTTCTGATCCGAGGGAGAGAGTATTTAAAGATTATGTAAAACAACTGGCAGAGGAAAAGAAAAGGCAAAAAGATCTTGAATTGTATGAAAACATAGAGATGCTTGCTCCAAAGATCATAGCAGATAAAAGACATATCTATAAAGGTGTCAGTCCCAATGTAGATTTTTACAGTGGATTTGTCTACGATATGCTGGGTATACCGGTAGAACTTTATACAGCCATGTTTGCAGTAGCTAGAATCGTAGGTTGGAGTGCACACAGAATAGAAGAGATGATTTGCACGGATAAAATCATCAGACCAGCATATATGAGTGTTATGGAAGAAAAAAGACTCAGTTAGAGAGCTTTCTAACCAAGATTTCAGATGGTGTAATAATAAAATAATGCGTCAGCATATACATAAAATTAAAGAGCAGCAGACTTCATAGGGGTGTTCATTTGAACACCTTTTTGTTACTATGCATTTTATTTCAATGCCTTGAGAAAATATGGCAAAGCATGTTCCAGATACTGTTTCTGCATCTGTGGATTCTGCAGAAATTGTTCGCTGCAATTAAACCAGGTATAACAGGTATCTTTTGTAGCTGCTTTTCGATGCTTTTTATCAATTCCGCTTCCAAGTGATTTTGGAATAATCGTATCTTCGTCCGGCAGATAATAATAATCTTTATAATTTTGATAATGCTGTTTCAGTCGTCCGTTTTCGGTTCGGACAATAAGTTTAACTTCTGTAGCTTTTCCTGTGATATAGAAAGAATTGCTTCCATTGGAGAATTCAGCCGGAAGAGCGTGTGGAAGCTCTAATGTGAAAATGACAACTTCTTCATCTGCCTCTGCATATGTAACCTCATACTCGGAATCATAAATACACAGATAACTTAGCATCTCAAAAATTCTTCCAAGCCCCAGCACGTCTTCCAGGTTATGACCGAGAATTTCTTCTGCCATAATGGCATCTCGTTTTTTCAGAAAATCTTTATAAAGCTGAATGCATTCTTTCCCATTGTTATAAATTCGGTCTTTGATTCCGAGAAATTCTTCCAGACATGGCTGTTTCAGAGCAGGCAGCTTCAGAAGTGTTTTCAAAGGCTTCAGAGTCAGATATAAATCCAGGGACATTTTGTGCTCAAAAGGAGAGGGCAGTCCGTATTTTTCGTATCTTGTTTCCAGATAGGGTTGGTCAAATCGCTCTCCGTTGTAAGAAATCAGCAAATCACATTGTTGAAGAAATTGTGAAAAAATTCTCAGAATTGTTTCTTCTTCTTTGTCACTTTCGGCCATCCATTGATGAAAATACCAAGTTTCATCTTCAATTCCAACAGCTCCGATCAGGTACAAAAACGTGGATTTTCGGGATAATCCGGTGGTTTCTATGTCATAAAAAACAGGTGAAAAATTGTATTTTCGGAAGAATTTTCCGGTGAAAAATTTAACAGTCTCAAAGTCCGGAAACCCTTGTAAAATGGGCATTTTTTTAACAATCATGTTAAGAATTTTCCTTTCCTAAATTGTATTTAATTATACACAAGAAATTGAAAATTGGGTAGTGATTTTTTGAAAAAAATGGTTTATAGTATAATTAAAAAATACATATCAGAAGGAAGAAAAAGCATGTGGAATTTAACTGTTTGCGGGATTGATTTTTATCATCTTATGAATTGGCTGATTATTTACAGTTTTTTTGGCTGGGTATGGGAAACCTGTTATGTATCTGTTAAAAGCGGCAAATTTGTAAACCGTGGCTTCATTAATGGACCCTTATGTACCATATATGGATTTGGGGCGGTATCTGTTTATATGATCCTGAGACCCTTTAGCGACAATCTTCTGTATCTGTATCTGGGAGGAGTTGTTGTGGCAACTGCGCTGGAGTATGTGACAGCCGTATTGATGGAGTCTATTTTTCATACGTCCTGGTGGGATTACAGTGATAATAAATTTAATTTCCAGGGACGTATCTGCCTGGGAGCATCCCTTGGCTGGGGGGCTTTTACAGTGATTCTGTTTAAAGTGTTACATCCTTTTGTGGAATCTATTGTGATTTTGTATCCGGTTTACGTAGGCGAGATCGGCATATGCGTGATAGGAGTGGGATATGTTGTGGATTTTGCTTTCTCAGCAGCTGCGGCTTTCCGTATTCACGAGAAACTGCCTGTTATTGAGGCGGCTATGGAGCAGGCAAAGGGCGAAATGCTTGTGAAAATGCATGAGAAGATTGCCAGTGTTGGTTTTGCCAAAGAAGCTACGCTTGAGAGTGTAAAAGAACGCCTGGGAGATGTGGAAGTCCTTAAAGAAATGGAACAGAAACGTGCTGCAATTACAGCAGAGATCAGTGCAGAGCTTCAGAAGAGAAAAGAAGCTATGGCAGCAAAGGTCGGTCACAATATGCAGCGTTTCGTAAAAGCATATCCAAATCTGAACCGAGGATACAAATTACGTAATCTGAAGAACCTGAGAAACAAAAAAGAAAAATAAAGCGTTTTCGGATGCTTAATATAAAAAGGAGGGAATAAAATGGGAATTTTAACCTTTAAGGGTGGTGTTCATCCTTATGACGGAAAAGAATTATCCAAGAACAGTCCGGTAGTGAAATATCTGCCTAAGGGAGATATGGTATATCCTCTTTCACAGCATATCGGTGCGCCGGCCGCGCCTGTAGTTCAGAAAGGAGACCATGTGCTCGCAGGCCAGAAGATTGCGGACGCTGCAGGCTTTGTGTCATCACCGATCCATGCATCTGTTTCCGGTACAGTTAAGGGAATTGAACCCAGACTGACAGCAACGGGTTCCATGGTCAATTCCATTATCATTGAAAATGACCAGCAGTATGAAAGTGTGGAATTTATTCCTGCACGACTGGAAGATCTTTCGAAAGAGGAAATTCTGGCGAGAATTAAAGAAGGCGGAGTTGTGGGAATGGGCGGTGCCGGATTCCCCACACAGGTTAAGCTTGCGCCAAAGGAACCGGAGAAGATCGATCATATTCTTGTAAACGGTGCCGAGTGTGAGCCTTATCTTACCAGCGACTACAGAAGAATGCTGGATGACTCTGAGAAGCTGATCGAAGGCTTAAGAGTTATGCTGAAGCTTTTTGACAATGCGAAGGGATATATCTGTATTGAGGATAACAAGCCTGACTGTATTGCCAAGCTGAAAGAAATGGTGAAAGATATTCCACGTATTGAAGTAGCAGAGCTGATGACCAAGTACCCACAGGGTGGTGAACGTTTCCTGATCAAGGCTGTCACAGACAGAGAGATTAACTCTGCCATGCTTCCGGCAGATGCAGGATGCGTAGTTGATAACGTAGATACTGTAATTGCTGTTTATGAAGCCGTTATCCTTGGAAAACCTGTTATGGACCGTATCGTAACAGTAACAGGACAGGGGATTAAGAATCCGCAGAACTTTGATGTTCTTTCCGGAACAAATATGGCAGAACTGATTGAAGCTGCCGGTGGACTGACAGATAATGTATCCAAAGTAATCTCAGGTGGTCCTATGATGGGATTTGCCATGTATGACACTCATGTACCATGTATCAAGACCAGTTCCTCATGTCTCTGTCTGGAGAAGGATGATGTGGCAGATGCCCAACAGACTGCATGTATTAACTGCGGCAGATGTGTAGGAGTCTGTCCCGGCCATGTCATTCCTGCAAGACTTGCAACCTTTGCAGAGCATGGTGACATGGAGAGCTTCCAGAAATTTGACGGTATGGAATGCTGCGAATGTGGCTGCTGCAGTTATATCTGTCCAGCCAAGCGTCCGCTGACCCAGATGATCAAATCTATGCGTAAGATGGTTCTGGCAAGCCGTAAGAAAAAGTAAAAGGGGGACATCATAATGGATCAGATGTTACATGTATCATCCAATCCCCATGTCCGGGATAAGATGACAACAAGCAAAATCATGCAGCTTGTGGCACTGGCACTTCTGCCGACCACACTGTTTGGAATTTATAATTTTGGCCTTCGTGCCTTACTGGTAGTAGTGATCACCGTTGCTTCCAGTGTATTCTTTGAGTGGATCTATGACAAGCTGATGCATAAGAAGAACACAATTACAGACTTCAGTGCAGTTGTTACAGGTTTGCTGCTTGCATTAAATATGCCTGCATCAATTCCGCTCTGGATGCCTGTACTTGGCAGTGCATTTGCGATTATCGTTGTAAAACAGCTTTTCGGTGGTTTGGGACAGAACTTCATGAACCCGGCACTTGCAGGAAGATGTTTCCTGATGATCTCTTTCGCAGGAAAGATGACAGATTTCGCAGTAAGCGACAGCTTCAGAGGTGTGGTAGATACTGTATCCGGTGCAACTCCTCTGGCAGCTCTGAAACAGAATGGATTTACAGACAGTTCTGTATCTGTATTACATATGTTTATCGGTGATATCCAGGGTACTATCGGTGAAACTTCTGCCCTTGCGATCCTCATCGGAGCTGCAATCCTTCTGGTTTTCAAGGTGATTGATCTGAAGATCCCGCTTACCTATATTGGAAGTTTCGCAGTATTTGTAATCCTTTACATGCTTGGAACAGGCAAGGGATTTGACGTGAACTATCTGTTCAGCCACATCTTCGGCGGTGGTCTTATGCTTGGTGCATGGTTTATGGCTACAGATTATGTCACAACACCGATCACACCAAGAGGACAGTACGTATACGGTGTCTGTCTTGGTGTACTGACTGCGATTTTCCGTCTCTTTGGCGGTTCTGCAGAGGGCGTATCCTATGCGATTATTTTCTGCAACCTGTTAGTTCCGATGATTGAACGTGTGACTGGTCACCCGGCATTTGGGAAAGGGGGCAAAAAGGCATGAGTAACAGAATTATCAAAGACACCATAGCCATTACAGTGATCACACTTGTGGCAGGACTTGCCCTTGGTGTAGTCCAGGATATTACAGCAGATCCTATTGCAAAGCAGGAAGCACAGGCGAAACAGGATGCGTATAAGGCAGTATTTGCAGATGCGGACAGCTTTGAGACAGTGGATGTGGATGCGGATGCCCTGCAGTCTTATCTGGATGAGAACGGATATGCGGCACAGTCCATAGATGAAACTATGCTTGCCAAAGATGCTTCAGGCAATGAACTGGGATATGCATTTACAGTAACCACTTCCGAGGGTTACGGCGGAGATATCCAGTTTGCAATGGGTATCCAGGATGACGGTACCTTAAATGGAATTTCCATTCTTTCCATCGGTGAGACCGCAGGTCTTGGTATGAGAGCAAACACAGATGCATTTAAGGATCAGTTCAAAGATAAGAAAGTAGACAAATTTGAATATACAAAGACCGGTGCCACAGCAGACAATCAGATCGATGCGTTAAGTGGTGCCACTATTACAACGAATGCCATGACAAACGGTGTCAATGCCGGATTATGTGCATTCCAGTATGAGAAAGGGGGAAATCAGTGATGAAACCAAACACACCTGCTGAACGTTTATATAACGGAATCATCAAAGAAAATCCTACCTTTGTACTGATGCTTGGTATGTGTCCTACACTGGCTATCACCACATCTGCAACCAATGGTATCGGAATGGGACTTACTACAACAGTGATCCTTGCGGCATCCAACTTAATGATCTCTCTTCTGAGAAACTTTATTCCGGACAGAGTGCGTATGCCTGCATTTATCGTAGTTGTTGCTTCCTTTGTAACAGTTGTACAGCTCCTTTTACAGGGATTTATCCCAAGCCTGTATGACTCCCTTGGAATCTATATTCCTCTGATCGTAGTTAACTGTATTATCCTTGGACGTGCAGAAGCATATGCATCCAAGAATAAACCTATTGCCTCTCTGTTTGACGGTATTGGTATGGGCCTTGGGTTTACCTTAAGTATCACCTGTATCGGTGCAGTACGTGAGCTGATCGGCGCAGGTTCCCTGTTCGGACATCAGATCCTTCCTCTGGCAGATGCTGCAGCAGGTAAGGCCGGTTATGAACCGATCACAATCTTTATCCTGGCACCCGGAGCATTCTTTGTTCTGGCAGCGCTTTCTGCATTACAGAACAAATTCAAAATCGGTGCAGCCAAACGTGGCATTGACCCCAGCAATCCTGATTGCGGCGGAAGCTGTGCAGCCTGCGGTAATACCATGTGTAAGGGAAAAAGGGGGTAATGGATTATGAAAGAACTTTTGATCATACTTGTAAGCTCAGCAATTGTAAATAACGTAGTCCTCAGCCAGTTCCTTGGCCTCTGTCCTTTCCTTGGTGTTTCCAAGAGTGTGGAGACAGCAGCCGGTATGGGCGGTGCGATCATCTTCGTTATTACACTGTCATCTTTTGTGACAGGTATTATTTACAATGCTATCCTGGTTCCTACGAACCTGACTTATCTGCAGACTATCGTATTCATCCTGCTGATCGCGGCACTGGTACAGTTTGTAGAGATGTTCCTTAAGAAGACAATGCCTTCCCTGTATCAGGCACTTGGTGTGTATCTTCCGCTGATCACAACAAACTGTGCAGTTCTCGGTGTTGCCCTTACAAACGTGCAGAAGGAGTATAATGTTCTTCAGGGAACAGTGAACGGATTTGCAACAGCAGTGGGCTTTACTATTTCCATCGTGCTGATGGCTGGTATCCGTGAGAAAATCGCATACAATGACATTCCAAAATCCTTCCAGGGGTTCCCTACAGTTTTGCTGACAGCCGGACTGATGGCAATTGCCTTCTTCGGATTTTCAGGACTGATTTAAGGAGGGAAATGTTATGAATATAGGAGCAATTATGGCGGCAACTGTACTGGTTGCTGCAGTAGGTCTTTTTATTGGTATTTTCCTCGGGGTGGCTGGTAACAAATTTGCAGTAGAAGTAGATGAGAAGGAAGTTGCAGTCCGCGAAGCACTTCCCGGTAATAACTGCGGTGGCTGTGGTTATCCTGGCTGTGATGGTCTGGCAGCAGCAATCGCCAAAGGTGAGGCACCTGTAAACGGATGTCCTGTAGGCGGGGAGCCTGTGGGAAAGGTGATCGCAGGGATCATGGGACAGGAAATCGTGGAGACTGCCCGTCAGGTGGCCTATGTGAAGTGTGCGGGTACCTGTGAGAAGACAAAAGACAACTATGAATACACAGGTGTGGAAGACTGCGAAATGATGGCTTTCATTCCCGGTGGCGGTGCCAAGTCCTGTACTTATGGATGCCTTGGTTTTGGAAGCTGCGTAAAAGCCTGTCCCTTCGGTGCCATTGAGGTAGTGAATGGTGTGGCTGTGGTGGATAAAGAGGCATGTAAGGCCTGTGGCAAATGTGTTGCCAAGTGTCCGAAGCATCTGATCGAGCTTGTGCCCTATGACCAGACTACATTCGTACAGTGCAGCTCTCATGCAAAAGGCAAGGCAGTTACATCAGCCTGTGAGGTTGGATGTATTGGATGTAAGAAATGCGAGAAGACCTGTCCTAATGGGGCAATTACAGTGGATAATTTCTGCGCACATATTGACTACAGCAAGTGCACAAATTGCGGGGCATGTAAAGAAGCCTGTCCAAGACACATTATTCAGTAAATTTAAAGGAGCCATTGTCCAAAAGGGGCAAGGCTCCTTTTTTTGCGGAATCCTGACTTTACGGGAATGAGGTTTTATGCTATGATAAAGCACAGAAAAAGGAAGGGCGTGATACATAATGAAAAGTATTGTAATCGGAGTTGCCGGAGGATCCGGTTCAGGAAAATCTACCTTTACTAACAGGATCAAGAAATATTTTGGGGACGATGTGGTGGTGCTTTATCATGACAATTATTACCGCAGTCAGGATGGGATTCCTTTTGAACAGAGGGTGACAGTGAATTATGACCATCCGGATGCCCTGGAAACAGATCTGATGGTAGAGCATCTGAAAAAGCTGAAGGCAGGAGAATCTATTGAATGCCCGGTGTATGATTTTACAAAGCACACTCGTTCTTCCCAGGTATTAAGGATCGATCCCAAACCTGTGATCCTGGTAGAGGGAATCCTTCTGCTGGCAGATCCAAGAGTGAGAGAGCTTCTGGACATTAAGGTCTATGTGGAGGCTGATGCAGATGAGCGTATTCTCAGGAGGATTTCTAGAGATGTGGAAGAGCGGGGAAGAGATATGAAGGGAATTATTAATCAGTATCTTACCACCGTGAAGCCAATGCATTATCTTTATGTGGAGCCTACCCGTGCAAAAGCGGATGTGGTGATCAACAGTGGCAAGAATGATATTGCCTTTGATCTGTTTGTATCCAAGATCAGCCAGATTCTCAGGGAAATGAAACAGGAGGGGCTATCATGATTGCATTTGTCCGTGGAATTGCTACAGATATGACGGAAAATTCAGTGATCGTTGAGACCGGCGGCATTGGATACGAAATCTATATGACTGGCGAAGGCCTTTCCCAGCTTCACATGGGAGAGGAAGTAAAGATCCATACCTATTTTCAGGTAAGAGAGGATGCCATGCAGCTGTATGGATTCCTCAAAAAGGATGACCTGCAGATGTTTAAGCTCCTGCTGGGAGTAAATGGGGTTGGCCCAAAGGCTGCTATGGGAGTTTTATCCGGGATTACTGCAGATGAACTTCGCTTTGCAGTTCTTTCAGATGATGTGAAAACCCTGTCAAAGGCTCCGGGGATCGGTAAGAAAACGGCCCAGAAGTTGATTCTTGAATTAAAGGATAAATTAAAGCTTGAAGATGCGTTTGAGTTAAAGCTTGCCCATGAGCAGGAGAAAGCAGCAGCTTCCGGTGATGCTTCAGATGGAAGACAGGAGGCTGTAGCGGCTCTGGTTGCCCTGGGATATAGCAGTACAGATGCGCTCCGGGCAGTGCGTAAGGTGACAGAGGTGTCTCCGGATGATGTGGAGGGATTGCTGAAGGCCGCTTTGAAAAATATGCTTTAAAAATAAAACAGAGGTTTCGTGAATGGAGAAGCGAGTAATTACAACAGACGTTATAGAGGAGGATTTTGCCCTTGAGGGAAATCTGAGACCTCAGACGCTGGATGAATATATTGGTCAGGAGAAGACCAAAAATACATTGAAAATTTATATTGAAGCAGCAAAACAGAGGCATGATGCACTGGATCATGTGCTTTTTTATGGCCCTCCGGGACTTGGAAAGACTACATTATCCGGAATTATTGCCAATGAAATGGGCGTCCATATGAAGGTAACCTCCGGTCCGGCTATTGAGAAGCCGGGAGAGATGGCTGCGATTCTGAATAATCTGCAGGAGGGAGATATTCTCTTTGTAGATGAGATCCACCGCCTGAACCGTCAGGTGGAGGAGGTACTGTACCCGGCTATGGAGGATTTTGCCATTGATATTATGATCGGAAAAGGTGCCTCAGCCAGGTCTATCCGCCTGGATCTGCCAAAGTTTACCCTTGTAGGAGCAACTACCAGGGCCGGACTTTTGTCAGCTCCTCTCAGAGATCGTTTTGGAGTGATGCATCATCTGGAATTCTATAATCAGAAGGAACTGCAGACGATCATTATCCGTTCTGCCCAGGTGCTGGGAGTAGAGATTGATGCCAGGGGAGCGGCGGAGATCGCCAAGCGCTCCAGGGGAACTCCCAGACTTGCCAATCGTCTGTTAAAAAGGGTCAGGGATTTTGCGCAGGTGAAATACGATGGCAGGATTACTTATGATGTGGCCTGCTTTGCCCTGGATCTGCTGGAAGTGGATCAGTATGGGCTGGACAAGATAGACCGCAGGATCCTGCAGACTCTTATCGTAAATTTTCAGGGAGGACCGGTGGGCCTGGAAACACTGGCAGCAGCCATTGGGGAGGATTCCGGAACTCTGGAGGATGTGTATGAACCCTATCTGCTGCAGAACGGATTCCTCAATCGTACTCCCAGGGGAAGAATGGCCTCCGGGCTGGCTTATGAGCACCTGGGATATGCTGTTCCGGATAAGGAATAAGGAATTCCTGGGGCTTCTTAAAACTTTTTTAAAAATTTCTATACATTTGAGCTGCTTTCGAGTATAATAAATTTGATATCGGCTTGTATGTCGGTTATGAGCAAGTAGCGAAGCGGATTGCGAATATCCGCTTGACATGACGAAAGATAGTGCTGCTGCGTCAGTGAAACGGCAGTGATTAAGATACAGGAGGCTATAGGATGGCAGTCAAAAATACAGCAAAGGTAATCATAGGGGGTAAGATTATTACGCTGGGAGGTTACGAATCGGAAGAATATTTCCAGAAGGTAGCATCCTATATTAATAAAAAAATCGATGAATTAAGTGCTCTTCCGGGCTACGGCAGACAGCCCATGGAGACAAAGCATACTCTGATCAGCCTGAATATTACAGATGATTATTTTAAGGCAAAAAAGCAGGCAGAGATTTTTGAACAGGATCTTCAGCAGAAGGACCAGGAGATGTATGATCTGAAGCATGAGCTCATTGCTCTGCGTATGCAGATCGAAGAGGCGCAGAAGGCAGAGAAGGAAGCACTGGAACAGAAAAGTCTTCTGGAAGGCAAGAATAAAGAACTGGAAAAACAGATCGATGAGCTGCTGAAATAGCAGACCGGAAATAATAAGGGGGGATTGCTTCGGTGATTTCCCCTTTATGTATAAAAATCTGTGGATTCTGACAGCTTATAAATAAAGAGAGGAATTAATTTGAAAAGAGAAGAGATAGAACTTCTGGCACCTGCCGGCTCCTACGAAGGCTTTGAAGCAGCACTGGGGGCAGGGGCAGATGCGGTATATGTAGGCGGCGCAGCCTTTGGAGCCAGAGCCTATGCGAAGAATTTTAGTGAGGAAGAACTGCTCAGAGCTATTGATACAGCACATATCCATGGCAAAAAATTATATCTGACAGTGAATACGCTGTTAAAAAACAGAGAGCTTACAGATCAGCTGTATGACTATCTTCTGCCCTATTACAGGGAGGGACTGGACGCAGTGATCGTACAGGATATGGGAGTTTTTGCAGCTGTCCGCAAAATGTTTCCGGGGCTTCCTCTTCATGCCAGTACCCAGATGACAGTAACCGGTCCGGAAGGAATGAAATTTCTGGAAGAACAGGGCGCATCCAGAGTAGTAACTGCCAGGGAGTTATCTTTGGAGGAAATCCGCAGGATGCACAGGACAAGCCCTATTGAAATAGAAGCTTTTATTCACGGGGCATTGTGTTACAGCTATTCCGGACAGTGCCTTATGAGCAGTGTGCTTGGCGGCAGAAGCGGAAACAGGGGTAAATGTGCCCAGCCATGCAGACTGCCTTATGAGGTGTTATTGCCGGATAAGAAGGATGTCCCCAGGAAAACGAAAAACAAAGGGGACCTTTGCCCTCTCAGTCTTAAAGATATTTCCACTATTGAGATTCTGCCGGAGATCCTGGAGGCAGGAGTAAGTTCTCTGAAGATCGAGGGAAGGATGAAGCAGCCCGGATATACGGCCGGAGTGACAAAGGTATACCGGAAATACCTGGATCTGCTTTTTGAAAAGGGACCGGACAGTTATAAGGTGGAAGAGAGGGACAGGCAGTATCTTCTGGACCTGTTTAACCGCGGAGGTTCCTGTACAGGATATTATCAGATGCAGAATGGCCCTGATATGATGGCTTTTACCAATGAGAAGAAAACCGGAAATGTAACCTGCTCTCCTGTGCAGAAAAAAGAGAAAATCAGGGGCAGTCTGATCCTTTATCCCGGAAGCGCTGCCATTCTGGATGTATCCTGTGGGGATGTCCATGGGACAGCTGCCCTGGGAGAGGTACAGTATGCACAGAATCAGCCTCTTACCAGAGAACGTGTGGGGATACAGATGGAGAAACTGGGAAATACTCCCTATGAGTGGGAAAGCCTGGAAATCCAGATGGATGACAGTGTTTTCGTGCCAATGAAGCTTTTGAACCAGCTGCGCAGACAGGCCCTGGCTGCAATGGAGGAGGAAATTCTGCAGAAATACAGAAGACAGGAACCGGTTTCTGCTTCCCTTGCCCCTTCGTCAGCAAAGAAATCTGTACGGAAAAAGCTTCCAATTTATGTTTCCTGTGAAGACATTGAGACAGCTCTTGCGTTATATAAAAGAGAGGGGATCAGAGGAATGTATCTTCCGTTCTCTGCTATGAAGCAGTGTCTGAAGGCTGGCACGGACAGAGGATTGGAAATGTATCTGGCTTTGCCCCATATTATACGGGGAGAACTTCCGGAGGGATATCTGCAGCAGGCCAGAGAATGGCTGGGTCAGGGAATGACAGGATTTCTGGTGCGGAATCTGGAGGCCTTTGCCATATTGCAGAAGGCAGGGCTGGCTGAAAAATGTGTTCTGGATCACAGCATGTATACCTGGAACAATGAGGCAGTTGCCTTCTGGGAAGAACAGAAGGTTCTTAAGGATACCATTCCCCTGGAGCTAAATGAAGGGGAAATTCGGCACAGAAATAACAGCCACAGTGAGATGCTGGTATATGGATATCTGCCTTTGATGATGTCTGCACAGTGTGTCCGCAAAAATGTTTACAGATGTGATCATAGTGAGGGAAAGGCAGAATTAAAGGACAGATATGATAAGAAATTCACTGCAGCCTGTTTCTGTGATCCATGGAAAATGGAAAATACAGGGGATAAGACACCTTGCTATAATATCATTTACAATAGTATTCCCTATGGACTTCTGAGAGAAAGAGAGCAGGTAAGAAAGCTTGGACCTGCAGCACTGCGCCTTTCTTTTACCATTGAAGATCAGAATGAGGCAGTACGGATTCTGGATGAATTTGTGAATGTATATCAGAATGAGGCAGATCCCCCTCAGAGAGAGTATACAAAGGGACATTTTAAAAGAGGAGCCGAGTAATGCATGGTTAATGTGATTGTGGAATTATCCAAATATGTGATCCTCACTTTGATGGTGGTCTATACCTTTCACTGTTTCTATATGGTGAAGCAGCAAAGTGAGGAAGAGAGAAATGAGTCATTGCGTCAGCAGCTGATGCTCATCTTCTTTATGGACTTTACGGCATTTCTGGTTATTTATCTGAAAACCGGGAAATTTCAGGTTGTAACCTTTTATGCAGAGATGATGGCATTTTTTGCCGGAATCCAGATCCTGTACAGACTGCTGTACAAAAAGGCATCCATTTTGCTGCTGAATAATATGTGTATGCTGCTGAGTGTGGGATTTATCATATTGTGCAGACTGGATGTGGCTACGGCCACCCGGCAGCTGATTATCGTTGCGGCAGTGAATTTAGTTGCCCTTGCGGTTCCTGTGCTGATCCGCAAAATGAAATTTCTGAAAGATCTTACCTGGCTGTATGCAGGTGTGGGAATCCTTCTGCTGGGGGCAGTTCTGGTCCTTGCCCGTACCAGCTATGGAGCCAAGCTGTCTCTGATGGGAATCCAGCCTTCAGAGGCCATCAAGATCACATTTGTATTTTTTATGGCTGCTTTGCTTCGCAGAGGGGCAGATTTCAGAACGGTAGTCCAGGCTACGATCGTGGCAGGACTTCATGTAGGAATTCTGGTCCTTTCCCGTGACCTGGGAAGTGCAGTGATCTTTTTTGCAGCATATCTGGTAATGGTTTATGTGGCTGCCAAAAATGTGGGTTATCTGGCCCTGGGGCTTGGCGGAGGTGCGGCAGGGTCTGTAATTGCCTATCATCTGTTTGGTCATGTACGCCAGAGAGTGAGTGCATGGAAGGATCCCATGGCAGTTTATCAGAATGAGGGATACCAGATCGTGCAGTCCTTGTTTGCTATTGGTACAGGAGGCTGGTTCGGAATGGGACTGTGCCAGGGATCCCCGGAGAAGATCCCTGTAGTTAAGAATGACTTTATTTTCAGTGCAATCTGCGAGGAACTGGGAGGAATTTTTGGAATCTGTCTGATTCTGGTGTGTATGAGTTTCTTCCTGATGATCGTAAATATTGCATTGAAGATCAAGAAGCCTTTTTATAAGCTGATCGCCCTGGGACTTGGCACTGAGTATGCATTTCAGGTGTTTTTGACCATTGGCGGTGCCACCAAGTTTATTCCTATGACAGGTGTGACCCTTCCGCTGGTAAGCTATGGAGGAAGCTCTGTGGCAAGTACAGTATTAATGCTGGCAATTATTCAGGGACTTTATATTTTGAGAGAAGACGAGGACGAAGAGATTGAGAGACAACGAAGAAAGGAAGCGGCGCAGAGAGCTGGAAAAACAGCAGAAGCGCAAGGCTCAGGAAATTTCTAAAAAAAGAAGATCCCGCAACAGGGAATATACTTTTGTATCCTGCTTTTTTGTGCTGATTTTTGTCAGTCTGATCGGTTATCTGGTTTATTTTGACAAGGTAAAAAGCGAGGATTTTATCAATAGCCCCTATAACACCAGACAGGATACTTTTTCAGACCGTGTTGTCAGAGGCAAGATTGAATCATCAGACGGAGAGGTGCTGGCTCAGACCAATGTATATGAGGATGGCACAGAGGAGCGTACTTATCCCTATGCAAATATTTTTTCTCATGTGGTAGGTTATGATTCCAATGGAAAAAGCGGACTGGAATCCGAGGCGAATTTTCTGCTTCTGACTTCCCATGAGTTTTTCCTGAATCAGATGAAAAATGAGTTTAAAAGTCAGAAAAATATGGGAGATACGGTAGTCTCTACTTTGAATGCAGATCTGCAGACAACAGCATATCAGGCGCTGGGGGACAGAAGAGGAGCAGTGGTGGCCATAGAGCCTTCCACAGGTAAGATACTGGTAGAGGTGAGCAAACCGGATTTTGATCCCAGCACTATCGCCCAGAACTGGGAAGCTCTTGTGAATGATCAGAATGACAGCAGCCTTTTGAATCGTGCCACAAACGGAGCTTATCCTCCGGGTTCTGTCTTTAAGATTGTCACTGCCCTGGATTATTTCCGCACCAGGGGTACACTGGAGGATTTTTCCTATCTCTGTGAGGGCGGTATTACCAAGGAAGGACATACGATCAGGTGTTATGGCGGGGAAGTACATGGCCAGGAAGATTTTTACAGTGCCTTTGCCCATTCCTGCAACAGTGCTTTTGCAGAAATAGGAACTATGCTGGGAGGCAGTTCTCTGCGGTCAACTGCTGAGGATCTTTTGTTTAACAAAGACCTTCCTCTTACTTCCTACAGAAAGAGCACCTTTAGCCTGAATGGGAAATCCTCTGTTGCTGAGGTGATGCAGACAGCCATCGGACAGGGAAATACTCTGGTTTCACCTATGCATATGGCATTGCTTACAAGTGCCATTGCCAATGGAGGGGAACTGATGAAGCCATATCTCATTGATTCTGTGAAAAACAGTGACGGTGAAACAATAAAGACCACAGAACCGGAAAAATATAAAAGACTTATGAGCGTAAATGAAGCCAATCTTATGGGAAAACTGATGAAGAAGGTAGTAGAGGAAGGAACTGCCTCTGCCCTGAATGGAAGGGGTTATACAGCAGCAGGCAAGACTGGCTCAGCGGAATTTGATGAGAACGGATCCAGTCATTCCTGGTTTGTGGGTTATTCCAATGTAGATGATCCGGATCTGGTAGTTGCCATTATTGTTGAAAACGGAGGAACCGGCAGTGAGTCAGCAGTGCCTATTGCAGGTCAGCTTTTTGATGCATATTACTATGATTAGAATAATGGATAGCAGTGAGTGAACCATAAGGGACAGAAATAAATTTATTCTGCACTGTTTTTAACAGTTGCGGCATTCTCAAAAAAGGGGTATACTATAACCAGTTTTTAATACCACGCAAAACAGGAGGGATTGCATTATGATAGAAGCAACGAGCTGTGGCGGTGTGGTAATTCATCGGGGTAAGATTCTTACATTGTATAAATCTTACAGGAACCGTTATGAGGGCTGGGTATTGCCGAAAGGAACAGTAGAAGCAGGGGAGACACATGAGCAGACAGCGCTGAGGGAAGTGCTGGAGGAAGCCGGAGTGCGGGCGTCTATTGTAAAATATATCGGAAAGAGCCAATATAACTTTACCGTTCCGGAGGACGTAGTTACAAAGGAGGTACACTGGTACCTGATGACTGCGGATAATTATCATAGTAAGCCCCAGAGAGAGGAATTTTTTGTGGATTCCGGATATTATAAGTACCATGAGATCTATCATCTGCTGCGCTTTTCCAATGAAAAGCAGATTGTGGAGAAGGCCTATCAGGAATATCTGGACATGAGGAGCAATGGACTCTGGGGGAAACAGCATAAGTATTATTAACGGAAACCGGGCTGCGTTTTTTACACAGCCCTGTTTAAAATTATGAAAAAGGGGAATGCTGAAAAAGAGAGAGGCAGGTATGGAATGCTGAAATGGAAGAAGGACTATCTTACAGGAGAGGGTGTTGAGGATCCTGAGAAAATAAAAAATAAACTGGATGCCGGGAAGTATGTACATGGAATTTATCTTCTTACTCTGTCTGACAATCCATCCAATCTGTTTGAGATCATTCCGGCAGCTATGCTTCTCCAGAAAAGTTATTACAGAATCTGTCCGGAGATCATTGGCATGGCAAAGGGGAAGGACGAGGCTTTGGAAATGGTTCGCAGTCTGGTACAGGAGACCTATGTGCAGAGGTGAGTAGATGTTACATATTTTATGGCTTATATTAAAGTTTATACTGATTCTGCTGGGAATTGTGTTGGGACTGCTTCTGCTGGCAATTCTGCTGATTCTTTTTTGTCCGGTCAGGTACAGGGCATCCGGGACCAAGGAACAGGATGACTGGAAAAAGATAAGAGGAGAGGGACAGATCAGCTGGCTGTTTCATGGAGTTGTGCTGAGGGTTGTCTGGGCAGAGGGAAATCTGCAGACCTCATTCCGGTTGTTTGGAATTCCTGTGGACAAAATTTTGAACAGGCGAAAAAAAGTAAAAGATTATGCCGGATCAGAGGAAATTCCGGAAAAGCCGGTGAATGCAAAATCTGAGAAAATGATCAGCAGTCCGGTGGATAGTCAGCCACAGGATGCACCGGAAAAATCTCAACAAAAGACAGACTCAGATAAAAAAGAAAAGAAGATAAGCCCTGTCAGGAAACTGCTGTCAGGAATACAGAGCAAGAGAAAGAGAATATGGGACAGAATACATCATATCCGGGCTGCGCTGTGCAGAGTGGGAGCGCAGGTAACCTGGTGGAGAGATTTTCTGGAACACCCAAGGGTGCAGGCGGGGATTTCTCTTGTATGGACACATGCAAAATTTCTGATCCGCCATGTGCTGCCAACTGGGATGGATGGAGAGATTACTTTTTCTACAGAGGATCCCTCTATAACAGGAGCCATCCTTGCAGTGCTTGGAATGACCATTCCTTTCCATAAAAACTGTGTCAGGGTCAGACCCCTGTTTAGCGGAGAAAATTACTGTCAGGGAAATGTGAGAATAAAAGGCAGGATATACGGAATTGTGTTTGTACGGGCAGCGGTTAGTATTTATTTTAATAAAAATATAAAATATGTCATAAGACGATGGAAAACCAGGAGGGCATAAGAATGGCAAACGAGAATAATTTCAAAGAAACTGTAAACTCATTGTTCAAAGGTATGGACAGCTTTATTGCTGCAAAAACTGTGGTAGGGGAACCGATTCATATTGGTGATACCATTATTCTTCCGTTGGTTGATGTGGCTTTTGGCGTAGGTGCCGGTGCTTTTTCCGGTGACAAGAAGGACAATGGCGGCGGCGGAATGACCGGTAAGATGACTCCCTGTGCAGTTCTGGTCATTCAGAATGGTACTACCAAGCTGGTAAATGTAAAAAATCAGGATGGACTTACCAAGATTCTGGATATGGTTCCTGATTTTGTAGATCGTTTTGCATCAGGAAAAGGGGAAGAAGCATAAACTATACCAAACCAATGAAAAGGCAGAGAAAAAGTGGAAAAGCTGATTGGCTTTATGTTTTTTTTTATTGGGTTGGGGATGGTGATAGGATTTCTTATTGCTGAGAATGTGATTCTGGTAGTTACAGCCGGAGCTTTTCTGCTCCTGGGATATCATCTGTTCTGCCACTGAGTCAGTAAAAATGCAGGAAACTGCAGAAGAATCAAAGGACTATAGAGACTATAGAAGGCTGCGGAATCTGCAGCCTTCTTTTTAACCGAATCAAGTAAGTCCCCTACAGAGGTTGCGAAAAGCAATAAGCAGTGGGTGGGGACTTGCTTGTATCAGGAGGAGTGCAAGCTCCTTCTGATAAACTGCGGAGCAGTTATTCGGTTATGAGCAAGTAGCGAAGCGGATTGCGAATATCCGCTTGACTTAAATCAAACACATAAAAAGACAAAAAAATACCCCTGTCAGAACAGGGGTACAGGTGTTATTTATGCTCTTTCTACTTTACCGGATCTTAAGCAAGAAGTACATACATATGTCTTTCTAGCTCCGCCTTCAGCAGTTTTGATTTTAACGGATTTGACGTTAGATTTCCACATTTTATTGGATCTTCTATGTGAATGACTTACATTGTTTCCGAAATGAGCAGCTTTCTCACAGATTGCACATTTAGCCATGATAGCACCTCCTTGACGCTTTTTTTCAACAGTCTACATTGTAACAGATGAATGACTCTTTTGCAAGCAAAAAAAAGAAAATTCTAAAAATTCTTTTATATGAAAGGGGAGAAGACGAAATTTAACATTGTGCAATCACTAAAAAAAGGTTATAATACCTTTATCTAACAATATAGAGCATTGGAGGTAACCATATGAATGGACGTATAGATTCCGGATTGGGTCAGATCATAATTGACACAGATGTAATTGCAACCTATGCTGGAAGTGTGGCAGTAGAGTGTTTTGGTATCGTGGGTATGGCAGCAGTCAGCGTAAAGGACGGACTGGTAAAGCTCTTAGGCAGAAAAAGCCTGAAACATGGTATTAGTGTTAAGATTACAGAGGACAATAAAATCCGCCTGAATTTCCATGTAATTGTAGCATATGGAGTAAATATAAGTACAATTGCAGACAATCTTGTCAGCAATGTAAAATATAAAGTCGAGGCCTTTACAGGAATGGAGATCGAAAAAATCGACATTTTTGTAGAAGGTGTACGGGCAATTGATTAGGATAGAGGAGGAACTTGTGGTGAATAACAAAACCATAGATGCCAGAGTACTTTCCAGAATGTTTCTTGCAGGAGCCAAGAATCTGGAAGCGAAGAAAGAATGGATTAATGAACTGAATGTGTTTCCGGTACCGGACGGAGATACAGGAACAAATATGACGATGACAATTATGGCAGCTGCAGCAGAGGTAGGCTCCCTGGGTGAGATAGATATGGAAACTCTTGCAAAAGCCATTTCTTCCGGTTCCCTTAGAGGAGCGCGCGGAAATTCCGGTGTAATTCTTTCACAGCTTCTCCGTGGCTTCACCAAAAGTGTACGGAAAAGTGAAAATCTGGATGCGGCAGCCATTGCAGCAGCTATGGAGAAAGGCGTGGAAACTGCCTACAAAGCAGTAATGAAGCCGAAAGAGGGAACTATCCTTACAGTGGCAAAGGAAGCTGCAGCCAAGGCTGTGGAGCTTGCTGAGACTGCAGAGGATCTGGATACTTTTTTCCAGGCAGTGATCGCTCATGCAGAGGAGACTCTTGCCAGAACACCGGAGATGCTTCCGGTTCTCAAAGAAGCAGGAGTTGTTGACTCGGGCGGACAGGGACTGGTAGAAGTTTTCCACGGAGCTTATGACGGTTATCTGGGCAAAGAAGTGGATTATACACAGTTCAGTGGTTCCAAGGGTCCTGCAGTGACCAAAATCGATGCACAGACAGAGAAGGATATTAAATTCGGTTACTGTACAGAGTTCATTATTCTTCTGGATAAGCCAATGCCTGAGGAGACAGAGCATGAATTCAAGAAATTCCTCATGTCTATCGGTGACTCTATTGTTCTGGTGGCAGATGATGAGATTGTAAAGGTACATGTACACACCAATCATCCGGGACTTGCCTTTGAGAAGGCTCTTACTTTTGGAGCACTGTCCCGTATGAAGATTGATAATATGCGCGAGGAGCATCAGGAGAAGCTGATCAAAGATGCACAGAAGCTGGCCAGAGAACAGGAGAAGCAGGAGGAGGCAGCAATTGCAGCTCAGCCGCCTAAGGAGGTAGGCTTTATCTCTGTATCTGTAGGAAAGGGAATGACTGAAATCTTCAAGGAACTGGGAGTGGATTACCTGATTGAGGGTGGACAGACCATGAACCCAAGTACAGAGGATATGTTAAATGCCATTGCAAAAGTAAATGCAAAGACCATCTACATCTTCCCAAACAATAAAAATATTATTCTTGCAGCCAACCAGGCCCGTGACCTGACAGAAGACAAGGAAATCGTGGTAGTACCTACCAAAACCATTCCTCAGGGAATCACGGCAATGATCAGCTATGTGCCGGAGAAAAACAGCGTTGAAAATACTGAAAATATGCTCCAGGCGATTTCACAGGTAAAAACCGGACAGATCACCTATGCTGTCAGGGATACACGTATTGATGACAAGGAAATCCATGAAGGCGACATTATGGGAATCGGCGATTCCGGAATCCTTGCAGTTGGAAAGGACAGACTGGAGGTAACTAAGGAAACCATTGCAGCTATGATGGACGATGACTCAGAAGTAGTCAGCATCTACTACGGTGCGGACACTGACCAGGCTGAGGCAGAAGAACTTGCATCTGCAGTGGAAGAGCTTTATCCTGACTGTGACGTAGAAGTAAATGCAGGGGGCCAGCCTATTTATTACTACGTGATTTCGGTAGAATAAACAGATGCCCCCACTTCATACACTAAAAGGTGTAGGCCCGAAAACGGAAGCCCTGTTTGCCAGACTGGGCATTATTGACACAGATTCCCTGATCCATTATTATCCCCGTACCTATGATATTTATGAAGCACCGGCAGAGATTCGTTCTCTGGAGGAATCTACGGTAGCTGCCATAACAGCTACCGTTACAACGGGTGTCTATATTAACAAGGTACGTAATCTCCAGGTGGTAACAACCACAGTGGCAGATCAAACAGGGAGGCTTCCTGTTACCTGGTTTAATATGCCTTATTTACGTTCCACTCTGAAAAAGGGAAGTGTATTTGTTCTCAGGGGCAGGATTACCCGCAAGCAGGGAAAGCTTCAGATGGAACATCCGGAAATATTTACCCCTGCAGCTTACGAAGAGATTCTGCACAGTCTCCAGCCAATCTATGCCCTCACATCAGGGCTGTCCAATAAAACCATTGTGAAGCTGCTCCATCAGGCTTTGGAGGACGGATATCTCCATCAGGAATATCTTTCCCAGGAGTACAGGGAACGGTATCATCTGGCAGACTGCAATTTTGCATTGTCTGCCATTCATTTCCCCAAAAATATGCAGGAGCTGATCGCGGCCAGGAGAAGGCTGGTATTTGATGAGTTTCTGCTGTTTATTCTTGCAGTGCGCCTTTTGAAAGAAAAAACAGAGAGTACAGTCAATACTTTTCCCATGCATACTGTATGGACTACAGAGGAGATCATTGAAAATCTGCCTTATGCTTTGACAAAAGCCCAGCAAAATGTATGGCATGAGATTGAAAGAGACCTGAGCGGTCATGGGCTGATGTCCAGGCTGGTGCAGGGAGATGTGGGAAGTGGCAAAACAATCCTGGCTTTTCTGGCTATGATCATGACTGCGGAAAATGGCTACCAGGCGGTGCTGATGGCACCGACAGAGGTACTTGCCAGACAGCATTTTCAGGCTATGGAAAAGCTTCTGAAGGAACAGGGAATTGATTTCTGCCATCCTTTGCTTCTTACCGGATCGGACACAGCCAGGGAGAAAAGGGAAAAATATGCACAGATTGCATCCAAAGAGGCAAATATTGTAATTGGAACCCATGCTCTGATCCAGGAAAAGGTCCAATATAACCAGCTGGCACTGGTGATCACAGATGAACAGCACAGATTCGGGGTGAAACAGAGAGAGGCTCTGACAACCATGGGAAATCCTCCCAATGTACTGGTTATGAGTGCGACACCCATTCCCAGAACTCTGGCAATTATTATTTACGGAGATCTGGATATTTCTGTGATCGATGAGCTTCCTGCCCAGAGACTGCCTGTAAAAAACTGTGTGGTAGATACTTCTTACCGGCCCAAAGCCTATGCTTTTATGGAACAGCAGATCCGCCAGGGACGACAGGTATATGTAATCTGTCCAATGGTGGAGGAAAGTGAGGGAATGGACGGGGAAAATGTTCTGGACTATACAGCAAAGCTTCAGCAGATTTTCTCTTCTGATATTAAAATTGCTTTTCTTCATGGGAAAATGCATTCCAGGGAAAAGAATAAGATTATGGAGTCCTTTGCTGCAGGAGAAATCCAGATTTTAGTATCCACCACAGTTATTGAGGTAGGAGTGAATGTCCCTAATGCAACCGTAATGATGGTGGAGAATGCGGAGCGTTTTGGTCTGGCACAGCTTCATCAGCTTCGGGGCCGTGTGGGAAGAGGAGAACATCAGTCTTATTGTATTTTTATGCAGGGAAATAAAGAAAAGGAAACATCAAAACGGTTGGAAATTTTGAATAAATCCAATGATGGTTTCTATATTGCAGAGGAAGATTTGAAGCTAAGGGGACCGGGAGATTTCTTTGGGATCCGACAGAGTGGTCTGCTGGAGTTCAAACTGGGTGATATTTATCAGGACGGGGATATTCTGAAGGCTGCCAGTGAAACGGCAGCGCAGATCCTGGAGCTGGATGAGAATCTGAGTCTGGAACAAAATGAAATTCTGAAACAGCGGTTAAAAGCATATATGCAGGAGGATTTGGAAAATCTGGGAATATAGTTATTGCAAAAAAACAGAAAACGTAGTATTCTATTCCGGTAACAGGATATCGAAAGCTGTGGATTTCCAGAGTCCACAGCTGGATTACCTTGTAAGGAGGCTATATATATGACACCAAAAACAACTGCAAAAAAAGCAGAACCTGATACATCTACAGTACAGACAACCGAAGTAAAAGAGGCTCCTGCAAAAACTACAGTCAGAAAAACCAGAACAACTGCAAAGAAAACTACTGAGAAACCAGCAGCAGAAAAGAAGCCGGCAACAGAGAAAAAAACGGCAGCAAGAAGAACTGTAAAGAAAGAGGTAAACGCAGAAGTTTATGTACAGTTCCTTGGCAAAGAGGTTTATGCAAAGGATGTTCTGGAAAATGTGAAGAAGATCTGGACAGAAGAAATGGGCAAGAAAGAAAAAGATCTGAGGGATGTTAAAATATACATCAAACCAGAAGAAAATGCAGCATATTATGTGATCAATGGTGATGTGACAGGAGCTGTTGGGCTGTAATACATAAGCAAAGAAAAACCGGAGGACTCAGAGAAAGAGCCTCCGGAAATTTTTTTCCAAAACACCTCACAGGATAGAAGCATGCAAACAGTAACAAACATCAATAAATGGTAACCAAAAGTAACAAAATACCACAAAACTGGTAGATTTTAACTTGACATAAAATGGGGAAAATAGTACGATTAGAGTACTAAGTGAAAGTATGCTTTGAAAGTGAGGAAGATTTAAAATGGCAAATGACCATGGCGAACAGATAAGAATTGTACAGGAAACAGTAGCAGGTAAGGAGATTACTTTTGCACATGTAATGGGAGGTCCGGCTCCTGTCATCTATCAGAAATTGGGTCTGAACCCTCAGCTGGACTATCGTTCCTCTGCAATTGGAATTATGAATATGACACCTCCGGAATCAGCAGTGATCGCATCTGATATTGCAGTAAAGAGCGGAAATGTATATCTTGGCTTTGCAGACCGTTTTACCGGAACACTGATCATTACAGGAGAGATTTCTGACGTAATGTCTGCACTGACGGAGATCGTGGATTATTTCCGGGATACTCTGGGCTATGTAGTATGTGACATCACCAAGAGATAGGAAGTGTTGGAATGGCTGGAATAACAACGAAGGAGCTTTTGGAAAAGATCTATCATGAGGATTTTGAAAAGCTTAAGGGGAAGAAACTCCGCATGGTCAGAGTCCGGGTTCCGGGTAAGGAAGTGTGCATGGCTCATGTGATCAGTCCTTCTTCTTCCTGTATTTATCAGAATCTGGGATTACATATCGGTACCCATGAGGGAGAGGATCACACAGGCGAGGCAGTAGGCATCATTCGCTTTACACCCTGGGAGGCTGTTGTGGTAGCTGCTGATGTGGCTATGAAAAGTGCAGATGTACAGATCGGCTTTATGGATCGTTTCTGCGGTTCCCTGATATTGACAGGCGGACTGACAGAAGTACAGACAGCAGTGGAAGAGGTAGTGAAATTTTTTGACCAGGTGCTGGGCTTTAAAACCTGCCCGGTTTACAAAAGCTGATACAGGATAAGGTGACAGATAATATATGAAGAAAATTTTTCTTATGGGAAGAAGTGAGGCAGGGAAGACTTCCCTTACCCAGGCACTGAAGGGGGAAGAGCTTCACTATGTAAAAACGCAATATACCAATACCAATGATGATACCATTGATTCACCGGGAGAATATGCAGAGTCCAAGCGCTTCAGCGTGGGACTGGCATGTTTCTCCTTTGAAGCAGATGTGGTGGGAATTGTGCAGGCAGCAGATGAGCCTTTTAATCTTTTTGCTTCCGGCAGCCATTCCTTTATCCAGAGACCGCTGATCGGGATCATAACCAAGATAGATTCTCCGTATGCTAATATCCCTATGGTGAAGCAGTGGCTGATCAATTCAGGCTGTGAGAGGATTTTTCTGGTAAACAATGTGACCAGAGAGGGAATTGATGAACTGATGGAATATCTGAAAGATGATCTTCCAAAGTTAACCATGGAACAGGCCAGATATCGGCAGAGCCTGGGCCTGAATGAATGGGATCCGCTTCCGGAGGGAGTAAGTTATCCAAACCATACAGAAGGGAAAATGTGAAAAAAATGAATAACCACAGGCAGAGAAAAGAGATGAAAGAAGATACCTTGAAAAAAGTCAGCAATGATGCAAAGCGTAAGGTATTAGTGGTAGAGGATAACCAGTTAAACAGAGAAATGCTTGCAGAAATTTTGTCTGACAGATATCAGGTATTGACAGCCTGTGACGGGGAAGAAGGTTTGCGATGCCTGGCAGAGCATTACCAGGAGCTGTCAGTAGTCCTTCTGGATGTATGTATGCCCGTATGTGATGGATATGAATTCCTGGAAAGGATTCAGGGAGATTCACTGCTTTCGTCTATTCCGGTGATCGTCATGACTGCCAGCAGCAGACAGGAGACAGAATTAAAATGCCTGGAGCTGGGAGCCGTAGATTTTGTGATTAAGCCCTATAATCCACAGATTGTACTTGGAAGGATTAACAGTGTGATCAAGCTGAGAGAATCTGCCCAGATTCTGGCTGCCGTGGAACACGATGAGCTGACTGGTCTGTATACCAGACAGGCCTTTTTTCATCATGCCAAAACTCTGTTCAAATTAAAAAAAGAGGAAGATTTTCATGTTGTGGTTGCGGATGTAAAGGATTTTAAGCTGATCAACGGCAGTTATGGAGCGACTGCAGGGGACAAACTGCTGTGCTATATGGCAAAGGCATATCAGGGGCTTATCCGGCATGGGCTGGTTTCCAGATATGGAAGTGATCAGTTTGCCTGTCTTGTTTATGGGCAGCCGGAGATTGATAAGGACAAAATAGAAACGTATATCAGAGAGATCGCAGATCATGCACCCATTCCTAATGTGACCATTAATTATGGAGTTTATATGCACATTGATAAAACACTTCCTGTATCTGCAATCTGCGGTCGTGGCTTTATGGCAATCAAAAACATCCGTGGTAATTATGAAAGTAATGTCTCTTATTATACTGCGGAGATGAGGGAAAAGCAGATACGCAGCCGACAGCTGGAAAGTGATTTTGAGAGTGCTGTGGCAAACAGGGAATTTGTGGTGTATTATCAGCCTAAGTACAGCGTGGGAACAGAAAAAATCGTAGGTGCGGAGGCACTGGTGCGCTGGCAGAAGCCGGATGGAGAAATCATATCTCCCGGAGAGTTTATCCCTGTGTATGAAAGGAATGGTCAGATCGTAAAACTGGATGAATATGTATTCAGACAAGTCTGCTGTTATCAGAGAAGACGGATGCTGCAGGGAAAGGAGCTGATTCCGATCTCAGTCAATCTGTCCAGGGCAAGTCTGCATCGCAGCGGTACGGTGCTGCGCTATGTGGAGATTGTGAAGGGTGCAGAAATCCCTTTTTCTTGTGTACCCATAGAGCTTACGGAGACTGCTGCCCTGTATAGCGACCGGATCAGGAGGATTACAGAGGCACTTGTCAGAACCGGATTCCTTTTACATATGGATGATTTTGGCTCCGGATATTCTTCTCTCACCAGTTTGAATGAGCTGCCCTTTTCTACTTTGAAGATTGATAAAAAGCTGATAGATTATATTGAACAGCCAAAGGGAAAAAAGGTGGTGCAGCAGGTAATTTCCCTTGCTCATGGACTGGATATGAAGGTAGTTGCAGAAGGTGTTGAAAACTCCGAACAGGCTCAATTGCTGAAAGAGATGACATGTGATGTGATCCAGGGCTTTTATTATTCACGTCCTCGTCCGGAAGAGCAATTTGCTGCAATGGCAGACCAGGAGATATGAAATAGGGTTTGACTTTATAGATGATAGAATAAAGTCAAACCCTGTTTTTTTTGCCCCAGTATTTGCGAATAATTGTGAAAAACATAACAAAACAAAAGAAAAAAATGAAAAAAAGTCATCAAAAAGCTATAAAAATAAAACTTAACACTTTATTTAATAAAAATAACTTGTTAAATGATTGACGATATGATATGATTTTCAAGACCACTATTGTACATATCTAGATACAATATCATCAAGATATGGCTGAAAATTTATCAGGAAAAAAGGAGTATTAAGGTTATGGGCAGTAAAATTACTATCATTGGTGCCGGCAGCGTCGGGTCTACAATTGCGTACACTTTATCAAGCCAGGATATCGCGTCTGAGATTGTTCTGATCGATATCAACAAACAGAAGGCAGAGGGCGAAGTTCTTGATATCATTCAGGGAACCTGCTTCAGAGATCCAATCTCCATTATTGCCGGTGATTATGAAGATGCAAAGGATTCCGATATTGTGATCATCACCTCCGGTATTGCGCGTAAGCCTGGACAGACAAGGCTTGAGCTTACACAGACAAATGTAAACATCCTTAAATCCATCACACCGGAGATTGTAAAGGCAGCACCGGATGCTCTTTATCTTATTGTAAGTAATCCTGTTGATATTATGACTTATGTGTTTACAAAGATTTCAGGACTTCCGGAAAACCAGATCCTTGGTTCCGGTACCATTCTCGACTCAGCACGTCTGCGCTGCGGACTTTCCGAGCATTTCCAGATTGCGCAGAGTAACATTCATGCCTATGTATTCGGGGAACATGGAGATACTTCCTTTATCCCATGGTCCGGTGCCTATATTTCAGGCGTAAGTGTAGATGAATACTATGAAATTGAGAAAAAACTGGGCAAAGACATTGAACCTGTGGACAAAGAGGCTATGCTTCAATATGTACAGAAATCCGGCGGACAGATTATTTCCAAGAAAGGTGCAACCTTCTATGCGGTATCTTCTTCTGTATGTAAGCTCTGCAGCCTTCTTGTATCTTCCTCAGAATCTATCTCCACAGTATCCACTATGATGCATGGAGAATATGGAATCGAAGATGTCTGCCTCAGTACCCTGACTTTGGTAGGACCAAATGGCGTGCAGGGTAAAATTCCTATGAGAATGAACAAAGCAGAGATTGAACAGCTGCAGAAGAGTGCAGACGCACTGAAAGAGATTATTGCTCAGCTTGACCTTTAAAAATAAAATCCCAAAAGGAAGTGGGAAATCCTGCTTCCTTTGGATTTATATTTCGTCAGAACCAATTAAAAGATTGTTTGTAAAATAACAAAAAAGAGAAAAATCAGAAAAAAATACTTGTTAAATTGTTATCAATATGATATGATATTTTCGGAAATCGAGCTGATACACTCCTTTAATGCGGAGGAAGGGTGTGCAAACTCTTTTATTTTCTATGTCTCAACAAAGATATAAAAAGTAATTGTATTAGACTTGATTTATATTTTTGTCTATATATCGTTAAAAAAAAGACAAAGGATCATATGATTATCACTATTTACCTAAACAACTAAGAAAGGATAATGTTAAGTATGAAGTACAGTTATTATCCGGGTTGTACCCTGAGAAACAAGGCGAAAGATCTGGACGAATATGCCAGAGCCAGCGCCAGAGCACTTGGGTTTGAACTGGAAGAAATCGAAGACTGGCAGTGCTGTGGAGGTGTTTATCCTCTGGGAACTGACGAAATCGCTACGAAGCTTTCTTCCGTACGTGCTCTTAATCAGGCCAAAGAAAAGGGCCAGGATCTGGTAACAATCTGCTCTGCCTGTCATCACGTGATCAAACGTGTCAATGATGATATGAAAAATGTGGAAGATATCCGCACCAGAGCAAATAATTACATGCAGCTTGATGAGCCTTATGCAGGCGAGACAACAGTGCTCCATTATCTGGAAGTACTTCGCGACAAAGTCGGTTTCGACAAGCTGAAAGAGAAAGTGGTAAACCCGCTTACAGGAAAGAAAATCGGAGCCTATTACGGATGCCTCTTATTACGTCCGGGCAAGATTATGGCTTTCGATGATCCGGAGAATCCAACCATTATGGAAGATTTTATTCGTGCACTTGGTGCAGAACCGGTGATCTATCCATACAGAAATGAATGCTGCGGCGGTTACATTTCTCTCAAAGAAAAAGAAATGTCCCAGAACATGTGTCAGAAAATCGAAGACAGTGCCAAAGGCTTTGGCGCAGATATGCTGATCACAGCCTGTCCATTGTGTAAATATAATTTAAATAAAAACGCTTCCAGCGAACTGCCTGTATATTATTTCACAGAGCTCCTTGCAGAAGCCCTCGGAGTAAAAGAGGAGGTAGCAAAATGAGAAACGAACATTCAGCAGCAGAGAAGATCAAAGAAATCTCAGGAACAAATCCGCTGAAATGTATGAAATGTGGAAAATGTTCTGCTACCTGTCCATCCTTCAATGAAATGGATATCAAACCACATCAGTTTGTATCCTATGTTGTAAATGAAGATATTGAAGCACTTGCCAATTCAAAATCTCTCTGGAAATGTCTTTCCTGCTTTGCCTGCGTAGAGCGTTGTCCGAGGGATGTAAAACCTGGAAAGCTCATCGATGCAGCAAGACAGTTAGTTGTCCGCGAAAAAGGCGGCGATTATCTGAAAGCAGATGAGATCCCGGAACTTCTTGATCCGGAACTGCCACAGCAGCTTCTGGTAAGTGCATTCAGAAGATACAGGAGGTAGGAAACGTGCAGAGAATTGGTGTATTTGTCTGTCATTGCGGAAGTAATATCGCCGCTACGGTAGATGTAAAAAAAGTTGTTGAATTAGCTGCCAAAGAGCCGGGGGTGGTTCATGCAGAAGACTACCAGTATATGTGTTCAGAAGCAGGTCAGGCCAAGATTCAGGAAGCCATCAGAGAGAAAAAACTGACAGGCGTTGTTGTCTGTTCCTGTTCTCCCCGTATGCATGAGGCAACATTCAGAAAAGCAGCCGAAAGAGCCGGACTGAACCCATACATGGTGGAGATCGCAAATATCCGTGAGCACTGCTCCTGGATCCACAAGGATATGGAAGAGGCTACAAAGAAAGCCGTAATCCTTGCCAGAGCAGCAATCGCAAAAGTGAATTTAAATGCTCCTCTTCAGCCGGGAGAGAGCCGTGTTACAAAGAGAGCCCTGATCATCGGCGGCGGTATTGCCGGAATCCAGACAGCCCTGGATATCGCAGATGCAGGATATGAAGTAGATATTGTAGAGAAAACTCCAAGTATCGGCGGAAGAATGTCACAGCTTGATAAAACATTTCCTACACTTGACTGTTCTGCATGTATCCTCACTCCTAAGATGGTTGAGGCAGCAGCTCATGAGAAGATCAATATCTATACATACAGTGAAGTAGAACATGTCAGCGGTTTCGTAGGTGATTTTACCGTTGATATCAGAAAGAAAGCAAGAAGTGTAAATATGGACAAATGTACAGGCTGCGGTGTCTGTCAGGAAAAATGTCCGTCAAAGAAGATCCCTAATGAATTTAACAGAGGATTAAACAACAGAACTGCTATTTACACTCCGTTTGCACAGGCCATCCCAAATGTTCCGGTTATTGACCGTGAGAACTGTATCAAATTTAAAACCGGAAAATGTGGTGTCTGCTCTAAAGTGTGTCAGGCAGGAGCCATTGAATACGATCAGCAGGATGAGATCGTAACACAGAAATATGGTGCCATCGTAGTTGCTACAGGTTTCGATACCATCAAGCTTGACAAATACGATGAATATGCATACAGCCAGAGCAAAGATGTGATCACATCTCTGGAACTGGAACGTATTATGAATGCAGCAGGTCCTACAAAGGGACACTTAGAGCGTCTTTCCGACGGAAAGGCTCCGAAAGAGCTGGTATTTATCCAGTGTGTGGGAAGCAGATGTTCCGATGACAGAGGAAAGCCATACTGCTCCAAGATCTGCTGTATGTACACAGCAAAACATGCAATGCTGATCCGTGATAAATATCCGGATACAAATGTAACAGTCTTCTATATTGATGTGCGTACACCGGGTAAGAACTTTGATGAGTTTTACAGAAGAGCTGTAGAGCAGTACGGTGTAAACTACATCAAAGGACAGGTAGGAAAAGTTATTCCTCAGCCGGACGGAAGCCTTCTTGTACAGGGATCTGACCTGATTGATAATAAACAGATCCTTAAGAAAGCAGATATGGTCGTTCTTGCAACAGCCATTGAACCAAATCCGGATGTGCGTAAGATCGCTACCATGCTTACAGCAAGTATTGACACAAATAACTTCCTCACAGAAGCCCATGCAAAGCTTCGTCCTGTAGAATCTCCTACAGCAGGTATCTTCCTTTCCGGTGTATGCCAGGGACCGAAGGATATTCCGGAGACAGTTGCACAGGCCGGTGCTGCAGCAGTTAAGGCAATTGGTCTTCTTGCAAAAGATAAACTGACAACTAACCCATGTACAGCAAAATCCGATGAACTGTTATGTAACGGATGTTCTACATGTGCAAATGTCTGCCCGTATGGAGCAATTTCCTATGAGGATAAAGAAGTAAATGACCACGGTATCCGTGAAACAAGAAGAGTAGCCGTTGTAAATACAGCACTTTGCCAGGGCTGTGGTGCATGTACAGTAGCCTGCCCGTCCGGTGCTATGGATCTGCAGGGCTTTTCCAACAGACAGATTATCGCGGAGGTAGATGCAATATGTCGATAGAAACAAACGAAGAATTCAGACCTAAGATTGTGGCATTCTGCTGTAACTGGTGCAGTTATGCAGGTGCAGACCTTGCAGGAAGCAGCCGTCTTTCCTATCCGGCTGATGTAAAGATCATCCGTGTTCCATGTTCCTGCCGTGTCAATCCAATGTTCATCCTCCGCGCTTTTGAGAAAGGTGCTGACGGTGTGATCATGTGTGGATGTCATCCTGGAGACTGTCATTACAGCACAGGTAACTACTATGCAAGAAGACGTATGACACTTCTTTTCTCCATGCTGGACTACATCGGTGTGGAAAACGGAAGAACACGAGTAGAATGGGTTTCCGCTGCTGAAGGTGTGAAATTCTCCCAGACTATGAATGAGTTTGTAGAGAAGATCCATTCACTTGGTAAGAACGTAAGATTGGAGGATTTAAGATGCAGGAGCTGATAAATCGTGCAAAAGAACTTCTTGCTGACGGCACAGTTGCAAGAGTTCTGGGATGGAAAGCCGGAGATCTGCCTTATAATCCGGAACCGGCTTACTTTGAAACAGAAGAATCTCTGAAAGATTTTGTATATAATGGATTTTGTGGTGCAAACCTTAGCAAATATATGATCGAAGCTTCCAAACTGGAAGGCAAGACACTGGTTTGTTTAAAACCATGCGATACCTACAGCTTTAACCAGCTGATCAAAGAGCATCGTGTAGACCGCGAAAAAGCTTATATCATTGGTGTTGGATGTAAAGGAAAACTGGATATCGAAAAGATCCGCAAACAGGGGATCAAAGGTATTGAGAGCATTTCCGGTGCAGAGATCACAGATGAAGCAGAAACACTGACCATTCAGACAATTTATGGTGAGAAAACCTGTGCATATAAGGATGCAATGCTTGAAAGATGTCATGTATGTAAAGGGAAAGAACATAAGATCTATGATGAACTGATCGGAGAGTCCAAAGAGACAAAAGATGCAGACCGCTTTGCAGAAGTAGAGAAGATTGAGGCAATGAGCCCTGAAGAGAAGTTTGCTTTCTTCCAGAATGAATTAAGCAAATGTATCCGCTGTAATGCCTGCCGTAATGTCTGTCCTGCATGCAGCTGCCGTAAATGTGTATTTGACAGCAACAAGTTTGACAGTGCACAGAAAGCAAATGTGGATTCCTTTGAAGAAAAGATGTTCCACATCATCCGTGCATTCCATGTGGCAGGAAGATGTACAGACTGCGGTGAATGCAGCAGAGTATGTCCTCAGGGAATTCCGCTTCACCTGTTTAACCGTAAATTTATCAAAGATATTGATACATTCTATGGTGAATATCAGGCAGGAGAGGATTCAACCTCCAAGGGACCTCTTACAAACTTTACATTTGAAGATGTTGAGCCGAGTATCGTGGCAGAAAGGGGATAATGTATGTATAAGATAGCAGCAGAAAATCTGCAGGCATTATTCCGGAAAATTGCCGCAGATCAGGATTTATATTTACCTGTCAAAGTCAGTGATCAGGTAAACTTCAGAGCATGGAGCCAGGACGCAGAAGTCTGTCTTGACACTTTAAAAACCGTAAAGTCACCAAAAGATGCTTTCTTTCCACAGAGTGAAAACCTTTATACCTGCGAAAAAGAAGGAAAGAACATTACCATCGAACCACAGGCATTACAGGAGAAAAACTTTGTTGTATTCGGTATGAAAGCCTGCGATGTACAGGGTGTAAAAGTTCTGGATAACGTATTTTTAAGTGATCCGGTAGATACCTTCTATGCAGCAAGAAGAGAGCATGGAACCATCGTTGCACTTGCATGTCATGAACCGGAAGAGAGCTGTTTCTGTAAAGTATTTGGCATTGACTGTGCAGATCCTGTTGCAGATGTTGCAGCATGGATGATCGAAGGCGAGCTTTACTGGAAACCTCTTACAGAGAAGGGCGAAGCTCTTACAAAGGCAGTTGCAGAACTTCTTAACGATGCGGATGAAGCAAAGGTAGAAGAAGAGAAAACTGCGATCCGCGCCATCGTAGAAAAACTTCCTTATTCCAATCTTTCTCTGGAAGGATGGGGACAGGAAGATTACATGGACCGTTTTAACTCTCCTGTATGGGAAGAACTTTACAAACCATGTCTGGCATGTGGTACCTGTACATTCGTGTGTCCTACCTGCCAGTGCTATGATATCAAAGACTATGATACAGGACATGGGGTACAGCGTTACCGCTGCTGGGATTCCTGTATGTACTCTGACTTTACCATGATGGCACACGGAAATAACCGTAACAGCCAGATGCAGCGTTTCCGTCAGAGATTTATGCATAAGCTTGTTTACTATCCGGTAAACAATAACGGAATGTTCTCCTGTGTAGGATGTGGCCGTTGCGTTGAGAAATGCCCGTCATCCTTAAATATCGTAAAAGTCATTAAAGCTTTTGAAAATCAGGGAGGTGAAAAATAATGAGCGAATGTACCTGCCATAAAAACTATACATTAGACACACTGATCCCAAAGGTTGGTGTGATCACAGATATCCGCCAGGAGACACCGGACGTTAAGACCTTCCGTGTAAATGCTCCTGAAGGAGGAAAGCTTTTTGAACATATGCCTGGTCAGTGTGCAATGGTCTGCGCACCAGGCGTCAGTGAAGGTATGTTTTCCATTACTTCTTCACCTACAAATAAAGAATATCAGGAATTCAGTATCAAAAAGTGTGGTTCCCTGACTGATTATCTTCACAGCCTTCAGGTTGGAGATGAGATTACAGTCCGCGGACCGTACGGAAACCATTTTCCTGTAGAAGATAAATTAAAGGGCAAAAACCTTCTGTTTATCGCAGGTGGTATCGGACTTGCACCACTTCGTTCTGTTATCAACTATGTACTGGACAATCGTGCTGACTATGGAACAGTAGATATCCTCTATGGTTCCCGTTCTGCAGATGACCTGGTACAGCTAAAGGAAATCCAGGAAGTCTGGATGAAAGCAGAGGGAGTTAATGTTTATCTGACAATTGACCGCGAACAGGAAGGCTGGGACGGACATGTTGGATTCGTTCCTTCCTATTTAAAAGAGATCGGATTCGATACAAACAAAACAGCGCTTGTATGCGGACCGCCCATCATGATCAAGTTCGTTCTTGCAGGACTGGAAGAACTGGGCTTCTCCAGAGAACAGGTTTATACAACTCTGGAGCTTCGTATGAAATGTGGCGTAGGTAAATGCGGCCGCTGCAATATCGGATCCAAATACGTCTGCAAAGACGGCCCGGTATTCCGCTGCGACGAAATCGACGAACTGCCGGCAGAATACTGATTGGTTGGTGAAGGGGACGCATTCCGGAAATTTATATTCCACGCAGGCAAAGGAGCAACGGTTCGGTGAGGCCCTCCTGATTTTCCACTCTATATATGGAGTGGGCATTATCGTTAATGGCAGGAGAGCTTGACTGTATACGGCATCATTTGGCCAGCGCACAGCCAGGGGAATTGGGTCTCGACCTAAGTGCCCTTTTAAGGAGTGGTTTTAGCGATGACGAAATCCAGCGCCTACGCAGACTTAGGCGCGAGGGCTCTCCCGAGCGGCTTAGTCGTAGTTGGCGATTAGTTCGGCAGCGCGTTACGACGGGGCCGTGGGCGAGACCCAATTCCCCTGGCGTCCCCTTCCAATCTCATATAAAAAAAGCATACAGACAATGAACAATAAAGAAAGGACCTTCAACATGGAAAATAAGGTAAACGTATATTTTTTCGGTAAGAAATACAGTGTACCTGCAGAACTTACAATTATGACTGCCATGGAATATGCCGGTTATACATTGAAGAGAGGCTGCGGATGCAGACACGGATTCTGCGGAGCCTGTGCAACCATCTACAGAATCAAAGGTCAGAACGAACTGAAAACCTGTCTTGCCTGTCAGACAAAGGTAGAAGAAGGAATGTATGTAGCAAGCATCCCATTCTTCCCTACAGACAAGAGAACCTATAATATAGAAGAACTTCAGCCAAACCAGCAGGTAATGATGGAACTTTATCCGGAAATCTACAGCTGTATCGGATGTAATGCCTGTACAAAAGCATGTACTCAGGACTTAAATGTAATGCAGTACATTGCATATGCACAGAGAGGCGAACTGGAGAAATGTGCAGAAGAATCCTTTGACTGCGTAAGCTGCGGATGCTGTTCCGTAAGATGCCCGGCCGGCATTTCTCATCCAATGGTAGGTCTTCTGGCAAGACGTCTCACAGGTAAATATATCGCACCTAAGAGCGAACACCTTGAGAAACGTGTAGAAGAAATCCATGAAGGTAAATTTGATGACCTGATCGAGCAGATCATGCAGAAACCTATTACAGAGATGCAGGAACTTTATAACAACAGAGAAATTGAGAAATAAGGAGGGCGTAAGAATATGTATGCACCATATCCAGAAAATATGATGGAATCCATCAAAAAGGTAGAGGCTACAAGAGCAGAGCGTATGGCAACAGAGCCAAGACGTCTGACAGCAGATGAAAAAGACGCTCTTCTTCAGAAATTCCATCCGGATTATAATCCAGACGCATTTGCAGAGATCAAAGTCGGACCAAACAAAGGACAGAAAGCTCCTCTGGAACTGGCAGAAATGTTGCATTCAACCAGCCGTCTGATCAACGAAAAGATTGACCTTACAAAAATTGATTATGACGTAGACGTACTTGTAATCGGCGGTGGCGGTGCAGGTTCTTCCTGTGCCATTGAAGCCCACAACGCAGGTGCAGATGTTATGATCGTTACAAAGCTTCGTATCGGTGATGCCAACACCATGATGGCAGAGGGCGGTATCCAGGCAGCAGACAAAGAGAACGATTCTCCTGTACAGCACTATCTGGACTGTTTCGGCGGCGGACACTTCGCAGCAAAACCGGAACTGGTAAAGAGACTGGTAATGGAAGCTCCGGATGCGATCAAATGGCTCAACGACCTTGGCGTTGAATTTGATAAAGCAGAAGACGGAACCATGGTCACAACACACGGCGGCGGTACTTCCAGAAAAAGAATGCATGCTGCAAAAGACTATTCCGGATCAGAGATCATGCGTACCATCAGAGACGAAGTTCTGAATCTTGGTATTCCGGTCGTTGAATTTACTTCAGCCGTTGAACTTCTCAAAGATGAAAAAGGACAGGTTGCAGGTGCAGTTCTTCTCAACATGGAAACAGGAGACTATTCCGTTGCAAGAGCAAAAACTGTTGTAATTGCAACAGGCGGTGCAGGAAGAATGCATTATCAGGGATTCCCGACATCCAACCATTACGGCGCAACTGCAGACGGACTTGTACTTGGATACAGAGCCGGTGCTTCCCTTCTTTATCAGGATTCTATCCAGTATCATCCAACAGGAGCAATCTATCCGTCTCAGATCATGGGCGCTCTGGTAACAGAGAAAGTTCGTTCCGTTGGCGCACAGCTTGTCAATGCAAACGGTGAAGCTTACATCCACCCGCTTGAAACCCGTGACGTAAATGCTTCCGGTGTTATCCGTGAATGCGAAGAAGGCCGCGGTGTAGAAGTTCCTGGCGGACTCAAAGGTGTATGGCTTGATACTCCGATGATCGAGATCCTCGGCGGCGAAGGAACCATCGAAAAGAGAATCCCGGCTATGTTCCGTATGTACATGAACTACGGCATTGACATGAGAAAAGTTCCGATCGTTATTTATCCGACACTTCACTACCAGAACGGTGGTCTTGAGATTGACGGAGACGGATTCACAAAAGAAATCCCGAACCTCTTAGTTGCAGGAGAAGCAGCAGGCGGAATCCACGGAAGAAACCGACTGATGGGTAACTCTCTTCTGGACGTTATCGTATTCGGAAGAAATGCCGGTAAAAAAGCCGCTGCAAAATGCAAAAATGTAGAACTTGGCGAAATGAACCTCGATCATATCTACAAGTATGCAGACGAACTGGAGAAAGCAGGTTTACATACTGATAAAGTATCTCCGTTACTGCTTCCGAAGTATGCCCGTCACGAGCAGCGCTGATAAAAGGTCAGACAATCAGAATATAAAAGTTACTGTAACCAATATACGATAAAAATGTTCCGGTATCGGTGCCGGGGAATTGCCGTTACCGGAAACCTTTGATATAATGAAAAAGAGGATGTGTCATTGCTTAATGACATATCCGGAAATAGAGAAGGGAGCTTACCAGAATGCGTGAAGTAGAAGTAAGCAGACTTACAGATGTCATCGAAAAACTCTGTATCGAAGCAAATGAACATCTTCCGGAAGATGTAAAATGCGCCATCAAAACATGCCGCGCATGCGAAGACGGAGAGATTGCCAAGGGTATCCTTGACAATATTATTGAGAATTTTGATATTGCAGATAACGAGAACGTGCCGATCTGCCAGGATACAGGAATGGCATGTGTATTCCTTGAAATAGGACAGGATGTACATTTTGTTGGCGGAGATCTCACCGATGCGATCAATGAAGGTGTACGCCGCGGATACGACAAAGGATATTTAAGAAAATCTGTAGTAAAAGACCCGGTACGCCGTGGAAATACAGGGGACAATACACCGGCTATGATTTACACAGAAATCGTTCCTGGCGATAAAGTTAAGATCACAGTAGGACCGAAAGGTTTCGGAAGTGAGAACATGAGTCAGATCCGTATGTTCAAACCATCCGCAGGATTGCAGGGAATCAAGGACTTTATCCTTGAAGTAGTAGAGACAGCAGGTCCTAACCCATGCCCTCCAATGGTAGTTGGTGTTGGTATCGGCGGTACATTTGATAAATGTGCGCTTCTTGCAAAGAAAGCATTGATGAGACCACTGGATTCCCAGAATCCGGATCCATTTTATGCAGACCTTGAGAAAGAAATGCTTGAGAAAGTAAACAAACTTGGAATCGGACCTCAGGGATTTGGCGGAAAGACAACAGCCATCGGCCTGAATATCGAAACAATGCCGACTCATATTGCAGGTATGCCATGTGCAGTCAATATCAACTGTCATGTAACCCGTCATAAATCGGAGGTGATCTAAGATGGAAAGAAAGAAAATTACCCTTCCACTTACCAGAGAGCTGGCAAGAACTCTCCATGCAGGTGATCAGGTATTATTAACAGGTACAATCTATACATCCCGTGATGCAGGACATAAGAGAATGTGCGAAGCCCTTGCAAAAGGTGAGAAAATTCCGTTTGATCCAACAGATGCAACCATTTACTATGTAGGACCTACTCCTGCAAAACCAGGCAAAGTTATCGGTTCCGCAGGCCCTACAACCAGCGGACGTATGGATGCTTATGCACCGACGATGATGTCAGTTGGAGCAAGAGGAATGATCGGTAAAGGTGCCCGTCTTCCGGAAGTAGTAGAAGCCATGAAGAAATATGACGGTGTATACTTCGGAGCAATCGGCGGTGCAGGCGCACTTCTTGCAAAATGTATCAAGAAAGCTGAACTCATCGCATACGAAGATCTGGGAGCAGAAGCACTTCGTAAATTATATGTAGAGGATATGCCGCTTGTAGTCATCATCGACTGTGAAGGCAACAACCTTTATGAAGAAGGAAAAGCAGAATATCTCAAAGAACACGGAGATAAATAATTCTGCAGATACATAAAAAAATAACTTCCATATGCTGTAGCGATATACAGTGTATGGAAGTTCCTTTATATAACGAAAATAAACCGGATCAGAGAGCATCTGTGTTTTATCTGTTCCGGTGAATATTGGATTATATATATTGTATCCAATATATAAAAATCATATAAGCGATAATATGAATTATATCTTTTACATTTGACCTATAAACGTATAACATAAATAAACGGTAAAAGAATAAATGCAGCTATCTATACAGATGATAACAGCAAATAAACTTAAACGGGGAAAATCATGAAAGATCATAATCAACACGAGATACAAATGTCAGAAGCCTTTTTAAACAGTGCATTCCTGGCACTGTCGGGAGGGTTTCAGGATGCCTACACCTATAATGCAAGAAACGAAGTATTCTGTAATGCACAGACAGGAAACGTCGTTCTTATGAGCCAGCATTTCATGGCAGGAGAGCTGATGGCAGGACTGAGTTATTTCTTTCCAATCGTCTTTTTTGCATTTGGTGTATGGGTAGCAGAAAAAGTTCAGGCGAATTTCAAATATGCAAGAAAACTGCACTGGAGGCAGAGCATCCTGCTGGCAGAGATCCTGATCCTGTTTTCAGTAGGATTTATACCAACAGAATACAATATGCTGGCAAATGCCATGGCATCCTTTGCCTGTGCAATGCAGGTACAGTCTTTCCGCAAGGTAAACGGCTATTCCTATGCAAGCACCATGTGTATCGGAAACCTGCGCAGCGGTACTGCAGCTTTATCCGGATATTTCCGTGAGAAAAAGCCAAAACAACTGGAACAGGCAATGTACTACTTTGGAATCATCTTCATGTTTGCAGTAGGTGCAGGTATTGGCGGAAACTTATCCATTCACTTCGGAATCCGGATGATCTGGGTTTCCTGTGGATTCCTTACAATCAGTTTTCTGTTGATGTTCGTAGAAAAGTATAAACATTTTCATGAGGAACATGGACATAAAGAGCCACATCATTCCTGATTAATATTACAAAAAATAAAATGATAAATAAGAAAGCTGCCCGTAAAAAATATCAGTTTACGGACAGCTTTCTTATGTTTCATATTAGTTTAATTCAATCTCTTCCAGTTCTTTGGACGGAAGTTTCTCTGTAGAAGAAGCCAGATAACCTTTCAATGCTTTGGCAGCTTTTGCATACGGTGCATTGGTTCCGGCACCTCCCATACATCCACCAGGACATGCCATACCTTCTATCATACATCCGTTTAACTTACCAACCTTTGCCAGAGTCAGCATCTTCTTACATTCTGCCAGACTCTCCGCATGTTCGATATGTACCGGTATATCCGGATAATATTCCTTTAAGCATGCTTCGATTGCACCAGCAACACCGCCTGCAACTGCATATCCACGGCCTGCAGCAGTAGCATCATGCAGACTGGATGACGGTTCCATAGCAGCCGGATCAATTCCTTTCGCATCAAACAGTCCCCATAATTCCTCAAAAGTGATGACAAAATCAACATCACTTCGTACAGAATTACGCATAGCTTCCAGTTTCTTGGCTGCACATGGTCCGATAAATACAACATGTGCATTCGGATGTTCTTTCTTAATACTTCTTGCAGTAGCGACCATAGGAGTCAGCTCCTGGGAGATATTATCGATCATGGTCGGGAACTGCTTCTTTGCAAGCATGGACCAGGAAGGACAGCAGGAAGTGAGAAGAAATGGAAGATTACCTGTAGCAACCTCCTTTGCATAATGATGAGCTTCGCTGATGGCACCGATATCAGCACCAAGTGCAACCTCATATACTTTGGTAAATCCAAGTGCTGACAGTGCTGCATGGAATTTGCCCGGAGTTACCGCATCTCCAAACTGGCTGATATAGGCAGGTGCGATCTCTGCAATGATCTCAGTTCCTTCACGAAGTGCATGAGCCAGCTGGAAAATCTGGGACTTGTCAGAAATAGCTCCAAACGGACAGCTTACCATGCACATACCGCAGGAAACACATTTCTTATTATCAATCTGTGCACGGCCAAGTTCATCACTTCCAATTGCCTTTACACCACAAGCTCGTTCACACGGACGTTCTTTATGAGAAATAGCATCATATGGACAGACAGATTTGCATTTTCCGCATTTCACGCATTTTGTCTGATCAATATGAGATTTGCCGTTTACCATAGAGATTGCACCCTTTGGACAAGCCTGCATACATGGATGAGCCACACATCCTCTGCACATATTGCTTACCTCATACATATTAGGAGGACAGGCAGAACAGGCAGATGGGATAACCTGCATAAGCGGCGGTTCATAATATTTCTCATCAATATTGGAAGCTTCCACTCCATCAGTCAGATGAACTGCTTTATTCTCTGGACGAAGAGAAAGACCCATGGCCAGTCTTACACGCTCACTGGCAACTGCACGTTCACGGTAGATACTCTCACGGTACTGGGCCCGTTCCTGTACGATATTATACGGGATAGATTCAATATCATGGATCAGAGTATCATCAGTAGATTCAAAACCAAGTTTTGCCACTTCGGTGAAGATCTTTCGGCGAATCTGTTTTACTGGGGTATCAAGAGTTCTCATATTCTTTTGTTATCTCCTATAAATTTATTTCCGCGCTCTTTTAACGATAAAAATATATCAAAAAAGGAAGAAAATGTCATGTTTTTTATTTAACACACTTGTTAAAGGAATTGCGCATTTTTTACATGTAATTCAATGCAAAAATGAATTATATGTGAAAAACATCAAATAAATTCAGAAAAATGCAAATATGGTGTTGTGAAAAATGCATGTATAATGTATAATACAGACAGCACATATGTAAAAAGTGACTAAAGCAAAAATGCGGAGAGGTAAAAAACTAATTTTAAGGAGGGAATCGAATGTTAGACCAGTCTTATTACAAAAAAACGGATGAGATTATCGAACACTACGGACGAAAAGCGGCATCACTGATCCCGATCATGCAGGATATTCAGGCTGAATACCGCTATCTGCCGGGTGAACTGCTCACTTATGTGGCAAAAGAAATCGGAGTAAAAGAGGCGAAAGCCTACAGCGTAGCCACATTCTATGAGAACTTTTCCTTTGAGCCGAAAGGAAAATATGTCATTAAAGTCTGTGATGGTACAGCCTGCCATGTAAGAAAATCCATGCCTGTAAAAGAGGCGTTAATGAAAGAACTGGGATTAAGTCATAAGAAACATACCACAGATGATATGCTTTTTACAGTAGAGACCGTATCTTGTCTTGGTGCATGCGGACTTGCACCGACACTGACTGTAAATGATGAAGTACATCCTAAAATGACACCTGAGAAAGCAGTTGAACTTTTGAACGAATTGAGAGGTGAGTGCGTATGAGTATTAAGAGCAGGGACGACCTGTTAAACAAACAGGCAGAGGTAAATGAACAGATCAAATCCTACACCTGTCGCGTTCTTGTCTGTTCAGGGACAGGATGTATCGCATCCGGTGCCCAGAAGATTTATGATGAGATGGCAACACTCTGTGAGAGAATTGACGGTGTAACCGTTGAGATGCAGAAAGACGTGCCTCATGTAGGCGTAGTCAAAACAGGATGCCAGGGCTTATGCGAACTTGGACCTCTGATGAGAATCGAACCGTACGATTATCAGTATGTACATGTACAGCCGGAAGACTGCAAAGAAATCGTAGAGAAAACTATTCTGGAAGGTAAACCGGTAGAGAGACTGTTTTACAAGGATCATGACACTGTCTGTCCACATCCGGATGACATTCCGTTCCTGAATCAGCAGACACGTATCGTTCTGGAAAACTGTGGTAAGATCGATGCAGAATCCATTGATGAATATATCGCAGTGGGCGGCTATCAGGCCCTTGCAAAAGTACTGGGAGGAATGACTTCTCAGGAAGTCATTGACGAAGTGACGAAATCCGGTCTTCGTGGCCGTGGCGGTGCAGGCTTCCCGGCAGGTAAGAAATGGTCACAGGTTGCACGTCAGGCTGAAAAAACCCGTTATGTAGTATGTAACGGTGATGAAGGTGATCCTGGTGCATTTATGGATGGCTCCGTAATGGAAGGCGATCCATATAAGATGATTGAAGGTATGACCATCGCAGCTTACGCAGTAGGCGCAGAAGACGGTTATATTTATGTTCGTGCTGAATATCCTCTTTCTGTAAAGAGACTGAAAATGGCGATTGAACAGGCGGAAAAATACGGCCTGTTAGGTGATAATATTTTAAATTCCGGCGTAAACTTCCATTTACATATCAACAGAGGTGCCGGTGCTTTCGTATGTGGTGAAGGTTCTGCTCTTACCGCATCTATTGAAGGAAACAGAGGTATGCCTCGTGTAAAACCACCTCGTACTGTAGAGAAAGGTCTATGGGGTAAACCTACAGTTCTTAATAACGTAGAAACTTATGCCAATGTACCGAAAATCATTCTTGAAGGAGCTGACTGGTTCCGCACCATCGGTACAGAGGGAAGCCCGGGAACAAAGACCTTCTCACTGACCGGTTCTATCGAGAATACAGGTCTGATCGAAGTTCCTATGGGAACCACACTCCGCCACATTATCTATGATATTGGCGGCGGCTTAAAGAGTGGTGCAGCATTTAAGGGTGTTCAGATCGGTGGTCCGTCCGGCGGATGTCTGATCCTTGACCAGTTAGATGCACCTCTTGACTTTGATTCTGTTAAGAAATTAGACGCGATCATGGGATCCGGCGGTCTGGTAGTTATGGACGAGAATACCTGTATGGTAGAAGTTGCCAGATTCTTCATGAACTTTACTCAGCGTGAGAGCTGTGGTAAATGTGTTCCGTGTCGTGAGGGTACCAAGCGTATGCTGGAGATCCTGGAGAGAATTGTAGCCGGAAAGGGCGAAATGTCCGATCTGGATGAACTGGAAGAACTTGCAAACATGGTTCAGAACATGGCTCTGTGCGGACTTGGCAAGAGTGCGCCTCTTCCTGTAATCAGTACTCTCAAACGCTTCCGTGATGAATATGAGGAACATATCCGCGACAAGAAATGCCGCGCAAAAGTATGTACAGCACTTCGTCAGTTCCATATTAACCCTGAATTCTGTATCGGCTGCGGCAAATGCGCGAAAAACTGTCCGGCAGGTGCTATTTCAGGTAAGATCAAACATCCATACCACATCAATAACGATGTCTGTATCAAGTGCGGTGCATGTAAAGACAACTGTAATTTTGATGCGGTATACGTGGAAGCATAGAAGGGAGGATATACTATGGGCCATATGATAATTGACGGTAGAAAGGTAGAATTTACCGATGAAAAAAATGTCCTGTCTGTCATCCGCAAGGCAGGAATCAATATTCCGACACTGTGCTACCACTCAGAGCTATCCACCTTTGGAGCCTGTCGTCTGTGTACGGTAGAGGATGACAGGGGCAGAACCTTTGCCTCCTGTTCTGAGGAACCAAGAGACGGAATGGTGATCTATACCAATTCCGGTAAGATCAAGAAATACAGAAAACTGATCGTTGAGCTTCTTCTGGCAGCACATTGCCGTGACTGTACAACCTGCGTAAAGAGTGGGGAATGTATTCTCCAGGAACTGGCACACCGTCTGGGTGTCCGGGAAATCAGATTTGAGAATACCAGAGAGATCAGGGAACTGGATACCAGCTCGCCATCCCTGGTGAGAGATCCTAATAAATGTATTCTCTGTGGCAACTGTGTCCGTGCCTGTGAGGAAATCCAGGGTATTGGTGCCCTTGGATTTGCATTCAGAGGAACTGAGGCCATGGTAATGCCTGCATTTAATAAAAAGATTTCAGAAACAGAGTGTGTAAACTGCGGACAATGCCGTGTATTCTGTCCTACAGGTGCTATTTCCATTAAAACTCATATGGATGAAGCTTGGGAAGCTTTGGCAGATCCGGAGGTACGCGTAGTTGCCCAGGTCGCTCCGGCAGTCCGTGTGGCAGTGGGAGATCATTATGGTCTTACCAAGGGTAAGAGCGTAATGGGCAAGATCGTAAATGCTCTTCACAGAATGGGCTTTGATGAGGTATATGATACTTCCTTCAGTGCTGACCTTACGATTATGGAGGAGAGCGCAGAATTCCTTGACAGGATCAAAAAGGGCGAGAAGCTTCCGCTTCTTACTTCCTGTTGTCCTGCATGGGTGAAATTTATTACAGATCAGTACAAAGAATATATTCCAAATATTTCAACCTGCCGTTCCCCTCAGGGAATGCTTTCAGCAGTGATCAAGGAATATTTCCGTGATCCGGAGCATGCAGCCGGCAGGAAAACAGTTATGATCTCCGTTATGCCTTGTACAGCAAAGAAGGCAGAGGCAGAACGTCCCAATAGTTATACAGACGGAGAGAAGGATACAGATATTGTGATCACTACCACAGAGCTTCTCCGTATGATCGATAACTTTGGCATTGATTTTGCATCTCTGGAACCGGAAGCCTGCGATATGCCATTTGGCTTTGGCTCAGGCGGCGGTGTAATTTTTGGTGTGACCGGAGGTGTGACAGAGGCAGTGCTTCGCCGTCTTACCCCGGACCACAGCAAGGAAACCATGCGTGAGATCGCAGAATGCGGTGTACGAGGAGAGGAAGGTATCAAGGAATTTACTGTACCTTATGAGGGTATGGATCTTAAGATCTGTGTTACCAGTGGCCTGGCAAATGCCAGAAAGGTTATGGAGCAGGTAAAGAACGGTGAGAAAGAATATCATCTCATCGAAGTAATGGCCTGCCGCAGGGGCTGCATCATGGGTGGCGGACAGCCTACCAGAGCAGGTGACAGAACCAAATCCCTGAGGGCAAAAGGTCTGTACAATGCAGATAATACTACGATCATCAAGAAATCCGATGAGAATCCATTAGTTGTAGAGCTTTACAATGGACTGCTCAAGGGAAAAGAACATCATCTTCTTCACAACGAATCCTATTAAGGGTTTTGTATAAAAACAGGTGAATAATCAGCAGCCTCCGGGCATATCTTATAACAATACATGTGATTGTTTGTAAATATGCAAGGGGGCTGCTTTTATATGGAAAATTTTCAGATATACCGGGATATTCAGGCCCGTACCGGGGGGGATATATACATAGGTGTGGTGGGACCGGTACGAACAGGTAAATCCACTTTTATCCGGCGTTTTATGGAGATAGCCGCTCTGCCGCAGATGTCGGAGAGAAAGCAGGCAGAGATCCGGGATCAGCTGCCGCTGAGCGGTTCCGGAAAAATCATTACAACTGTAGAACCTAAATTCATCCCCAAAGAAGCGGTCAGCGTTTCTCTGGGCACAGAACAGAAGGTGAGAGTACGGCTGATCGACTGTGTGGGATTTCTGGTGAAGGATGCAGGGGGAAATATGGAGGATGGAAAGGAAAGAATGGTAAGAACACCCTGGTCGGAAAAAGCCATTCCTTTCCATGAAGCAGCCAGGATCGGTACCCAGAAGGTAATAGAGGAGCATTCCACCATCGGACTGGTGATCACTTCTGATGGTTCTTTTGGCGAACTGCCCAGAGAAAATTTTACAGAGGCAGAGGAGAAAACCATTCAGGAGTTAAAAAAACAGCATAAACCCTTTCTGGTGCTGGTCAATTCCCAGATGCCATACAAAGAAGCTGCCCAGAAAGCAGTATCTGAAATCCAGGAGAAATATCAGGTAACTGCCCTGAGTGTAAACTGTGATCAGCTTCACAAAGAGGATATTGCCCAGATCCTGGAAAAAATACTTTATGAATTTCCGGTAAGCCAGATTCAGTTTTTTATACCCAAATGGGTGGAGATGCTGCCTGCTGACCATGAACTGAAAAAACAGCTTCTGGAACAGATCAGGGAAAAAACAAAGCATCTGTTTCAGATCCGGGACATTACAAAAGAAGCCATACAGTTATCCGGACCTTATGTAAAGGATTCTCTGCTGGAGGATACAGGCCTGTCTGATGGTACTGTAAAGGTAAGGGTAAGGATACAGGATAAATATTATTACCAGATGCTCAGTCAGATGAGTGGGACTCAGATGGAAAGTGAATATGAACTGATCCATACCATAAGGGAACTGGTACATATGAAGGAGGAATATGTAAAGGTCCGGAATGCACTGGAAGAGGTAAGAGGCTCCGGATATGGGGTGGTAGTGCCCAGGCTGGATGAGATCGAAATCCAGGAACCTCAGGTTATACGCCAGGGCAACAAGTTCGGTGTAAAGATAAAGTCCAAAAGCCCGTCCATCCATATGATCAAAGCCAACATTGAGACGGAAATTGCGCCTATTGTGGGTACAGAACAGCAGGCAAAAGATCTGATCCAGTATATTGAAGAGAGCAGCCAGAGAGGGGAAAGTATCTGGGAGACAAATATTTTCGGGAAATCCATAGAACAGCTGGTGCAGGATGGCATCCGAAGCAAAATTGCGGCTATCAGTGAAGAAAGCCAGATAAAGCTTCAGGATACCATGCAGAAAATCGTAAATGACAGTAAAGGTGGTCTGGTATGTATTATTATCTGAGAAACAGGGCAGATCAGGTTACAGCGTCAATAGAGAGACCGTCATCTGACTGAGCACCTGCAGAGGCTTTGGTACCCTCTATCACAACCTTATTGGGAAGGCAGACGATGGTGCCGCCTTTGGAATCAATGGCATGCTGTTTCATACACAAATGATCCGGGCAGGTGGCTTCCGTCATACGGGCCTGCCCGTTTTTTATTTTGCAGATATTTGTATTGCCTATGGATATGGTCTGATCCTTTCCAAGAGAATAGGTGCCCAGTTTATTGCCATCTACAGTGATGGTGATATAGCCGTAGTGCCCTTTCTGAAAATGGTTAATGCCCAGCCAGAGGATCAGGGCCAGAACCAGAATTCCGCCGATAAATAAAGCTTCCTTTTTTTTCAAGAAAATACCTCACATTTCATAAATTTCAAGCCAGAGGTCAAATGCTTTTTACCTATGATATCTTGTAAAAAATTATAAGATATCATAACATGAAGAAAAAACAAAAACAATAGAGCATGTCAGGAAAAAGAATAATATGATAAAATTTGTGGAAGAATCTTGACAACCGGACTAATGTGGTGGTACGTTAATACAGAATCATTATAGAATACATAACGAAGATTGAGGTGCGAGAAAATGCAGGAATTAAAACCGATTAAAGAAGGTAAAGTACGTGAGATTTATGACAATGGTGACAGCCTGATCATGGTAGCAACTGACCGTATCAGCTGTTTCGATGTAATTCTGAAAAACCAGGTTACAAAGAAAGGCGCTGTGCTGACACAGATGTCAAAATTCTGGTTTGATTTTACAAAGGATATTCTTCCTAATCATATGATTTCCGTTGATGTAAAAGATATGCCGGAATTCTTCCAGCAGGAAAAGTTTGACGGAAACAGCATGATGTGCCGCAAGCTGAACATGCTTCCTATTGAGTGTATTGTACGTGGATATATTACCGGAAGTGGCTGGGCAAGCTATCAGGAGACAGGAAAAGTCTGTGGCATTCAGCTTCCTGAAGGTCTGAAAGAGTCTGACAAATTACCTGAGCCAATTTATACTCCTTCCACCAAGGCTGAGATTGGTGACCATGATGAGAATATCTCCTATGAACAGAGTATTGCCCATCTTGAGAAATACTTCCCGGGAAGAGGGGAGGAGTTAGCTTCAAAGCTTCGTGATAATACAATCGCACTGTATAAAAAGTGCGCAGAATATGCTCTGAGCAAGGGAATCATTATTGCAGATACCAAATTTGAGTTTGGACTGGATGAAGAGGGAAATATGGTGATCGGTGATGAGATGCTTACACCGGACAGCTCCCGTTTCTGGCCTGCAGACGGATATGAGGCCGGACATGGACAGCCATCCTTTGACAAGCAGTTTGCCCGTGACTGGCTGAAAGCTAATCCGGATAATGATTGGACTCTTCCTCAGGAAATCGTAGATAAAACAATCCAGAAATATTTCCAGGGCTATGAAATGCTCACAGGAAAGAAACTTGGAGAATAATTTCTGAGGGGTTTCCCTCATCAAAAAAATACTGTTGCATGCAACAGTATTTTTTTGCGTGTATTACGCGAATTATATAGAAATCAATTACATTTTTTGATACAATAAATAACAGAAAAATGAAAATGTAAAATAAAAAATCCAAAAAGTTAAAGCAGGAGTATACATAGAAAGAGAAAATGAAACAGAGTATGAAGACATTAAAGGGATTTTTTCTGACAACAGCCTGCGTATTTTGCCTGACAGTGGCAGGTACGTCAGCAGTTACTTATGGACAGGAGACGGTTCCGACAGTTACACCGGAAGCTTTTCCGACTATCACGCCGGAGGTAGTGCCTACAGTTACACCGGTTCCCAAACCTACAGCAGTGCCAAAGAAAAAAGGACTGGTAAAGGAAGGTAAGAAGCTTTGCTTTTACTATTCCAATGGCAGCAAGGCGAAGAATAAGCTGAAAACAGTCAACGGTGCCACCTATTATTTCGGACCGGACGGCTATGCAGTGTGCGGCGGCGTAAGGTTTAAGAATAAGAACAAGGTATATGTTTTCGGTGAGAATTTTAAACGGATCAAAAATAAAAAGGGAAAAATCATCCGGGTGAGATACAGTATTTACTATATGACCGGCAACAACGGAGAAGCAGCTACCGGATTCTTTATTTATAAAAATAACCTTTATTACGGAGGTCCGGGAGGAAAGCTGTACAAGAATCGATCCCTGGCCAACCGGTACCATTTTACAGCCTCCGGTGCAGCCAAGAAAAATACGGATGCGCTGCTGAAAATAAAAACCATGCAGATTGCATCTTCCATTACCAATCAAGGTATGACAAAAAGTCAGAAGCTGTATGCCTGCTGGCGATATGTGGTAGGCGGACATATCGGTTACTGGTCTGTGTATCCCAATCTGGGACAGGCAGGATGGCAGAGATCCCTGGCGCTGAACACACTGGTAAACGGCGGCGGTAACTGTTATGGATTTGCATGTGCATTTGCAGCGTTGGCACAGGAAGTTGGTTATGAGCCTTATATGGTTTACGGATATGTACCGGGTTCCCGTGACGGCAGGGCTGATGGAATGACCAGACATTGCTGGGTACAGATCAATGGTCTCAGCTATGATCCTGAAGGAACTTATGCAGGATGGGCACCGGGTATTTATGGTACTGCCGGATATGGGGTTTATCACTGGACTTCCGGCTCTGTGAAATTCGCCTGATATGAGCCTGACTTCAGAGCTGTCTGACAGCCTGGAGTTATAATATAACACCTGACTGCTATTTTTTGCAGTTACAGGTTAAGTTTTATGAAAAGGAGAGAAAAGTTATGATGAAAAAGACAATTTTTAAGAAACTGATGGTGCTCTGTACTTCAGCAGCTCTTGCCTTCGGCACAGTACCTGCAGGTGCAGCTGATGTGGTTCCACAGGCTGTTACAGTAGAGACAGTAAGTGCGCAGGCTGCGAAACCAGGGAAAAACCTGAAGGACAAAAATCTGGCAAAATCACTGGACAAAGTGATCAAGGCTCAGAAATTTACAAAGAAAACAACGGACAAGCAGAAATTACAGAAGCTGTTTAATTACACCAAAAAAGCTTACAAGTATACACGTTATATGGGGATTCCTTCTGCAAAAGGCTGGGATGCCAAGCTTGCAAAGGAAACTCTGGCCACAAAGAAGGCAAGCTGCTACCATGATGCAGCTACCTTTGCTTATCTTGCCAGACGTGCCACAGGACTTCCTGTGAGAATCTGCATTGGAACAAGTAATCTGTATAATACCTCCAGATGGCAGAACCACGGATGGGTAGAAATCAAGGTAAAAGGCAAATGGTATACCTTCGACACCAATGCCAACAGATTCTCCAAGAGAAAAGATGTGAAATGGTTTATGCAGAAGCATGCTTCCATGGAAGGTAAAGTCTACAAAACCCAGAAAATCTATAATGTTAACTTTTAATAAGATAAACAGGAGAAAGTGAAAAGATGTTAAAAAAATCTGTAAAAATAATCCTGACTGTTTTCTGTCTGCTGTTCGTGTCTGTATCTGTTGTTTCTGTTAATGGAGCAGAAACAACACAGTCCGGGCAGACAACAGTTAAAAAGGGACTGGTAAAGGAAAAAGGCAAATACTATTTCTACGAAGTAAAAGAGGACGGCACCTCTGCCAGAATCAAAAATAAATGGAAAAATGTAAAGGATGCCAAAACCAAAAAGACCTACAGATACTATTTTGGCAAAGACGGAGCTGCCTATGCAGGAAGCAAAGACATGTTCGGAAGAAAAAAATTGGCTGTAAAGAAGATTGGCGGCAAGCAGTATGGCTTTGATACAAATGCCAGAATGATAAAGGGCGTGGCTGCTTCTTATCTGAATTCCGGGGAAAAGCTCTATGCTTTTAATTCTAAGACAGGTGTGTACGATGTGCCGAAGACAAAGAAGATCCGTAAGGTCTATGGGTATGAAAAGAAGGCTGCACCTCTGAGACAGCTTCTGGGAAAGCCAATAAAGATCAAAAAAGGAACAGGCTGTTATGGAAACGGCAAAGAATATCTGCTGTATTATAATAACTTTATATTAAGCACAGGTGAGACTGCAAAAGGAGTAGAGGTTATTTTTGGTGTAATGTAAAAGTACTCCATAAATGACCGGTGACATAAATTATGGTTTTCAGTTCAATGGTTTTTATGTGTGTATTTTTGCCGGCTGTTTTTGTCCTGCACTGTATTCTGCCGGGAATACGGGCTAAAAATGCACTTCTTCTCCTGGCAAGCGTGATTTTCTATGCCTACGGAGAACCGGTATATATTATTTTATTGTTTATTTCCACTTTATTGAATTATTTCTGTGCCTGTGGGATTGACAGGTTCCAAAATCACAGGAAGGGAATCCTGGTTCTGGCAGTGATCTGCAATCTGGGAATCCTTATTGTATTTAAGTATACAGATTTTATCCTGGGGATGGTCAACAGTGTGACAGGGCTTCATCTGCCGCTGCCTCAGATCCGCATGCCTATCGGTATTTCTTTCTTTACTTTCCAGGCAATGTCCTATGTGATCGATGTTTACCGGGAAACTACCAGGGCCCAGAAAAACTATGCAAAAGTACTTCTCTACATATCCTTTTTCCCACAGCTGATCGCAGGACCTATTGTGAAGTATCATGATGTGGCAGCAGAAATTGACCAGAGAACGGTGACACTGGACGGTGTTGCCCTGGGAATCCGCAGATTTTCTGCAGGTCTCTGTAAAAAGGTTCTCCTGGCCAATACCCTGGGACTGGTGGCTGACAATCTTTTTGGCGCATCTGCAGGTTCCATCAATGGGGCAGGAGCATGGCTGGGAGCCATTTCCTATATGCTCCAGATTTATTTTGATTTCAGCGGTTACAGTGATATGGCCATTGGTCTGGGATGGATGTTCGGATTCCACTTTAAGGAAAACTTTAATTATCCATATATCAGTGGCACGATCCGGGAATTCTGGAGAAGATGGCATATGTCCCTTTCCGGATGGTTTCTGGAGTATCTGTACATCCCTCTTGGTGGAAACCGCAAAGGAAAATTCCGCACGGTTGTCAACAAGATGATTGTTTTCCTGTGTACCGGAATCTGGCATGGAGCAGCCGTTAATTTCCTGTTCTGGGGTGTTTATCATGGATTTTTCCTAATGCTTGAGGAATATATTCCCTGGATCGGAAAAAAAGGCTCTGCTGTAAAATCCTTCTTCCAGCATGTGTATGCTCTGCTGGTGGTATGCATCGGATTTGTATTTTTCAGAGCAGAGACCATGGCACAGGGATGCTTCTGGGTCAGGAAAATGTTTACAGGCTTTGGATGGAATGCCGGTGCCATGAGCTTTGCACTGCAGCAGATGACCCCTGTTTTTCTGGTTACTCTGGCCGGTGCGCTGATTGCCTGCTGCCCTGTTAAAAAACTGATAAGTGAAAAGAAATGGTATGGTCCTGTGGCATATGTCTGCAGCCTGACAGGTCTGGTGATCTGCATTCTCAGCCTTGCAAGCGGAACCTATAATCCATTTATTTATTTCAGGTTTTAAGGGAGGCAGCTATGAAAAAAGGAAAATTGATTTATTGTATTTTGTTTTTTGCCATCTGCCTTTGTCCTTCCCTGGGAATGCTTGTGACAAAGCAGGAGACATCTTCAGAAAACAGACAGCTTTCAGAATTTCCTTCTCCAAAAACAGAGGAGGGGAAGATCAATGTGGAATGGCTCTCCCAGGCAGGAGATTATTTCCAGGAGCATTTTGCGTTCAGAAATGAACTGGTTACCGGAAATGCACTGCTTCACGGCAGACTTCTGGAAACCTCTACTGCAGATGGTGTGATCCAGGGTAAAAATGGCTGGCTCTATTACAAGGATTCTCTGGATGACTATCTGGGACAGGATTTATTGTCTGACAGAAGCCTGTTCAATATTGCCCATATGCTGTCCATGACCCAGCAGGCTCTGGAGGAAAAGGGAGTGAATTTCCTGTTTACCATTGCTCCCAATAAGAACTCTCTCTACGGAGACAACATGCCTTATTATGACAAGCTGAAGGTATCTGACCAGACAAACAGGGAAAATCTGGAAGACTGGCTGAAAACGGAAAAGGTTGCTTATGCAGATCTGTACCAGGCGCTGATGGAGGAGGATGAGGTTCTTTATCATGCCCGAGATTCCCACTGGAATAACAAAGGTGCAGCACTGGCAGCAGATGTACTGATGGATGCCCTTGGTAAGGACCATGATTCCTATGAGGGAGAAAGCTATACAGTGCGCAGGGATTATACAGGAGATCTGGATACTATGCTGTATCCCCTGGCTTCGACAGCAGACGATGAGATCTATTATGACAAAGAGACCACCTATGCTACTGTGGAAGAGATCCAGAGCAATTTTGATCCCCGGATCACCACCGTAAATCCGGTAAAAGAGGGAAACTTGGTCATGTACAGAGATTCCTTTGGAAATGCCCTGCTTCCTTATATGGCAGATGCCTATGCCAATGCCTATTTTTCCAGAGGAATTCCTTATCAGCTGACGGATGTGGAGACTCATAGCGCGGATACGGTGATCATTGAGAGGGCAGAACGTTTTCTGCCGGAAATGTCCCAGTTTCCACCTGTGCTTACAGCAAAGGAAATCAGTCTGACTGAGAATGAGGAGCTTCAGGGATCTGATGGGGCTGTTGATGTAAAGATCAAGCCTCAGGGAATGACTGCTCAGCTCAGCGGCCGGATCAAAGAAGGGCTTCTGGATACAGATTCCCGGATTTATCTGAAGGTCAATGGCTCTGTCTATGAGGCTTTTCCTATGGATGTGAAAGTGGGAGAGAATCTGGATGATAACGGATTTTGTCTCTATCTGCCCAGTGAGCTGGTGGCAGCAGACGGAAATGATGTTGAAATACTCATTGAGAAAGATAATAAAATTTATAATATTTATCAAAATAATATTAAGGAGGATTCCATACAATGAAAAAGAAGTTAATTACTAAAATTTTGAGCATCTCAGTGGCAGGGGCAGTTGCCCTGACACCTGCTGCAGCATTTGGGGCACAGACAGAGGAGAATGCACAGACTGAAAGTACAGAAGCAGCAGAGGAGACAAAAGAGGTGGAAGATCTGAAGATCAAAACCGAAACCCAGGAGCTGACTGTGAAAAATCAGACAGGATATGCACTGACAGCAGGAGAGCTGGAAGATGCAGCAGATGAGACAGAGGACGCAAAGGCAGAGGATACAAAAACAGAAGACACAGCAGAGACTACAGAAAAAGCCCAGGGTAAGATGCTTACAGTTACCGGTGAAGACGGAACAGAGCATGTTTTCAAAAACATTGATCCGGATTCCTGGACAGAGCCTGTTATTTATGATGAATATGGATTCCTCTATATCAAATATGAGAATAAGGACAAAAAGGAAGAGGAAGTGGCTGAGACAGCAGCAGAGAAGGAGTGGGGAGAATCCCTTACCATGTATCTTCTCTCCAATGTAAATGTCCGTGAAAAGGCAGACAAAGAGTCCAAATCCTTAAAGGTTCTTTCCACAGGTACTGAAGTAAAGGGCATTGCTGTTGCACCGGGCTGGATTAAGGTGCAGGCAGATGATATTACAGGTTATGTATATCATACCTATATTACAGAGAACAAAGAGGCAGCAGATGCCAAGGTAAAGGCTGAACAGGAGGCCAAAGCCCAGGCTGAGGCAGCAGCGGCACAGGCAGCAGCTGCTCAGGCACAGCAGAGCCAGAATAATTATGATTATTCCCAGGATCAGGGCAGCTATCAGGAGCCTGCACAGTCAGCTCCACAGGCAGCTCCTCAGGAGAAATATGAAGTCGGCCGTCAGCAGTATGATGACTGCGACGGAAGCGGACACGGATATTATGAGATTACCTATTCTGATGGCAGTGTAGGATACGAAGAATATTGATCAAACAGATAAGGGCGTAAATATCTGAAGCTTTTTCAGATATACGCGAAAAGGACTGTTGTACATTTTGGTGTATGACAGTCTTTTTTTGCCTGTGAAACACAATCGGTTATTGACAGAAGAAACGCGTTAGTTTATACTAACACATAGTTAAACACGAATAACTTTTCGCAAGATAAAAAAACAGGATCAAAGGAGGATCATATATGAGTATTGTAATTGTAGGCGGACATGACAGAATGGTAGCACAGTATAAAAAAATCTGTAAATCTTATAAATGTAAATGTAAGGTGTTTACACAGATGGAAGCGGATTTTGGCAAGAAAATAGGATGTCCGGATGTTCTGGTGCTTTTTACAAACACAGTATCCCACAAAATGGTGAAATGTGCCCTGGACGAGGTGGGAGCTTCCACTGATATCGTGCGCTGCCACACAAGCAGCGGAAATGCATTAACTGGTATTCTTGAAACACGTTGTTGTTGAGACCTTTTTATTATGCACATTGCAATAATACAGTGGTAAATAAATGAGATTTTTTATTAATGTTTTAAAATGAAAAACTTTATCAATATAAAATGTAAAATAGTTATTGACATCTAACCAAAATTAGAATACACTAACCACGTAATAAAGATAATGTTTATCATTTATTAAATACCAGAAAGGGATGAAAAAAATGCCGCTGTCAATGGTGAATGCCGGTGAACCTTTCACGATCAAAAGGATCGGAGGCAAAGAAGAAGTTAAGAGACACCTTGAGGAACTGGGCTTTGTGGTAGGAGGAATTGTGACAGTTATTTCCGAGATCAACGGAAGCCTGATCGTCAATGTTAAAGAATCCAGGGTTGCCATTGGAAAAGACATGGCAAGCAAGATTATGGTCTAGGGTGTGTTTGAAACAGAAGTGTGTTTGAAGCAGAGCTCTGGGGAAAGAAGGGAAAAGATTTGAAGACATTAAAGAATGCGCGGGTAGGAGAGACCGTAAAGGTTCAGAAGCTTACAGGTGAGGGCCCGGTCAAGAGAAGGATTATGGATATGGGAATCACAAAAGGCGTGGAGGTTTATGTAAGAAAGGTTGCTCCTCTGGGAGATCCGATAGAAGTAACGGTAAGAGGATATGAATTATCCCTGCGTAAAGCAGATGCCGAAATGATTGTTATAGAATAATTTTTTTTGATAATAGGTTAGTGTGTTCTAACAATTAGATATTACTAATAGTTTACAAAAACTAATTTTGTATAAACAGAAAGCCCTGATTAAAAAGATATCAAAGGTAGAGGAGAGAGATTATGTCAGTAAAAATTGCACTCGCAGGTAATCCGAACTGTGGTAAAACCACATTGTTCAATGCACTGACCGGATCCAACCAGTTTGTAGGTAACTGGCCAGGTGTAACAGTTGAAAAGAAGGAAGGTAAGTTAAAGGGACACAAGGATGTGATTCTTACTGACCTGCCGGGTATTTATTCTTTGTCACCATATACTCTGGAGGAAGTAGTTGCCAGAAATTATATCCTTCAGGAAAAACCGGATGCCATCATCAATATTATTGATGGTACCAATATTGAGAGAAACCTGTATCTGTCCACACAGATTCTGGAGCTTGGAATTCCGGTGATCATGGCCATCAACATGATGGACATTGTAAAAAAGAATGGTGATACCATACATATTGATAAGCTGAAAAAAGCGCTGGGCTGTGAAGTAGTTGAGATTTCTGCCCTGAAGGGAACCGGAATCACAGAGGCTGCCAACAAGGCCGCAGCCATTGCGCAGAGCCACAAAAAAGTAACACCTGTTCATGAGTTCTGTCAGAAAGCGGAAGATGTGATCAGTGATGTGGAAGCAAAGCTTACAGGTGTTGTAGAGGAATCCCAGAAGAGATTTTTCGCCATTAAGCTGCTGGAGAGAGATGACAAGATCGCAGAGCAGATGAAAACCAAAGTGGATGTATCTGCTGAGATCAGAGAAATGGAAGAGGCATTTGACGATGACACAGAGAGCATCATCACAAATGAGAGATATGTCTATATTTCTTCCATTATCGGCAAATGCCTGACAAAGGCAAGAAAAGAGAAGCTTACAACCTCTGATAAGATTGACCGTATCGTCACAAACAGATGGCTGGCACTTCCTATATTTGCAGTTGTAATGTTTATCGTGTATTATGTATCTGTAACAACAGTGGGAACGATCGTAACAGACTGGACCAATGATGTGCTCTTTGGTGAGATCATTCCTCCGGCTATCCAGTCCGGACTGGAAGCTGTACACTGTGCTCCATGGCTGGAAGGTCTGATTCTTGACGGTATTGTAGCAGGTGTTGGGGCAGTACTTGGTTTTGTACCTCAGATGCTTGTGTTATTTGCATTCCTGGCATTCCTGGAATCCTGCGGATACATGGCACGTGTAGCGTTTATTATGGACCGTATTTTCCGTAAATTCGGACTTTCTGGTAAATCCTTCATTCCAATGCTGATCGGCAGCGGATGTGGTGTTCCTGGTGTTATGGCTTCCCGTACTATTGAGAACGATCGTGACCGTAAAATGACAATTATGACAACTACCTTTGTTCCCTGTGGTGCAAAGCTTCCGATCATTGCCATGATCGCAGGTGCATTTTTTAATAACAGCGGATGGGTAGCAACAAGCTCTTATTTTGTAGGTATCGCAGCAATCATCTGCTCCGGTATTATCTTAAAGAAAACAAAAATGTTCGCCGGAGACCCTGCTCCTTTCGTTATGGAACTTCCGGCATACCACTGGCCTACACTTAGCAACATTCTGAGAAGCATGTGGGAACGTGGATGGTCCTTTATCAAAAAATCAGGTACTATTATCCTTCTTTCCACTATTGTTCTCTGGTTCCTTATGGGATTTGGATGGGAAAACGGTGTCTTTGGCATGGTAGAGGAACTGAACAACAGTATTCTGGCAAAGATCGGTTCTGCAATTGCATGGATCTTTGCACCACTTGGATGGACAAAAGCAGGCGAAGGCTGGAAGATGGCTGTTGCAGCTGTTACAGGTCTGATCGCAAAAGAAAACGTTGTTGCAACCTTCGGTATGCTCTTTGGCTTTGCTGAGGTGGCAGAGGACGGTGCAGAGATCTGGGGCAACCTGGCACAGGTTATGACACCAATCGCAGCTTATGGCTTCCTGGTATTCAACCTTCTGTGTGCTCCATGCTTCGCAGCTATGGGCGCCATCAAGAGAGAGATGAATAACACAAAATGGTTCTTCTTTGCAATCGGATATCAGTGTGGACTGGCATATCTTGTATCCCTTTGCATCTATCAGATCGGTACCCTGGTAACAGGCGGTGGATTGGGTATCTGGACAGTTGTGGCATTTGTGATCATTGCAGGATTCTTATATCTGCTGTTCAGACCATATAAAGAAAGCAATACTCTTAGAGTGAATGTAAAGGGTCTGGCAGGAGCGAAATAAATGAATTGCAGAAGCCTGTGAGGTCACGGGCTTCTGACAGTTAAAAGATTGAGATGATTAAGATGGAGGTATCGTTATGGGAACTTTAATTGTAGGCGGCATTTTACTTCTGGTTGTTGTGCTGATCGTCAGAGGAATTATCCGTGACAAAAAAAGCGGAAAGCATTCCTGTGGCGGTGACTGCAGCCATTGCCGGGGTTGTCATTGATAACGGACAGCTCAGGTATCTGAAACAGATCTGGAAAACTCAGGGCGTGAATTAAATGAAACCTACAAGGAGAAGCTGATCAATTCCGTAGTGCTGCGAACATTGAATAAAATGTTCCTGCCCTACCCGGTACGTGTGGTACTTACTACGGCAAAGTCTATCAAATACCTTTACCATGGTGTCCGCACTCTGCTGAAGGGAAAACTGGAGGTTCCGGTACTGGATGCCACAGCCATCGGTGTTTCCATGATCCGAGGTGACTTCAATACTGCAGGCTCCACCATGTTCTTGCTTGGCATCGGTGAAATTCTTGAAGAGTGGACACACAAGAAATCAGTCAATGATCTTGCAAGAAGTATGTCCATCAATGCAGAGAAGGTATTGCTTTTAAATGCAGAGGGTCAGGAGGTTCTTGTACCGGTTTCTTCTATTATGACAGGAGACAGTGAGCGTACAGCTGCTGCCATCGCCAAAAGGGTGGGAGTAGACGAATACTATTCCGAGGTTCTGCCTGAGGATAAGGCATCCTTTGTGGAGAAGGAAAAGGCGCTGGGACATAAGGTGATTATGATCGGTGACGGAATCAATGATTCCCTGGCACTTTCTTCGGCAAATGTAGGTATCGCCATCAGTGACGGTGCTGCCATTGCCCGTGAGATCGCTGATGTTACGATCTCTGCTGATAATCTCCATGAGATCGTCACTTTAAAGAGACTGAGCACAGCTTTGATGAAGCGTATCCACAATAATTACAGAACTATCATTGGTGTGAACGGCGGTCTGATCGCTCTTGGAGTTACAGGTGTGATCATGCCAACAACCTCCGCATTGCTTCATAACATGTCAACCCTGACTATCAGTTTACGAAGCATGAGAAATCTTCTTCCGAAGGAAGAAACACTATAGATAAGAATAATATAAAGAAGAAACATTATAAAGAAAAGAAGTCCTGACTGAAAAGCAGAGGATTACAGATGGATGTATCCCTGCTGCCTCGTTCAGGACTTCTTTCCTTTGGGTATAAGTGCCAGATTTGACAATCCAGTAAAATCAATGGGTATCTGCCACAAATTTCTTGATAGCAGAAAAGCTTTCCGAGCTGATGGCATGCTCCATTTTACATGCATCCTCAGCTGCAACCTCAGGGTCTACTCCCAAAGATGTAAGCCAGTTGGTCAGGAAAGTATGTCTTTCATAAATTTTCTCTGCAATTTCCTGTCCGGCTTCTGTAAGATTGATAAAACCATTCTCGTCAACAGTAATATAATTACTGGTTTTTAAATTCTTCATTGCAACGCTGACACTTGGCTTGGAAAAAGAAAGCTCACGTGCAATATCAATAGAGCGGACATTTCCGCTTCTTTTCTTGATCATAAGGATCGCCTCAAGATAATCCTCTCCTGATTCGTGTATTGCCATATTTACTACCTCCGGTTTATTGTTTTAGATTATAACATAAATTTCTATTTCCGTAAAGAAAACTGCAGAAAACTATTGACAGCACAGAAAAGAATGGTATAATAAAACCAAACAAATGAACAAGTGCTCATATGTTAAAATGAGCCGGAAAGGATAACATTATGAAGAAGACCTATAAGATTGATGTAGACTGTGCCAACTGTGCCAATAAAATGGAGGAAGCTGCAAAGAATACAGCAGGTGTGAAGGATGCAACTGTTAACTTCATGATGCTGAAGATGATCGTTGAATTTGAGGACGGACAGGATCCGAAAGCAGTTATGAAAGACGTATTAAAGAACTGCAAGAAAGTAGAAGATGACTGCGAGATCTTCCTTTAATAAAAGTATTTCAGGGACTGCTGTATAAAGAATGAGTTACCGTCATATCTGCCGGTGGATAAACTTTTTGCCGGCAGCCCCTGTTTTTTTGCCCGATTGGGTTCAGGTTCATAATTATAATACGGAGCAGTCATAAATTGTAATAAGAAGAGAGGTATTGAGGTGAATAAGAAGCAGAAGAAAATGCTGGTAAGAATTATCATATCCCTTGTTCTGGTGGTTGTTTTTTCACAGCTTCCGGTTGAGGGCTATCTGCGATTTGGCCTTTTCATGATCCCTTATCTGATCATTGGATATGATATTCTGAAAAAAGCATTCAAAGGGATTAGAAATAAGCAGGTTTTTGACGAAAATTTCCTGATGGCAGTGGCTACTATAGGCGCCATTCTTCTGGGAGATTATACAGAGGGCACAGCAGTTATGCTTTTCTACCAGATCGGAGAGCTTTTCCAGAGCTATGCAGTAGGAAGGAGCAGGAGAAATATCAGTGAACTGATGGATATCCGTCCTGACTATGCAAATGTAGAAAATAACGGCGAGCTGGAACAGGTGGATCCGGATGAGGTAGCGATCGGAACCATCATTATTGTACAGCCGGGAGAGAAAGTACCTATTGACGGTGTGATCACAGAAGGTACTTCCACATTAAACACCAGTGCACTGACAGGGGAAAGTCTTCCAAGAAGTGCAAAGGTAGGAGATGCAGTGATCAGCGGCTGTATCAACATGACTGGTTTACTGAAAATCCGCACAACAAAGGAATTTGGTGAGTCCACAGTATCCAAAATCCTGGAGCTTGTAGAGAATTCCAGTTCCAGAAAATCAAAATCCGAGAACTTTATTTCCAAATTTGCAAAATATTATACTCCTGCTGTATGCTACGGTGCCCTTGCCCTTGCCCTGCTCCCGCCAATCGTATTGCTGCTCATGGGAAAACCTGCCATGTGGGGTGACTGGATCTACAGAGCCCTTACCTTCCTGGTAATCAGCTGTCCATGCGCGCTGGTGATCAGTATTCCTTTAAGCTTTTTTGCAGGAATCGGTGGTGCCAGCAACCAGGGAGTGCTTGTCAAAGGCTCCAACTATCTGGAAACACTGGCACAGACCAAATATGTGGTATTTGATAAAACAGGTACCATGACCCAGGGTGTATTCGAGGTAAGCGGCATTCACCATAATGAAATGTCTGATGAGAAATTGTTAGAGTATGCAGCTCTTGCAGAGTGTTCTTCTTCCCATCCTATCAGCAAGAGTCTGCAGAAAGCATATGGCAAACCTGTTGACAGAAACCGTGTTACAGATATTGAAGAGATCAGTGGAAACGGTGTGATCGCAAAGGTTGACGGTGTTTCTGTAGCTGTGGGAAATGCAAAGCTGATGAAAAAGCTCGGTATTGCCTATCAGGAATGCCATCACGTAGGAACAGTGGTACACATGGCTGTAGATGGCAGATATGCAGGACATATCCTGATCTCTGATATTATCAAGCCTCATGCAAAAGAGGCCATTGCAGAACTGAAGAAGGCCGGCATTTCCAGAACTGTTATGCTGACAGGAGATTCCAAACGGGTTGCAGATCAGGTTGCAGCAGAGCTTGGCATTGATGAAGTCTACAGTGAACTTCTTCCTGCTGATAAGGTAACAAAGGTGGAAAAGCTTCTGGATAAGAAAACAGCCAAAGAAAAACTGGCATTTGTAGGTGACGGTATCAATGATGCCCCTGTATTATCCAGGGCAGATATCGGTATTGCCATGGGTGCCCTTGGTTCCGATGCAGCCATCGAGGCAGCAGATATTGTGCTGATGGATGATGACCCGCTGAAGATTTCCAAAGCAATTAAGATCGCCCGTAAATGTATCCGCATTGTATATGAGAATATCTACTTTGCTATCGGCATCAAGGTTCTCTGCCTGATCCTGGGGGCCATTGGTATTGCAAATATGTGGATGGCCATCTTCGCAGATGTAGGAGTAATGATCATTGCAGTACTGAATGCAATCCGTGCATTATTTGTGAAAAAGCTGTAAGTATTGCGAATGAATAATGTTAGAATTATAACAACTAGAAAGGAAACAGGTGACAGAATGGAAGAACGTAAAGATGAAGTATGTGATGGTTTCGAGGTCCATGAAGACCTGTTGAAGATTGTAAATGAGACCCTGCCTGAGGAAACAGAGCTTTATGATCTGGCAGAACTTTTTAAGGTTTTTGGAGACTCTACCAGAATCCGGATCCTCTTTGTTTTATTCGAGGCAGAGGTCTGCGTATGTGATCTTGCAAAGGTACTGAACATGACCCAGTCAGCCATTTCCCATCAGCTCCGTATCCTGAAGCAGAACAAACTGGTAAAAAGCCGCAGAGAAGGGAAATCCATTTTCTATTCCCTTGCAGACGACCATGTCCGCACCATTATCAACCAGGGACGGGATCATATCGAAGAAGACTAAGAAACCAGCACCCGCTTGCAGAGTTCTGCAGTAAGTCCGCCGATCACAACTCCCGCTGCAACCCCTGCTACAAGCAGAGCAGGCGCATATACAAACACACTTGCATTATTTACGATCAGCATGGCAATGATCAGCTGACCAATATTATGAGAAACACCTCCTGCAACGCTGACTCCGATCAGACTGAAGGAGGTTTTTTTCAGCATAAGTGTCATAACTGTCATACTAAGTGCCGCCCCTGCCAGGCTGTACAGAATACTGAACAGATTTCCAAACATAAATCCGATCACCAGGATACGGACAACGGAAACCAGGGCAGCCTCTTTAAAGGAATACTTTTTCATGATAAACAGGACTCCCAGATTGGCAAGCCCCAGCTTGATTCCCGGGATCCCTGCAAAAACCGGGATCAGTGATTCCACATATCCCAAAATAATCGCAACAGCGGAAAAAAGCCCCAGATAGGCTGTTTTTTGTTTCATAGAAAATTCTCCTCTCGGTATTTAAGAATGCCACCGGCATTCTTGCTGCGTATCTCACATCTGATATGCTATTAACTTTAGATATTTTAACATATTGAGAACTTCAACGCAACTAAAGAGTTAGCCAATGCTAACATAAGCTCCGCAGAAGTGCATTATTTAGAAAGTTTGTCTAATAAAACTATTGAAGAAGCTGCATTAAAGGCTGCCATTAATGCAACCGGCTATGAGGTAAAAGGCATCACATCAGAACCATATGAAAAAAAGAAAGGGATTTTTTCCTTTTTGCATAAGTGAGTTCAGGAAGCAGGGGTTACCCCTGCTTCTTTTGACCGAATCAAGGAAGCCCCCTGCTTCAATTGCGAATATCCGCTTGACCTTCTTGCCCTTGCGAAAAGTCTCGAAGAATGTCGACAAGTTTACGGACAAATTTGGGAAATGCGGTTGTGAAAAATGTCAAATTATGGTAGACTAAGTTCAGTTCATAAATCAGGAGATATAAAGATATAAATGAAGAAAAAAATACAGACCCTTTGCTGGGTTTTATTTACCATATTTTCTGCGGGATGCTTATTTATTAATTTTATCAGCGAACCGCCTGTAGATAATGTAAAAGCGCTGACAGGTTATATGATCTGTGCAGCAGCAGTCTCAGTATTATATCCGGCAGCTATGCTGTTCCTGGGACTGAGAAACCGCTGGCTCTATGAGCAGCTGCAGAGGAAAGCCGAAGTAGAAAGAGAAGCTCTGGAAAGCCTTTCCCCCACATCCCCCAAAAGGGAAAATATACAGAAGAATCCTTTCGCCCACAAAGCTGTGCCTACGGACTTGTCTATGCTGATCAGTGCCCTGAACTCTGATCAGAAACTTACAGAGGAAGAGAAGGATTCCCTGATCAAATACATTAAAGAGAAATGATGTGAACTGTTTTGGATTTAATTGTATGTATGTCAATTGCAGGAAGCATTCCTGTATTGCTTTGTTTTCTGTTATTTCTGATCCAGAGGGATTCTTATAATTTCCTCTGGGGCAGGAAATTGTTGCTGACCGGAGTGTTCTTTTTCCTGATTCCGGTACAGCTGGTGAGATTTCTCTTACCAATGAATATTCTGCCGGAACCTGCTTTCAGTGAAGAGACACAGCTTTATCTGTCCCATTCCATGGATTTTCTGCCTGGACGTGGGGATGAGTATGTGTGGTTCCCCAGATGGGTTTCAGCTATCATTCTGCTGTGGGCGGGCATTGTGATCCTCTTTGCCCTGTATCAATTTATAAAATATCGTAAAATCGTTAGAAAAATCAATCGATCCGTTTTCTACTATGTAGATGAGCCGGAAATGGAGCTGATCTACTATGTTGTGCCTGATGGAAGCTGCGGTCCCTGTACAGTGGGATTCTTCCGACAGAAAATCATAATACCTGAAAGCTTTACAGAGCTTGAGAATTTTTCTATGGTATATCAGCACGAATATACCCATCTGAAAAATCGTGACAATCTGGTAAAGCTTTTATGCCTGATCGTTCTTTGCATCCATTGGATGAATCCGGCGGCATATCTGTTGCTGTTCCTTTATCGGATCACTGCAGAAGCTGTCTGTGATGATGCAGCAGTGCTTGGCTATTCAAAGGATATAATAAAAACCTATGCCATGCTGCTGGTAACTACGACCCCAGTCCGGGAGAAACTTCCGGTTGTATGGAAAAATAACTTTTCCAGTGAGGGAAAAATGATCAAGAGGAGGATCAACTACATGATGAAGAAAAGAAAAAACGGATGGATGAGAAAAGGGATTATGGCAATGGTATCTGCATTGACTATTGCAGCAAGCGCAGGGACGGTGTTGGCGTATGAGCCAATGCAGTCATCGGATCATGATGTTAGTATTATTATGACTGCTGATGATTCTGACAATTCTAATTTTAATCTTGTAGGTGAGGATTATTTTAAAGTTGATTTTTCTAAATCTGATTCAGTTTTTATATCAGAAACAGGAGAACAGACTCCGATAATGAATAATAATTCAACTAAGGCTTTATGTAAGCATAATATGATTAATGGATATTTAAATAATCATAAGAAAAATAGCACTGGTGGGTGTACAGTAAAGACATATACATGTCAACGTTGCACAAGATGTGGTTATTTAGCTAATGCAAAGTATTATTCAACAACAAATTACGCAAAATGTCCACATTAATAATTTAATAAATATTGCAAAAATTTACATTCTTAAAAAGTCTGCTCATGAAAGAAAAATACAGAATGAGCAATTGTAGACCAAATCAATATCGCCTCTATTTCATGTATATGAAAAGAGGCGATGTTTTTTGAATACATTTATTTTTCTATTCTTAAAAATTTTCTATATCACACAATATGATTCGCAAATTCTCCATTATTTTTCGGCAATAACATCATCTCCCAGCAAATCACCTTCAACCTCCATTTCCAAATCCCCCCAACAAACCGGCTCAATAGTCTGTTCCATGAGCCTGATTGCCAGGTCTCTGGCGTTTTCCCCCAGGAGGGTGCTGTTGGGCAGCTTGGCAGCCAGCTCTTCAGTGATGGAGCTCAGGCCTTCCAGGATCATCCCTTTGCCTGGAGTTTCTTTCCACCGAAGCTCAATTTCCTTTTCACTGTGGAAAAATACAGACAAAAGCCGTTTCGCGCATTCTTCTACAAAGGTGATCTCCAGTTTCAGTACAGGGATCTGGTTTTCGTTTCTGGTAAATTCTCCCAGTGTGCGTACAAGATAATTTTCTCCGTGCATGGAAACTGTGCCCAGGGCAGCCTGGCGGAAGCCTACAGGCAGAGTATGAATTTCTTCCCCTTCCAGAAAGGACACAGAGAAAATTCCAGATTCACAGGAGAAAGAAATCTTCCGGATGCCCTCTGTCATATTATTATGGAAGATCTGCATAAACAGTGGGAACAGGCCAATGCTCTGCTGACGCATTTCATAGGTCCGGCCGTGGAGATCCTGCCTGAATTTCTCGAAGAAAGCAGGAGAGTGGGATTTTTCACAGCAGCTGTTATTTCTGCGCAGCTGACGTTTTTTCCATCCCCCACGCAGGATAGGGCGGGTCAGCTCCATTCCCTGCTCCAGTTCTCCGCACAACCGCTTCAGCAGCAGGGCAGCAGCCGGGTTCTCAGGAAGTGCATCAGCAGGAGTATATTCCGGCGGAAAATATTTCCGGATAATATTTAGCATAATGCAGTCCTGGAATAATTCATTATTTCCTGCATTCGTCACCAGGACCATATCCATATCCGGATAGATTACCACATTCTGACCCAGCATTCCGTTGAATTCGAAACTTCCGGGACGCTGCTCCATCCACAGCTGGTAACCATAACCATAGGTATCATCAGGAGTTTCCCAACGCTTTTGGGTGGAAGCCTCCACCCAGCTTTCCGGAATGATCTGTTCTCCCTTCCATTTCCCCTTCTGGAGATAAAGCTGTCCAAGCTTGGCCATATCCTCTGCACAGAGGAAAAGCCCCCAGCCCCCCTTTGTGATCCCGGCAGGACAGGTTTCCCAGAAATACTTTGTGATTCCCAGAGGCTGAAAAAGCCGTGGCTTCAGATATTCGGTCAAGGTTTCCCCAGTGCGCTTTGTGACAATGGCAGACAGCATATAGGTGTTCATGCTGTTGTACTGAAAAATCTGGCCGGTAGTTCCGTTTACTGTAGAATTCAGATAGCTGGTTACCCAGTCATTTCCGGATACAATACCGGATTCATTATAGGTGATCCCACTGGACATGGTCACGAGATTTTCCACTGTGATCACAGGCCGGAAAATTTTCAGCAGGGAATTGACCTTATCAGGAAAAATATCATAAATATTTTCATCCAGGCGAAGCTTCCCCTCCTCAATCAGCAGTCCTATAGCCATTCCGGTGATGCTTTTGCACATAGAATGGGTGATGTGCCACATGCCTTTGGGGTAAGGCGCAAAATTACATTGGCAGATCACCTTTCCGTGGCGGAGAGCCATGAAGTGATGCATTTCCGTGCCCTTTGCATGATACAGCTCCAGGATCAGGGCTGCAAGATACTCAGAGGAAATTCCCTGGCTCTCCGGAGTCGCCCGCTCAAAGGGCTGCTCATAAGGGGCATCAAAAGGAAAGTCCTGTTTCTGAGGAAAATAATCCACACGCCCGCTACCTGTCTTGCCCAGAATAATATTAAAAATTAATTCTGCAACTGCAATCTGTTCCTTGCTCATAGTGTCCCTCCTGTATAAAATCAAATAGACAAAAGTATCCGGCACATTAGTTTTCTAAATTATACCTTTACAAAACAATAAATGCAAACACATTATAAACATATCTATGCTTATAATTGTTTGCATTTATCTCTTTTATAATGAGTAAAATCAGACCGCTTTCTTATATAATATAAGTCTTTTTTCTCTAGAGCGTGTGTGAATGATTTTTCAAACACGCTCTAATTCCCAGGTCTGGAAGAGAGTACTTATCTTTCCTCAAATGGTATAAAGTCCGTATGTTCTCCTACATATTTATAAGCAGGACGGATAATCTTGTTGGCGCTTATAAGCTCCTCAAGTCTGTGGGCACTCCAGCCAGGCATACGTGCAATGGCAAAAATTGGTGTAAACAGTTCCTGAGGGATTCCCAGCATACTGTAAACAAAGCCACTGTAGAAGTCTACGTTTGCACACACATTTTTAAATATCTTTCTGTGTTCCATAATAAGTTTGCCTGCCAGCCCCTCAACTCTGTTGTAAAGCTCGAACTCCTCAGTCATGCCCTTTTCCTCAGCCAAAGCCTTGGCAAAACGCTTCAGGATCACTTCACGGGGGTCAGAGAGAGTATAGACTGCATGACCCATACCATAGATCAGTCCTGCACGGTCAAAGGCTTCTTTATTCAGAATCTTCTGGAGATAATCAGCCAGCTCATCCTCATTCTCCCAGTCCTGTACGTGAGCCTTCAGGTCAGCAAACATATTCTGGACCTTCAGGTTGGCACCACCGTGACGGGGACCCTTCAGGGAGCCAATGGAAGCAGCAGTGGAAGAGTAGGTATCCGTACCTGAGGAGGTTACCACATGAGTAGTAAAGGTGGAGTTATTACCACCGCCATGCTCAGCATGGAGAATCAGTGCAATATCCAGAACCTTAGCCTCCAGCTCTGTATACTGGCCATTCGGACGCAGCATCAGCAGAATATTCTCAGCCAGGGAAAGACCTCTCTGTGGATTGCGGATAAACAGAGTCTCATCCTTACGGAAATGACGGTATGCATGATAGGAATAAACAGCAATCTCAGGAAGCTTGGCAATCAGCTCCAGAGACTGACGCAGTACATTTTCAGGAGAAATATCCTCCGGATTGTCATCATAGGTGTACAGGGCCAGTACACAGCGCTGCATGGCATTCATAATATTGGCATTGGTACCCTTCATAACCACGTCACGGACAAAACGACCGCCCAGTTCTTCCATGTTTCCCATAACATCGAAAAATCTGGCCAGCTCATCCCTGTTGGGAAGCTTGCCGAAGATCAGCAGATAAATAACCTCTTCAAAGCCGTAACGTCTGCCGTTCAGACCATTGATAATATCCTGTACATTGATGCCCTGGTAAAAAAGCTGTCCGTCTGCAGGAATCCGGCGTCCATTGACCAGCTTATAACCATTTACATCAGAAATTTCAGTCAGACCGGTAAGAACACCCTTACCTGCAGAATCACGGAGACCTCTTTTTACATCGTATTCTACATATAAATTAGGATCAATATGATGATTTCCTAAAAGCTCATGCTCAAAGAATCTCATCTTGTCCCTAAGCTGCCTGGAATCCTCCAGACTCATCATTTCATGCTTTTCCATAATATCTCTCCTCATATATGTATATATTCTTAATCTAACATTTTACCGTAACGCAGTGAGAAAGGCAATAGAACGATTGTATTTTTTTGAATACAATTTCAACCGAATCAAGTAAGTCCCCTGCTTCAACTGCGAAAAGCAATAAACAGTGGGGGGACTTGATTGTATCAGGAGGAGTGCAAGCTCCTTCTGATAAACTGCGGAGCAGTTATTCGGCAAAGATAATTTACAGGTTTCGTGAAATCCAGTTGAAAATACCTGTCAGTGTATATATAATTAATGTGCCAAATGGCAGATATATAAATAAAGTAATTACATATTAAAATGTATTTGTATAACACAAAGGAGTGCAAAGAATCAATATGTCAGAACGTAAAATGAAACGGGTTGAGGACTCGTTGACCGAACAATCACACTTACTTATGCCAAAATGTCTCAATGCAGCAGGTTACCTTTTCGGCGGACAGCTGCTGGCCTGGATCGATGAGACTGCAGGTATTGTAGCCAAACGCCACGCAGAGATGAACGTAGTGACAGTAGCGGTAGACAATATGTATTTCAAAGCCGGAGCCCAGGTAAATGACACCATCGTACTGATCGGGCGTCTCACACATGTAGGACGATCCTCCATGGAAGTGCGGATTGATACCTACAGAGAGGATCTGGGCGGAACCCGTACCATGATCAACCGTGCATATTTCACTATGGTGGGTACAGATGAGAAACAACATCCGGTAGAAGTACCGGGACTGATCATTGAGGGAGTTACCCAGCAGATCGAATTTGAAGCAGCGAAAAAACGGGCCAATCTGTGGAAAGTGCGCCGCCAGGAGGGATTCTGATTAGTATTAGAATCCCCTGACGGACATGTACCAGAAACTTATTCCTGACCCGGATCAGAAGGGGCAGTATCCTGGTAGGAGAAATCTTCAGAGGTGTCATCCCCTGAGGTATCCGTGGACTCATCCGGGTAATCAATCTGATCCCCGTCACCGGTATTATCGGTAGTATCAGAATTATCATTGCTATCAGAACTGTCACTGCTATCAGAGCCATCTCCGTTATTGGAAGAATCCTGGTCTGCAGAACCATCCCCGGAACCATCTGTAGAACCATCTGTAGAACCATCTCCGGAACTATCCTGGCTATCATTATTATTTCCCGGATCCTCCTCGTAGGATCCGCTGTCATAATCCCAGTCAGTGCTGCCGGAATCATCATAATTACTCTCCTGAGTATAAATAGGAAAGCCATTTTCTTCAGCCTCAGCCTGGGCCTGTGCTTCCGCCTCGGCAGCTGTTTCCGGAGCTTCTGTAAAGGTGGTCACACCCTTGGACACCTTACTGTCCTTTGGCGCAACTGCCGAAACTCCAAACATGGCCACACACAGCAGAACAGCTGTGCCTGCAATCTGCAATTCATCTATATGTCTCATAATCATTTCCTCCAAAGTAAACCTTCCCCACCATTATAGCACGACCGGAGAAATTTGTGTATTCCTGAAATATAGTAATACGCTTCATGATATATGAAATTTTTTAGGGTAGAATTTTGACAGATAATCTGCTATTATAAATAACAGATGCGTTACTGTCTGACAGGCATTCTTGAACTGTCCGGGATCATCGCAAATATAAAAACAGAGGTGTAAAATATATGAGCTGGTATAACGAGGCAATCTTTTATCATATTTATCCACTGGGACTGACCGGAGCGCCAAAGGAGAACGACTATGGCACTCCTGTCCATCGACTGAATACCTTACTTCCCTGGATCGACCATATTAAGGAAATCGGGTGCACGGCACTCTACATCGGTCCTTTATTTGAGAGTGTGGGACATGGCTATGAGACTACTGATTACAAGAAGCTGGATTCCAGACTGGGAACTAATGAGGATCTGAAGAATTTTGTGGCTGCCTGTCATGAGAAGGGAATCCGGGTGATCTTTGACGGTGTGTTCAATCATACAGGACGTGATTTCTTTGCATTCAAAGATATACAGCAGAACAGGGAGAATTCCAGATATGTGAACTGGTACTGCAATGTGAATTTCTGCGGAAATACGGAATATAATGATGGATTTTCCTATGAGAACTGGGGAGGGTACAACCTTCTGGCAAAATTAAACCAGAGAAATCCGGAGGTACAAAACTATATCTGTGATGTAATCCGTTTCTGGGTATCTGAGTTTGATGTGGACGGAATCCGTCTGGATGCAGCAGATGTACTGGACTTTGATTTTATGAAAGCACTGCGCAGGACAGCCTCTGAGGTCAAAGCAGATTTCTGGCTTATGGGAGAGGTGATCCACGGGGATTACAGCCGCTGGGTCAATGGGGAAACCCTGCACAGCGTGACCAACTATGCCCTGCACAAGGCCTTGTACAGCGGACACAATGACCACAACTATTTTGAGATTGCCCATACAGTGAAATATCTGCTGAATATGGGAAATCTGGATCTCTACAATTTTGTAGACAACCATGATGTAGAGAGAATCCACACAAAGCTGACAAACAAAGCCCACTTTGCTCCGGTGCATATCCTTCTGTATACACTGCCGGGGATCCCCAGCATTTATTATGGCTCAGAATTTGCCATTGAGGGCCGCAAGGAGCAGTTTTCCGATGCCAGCCTGCGTCCGGCACTGAACCTGGCAGATTATGCAGATGCAGTAGAGAAGAATCCCTGTACTGCACTGATCGCTGCCCTTGGAAAAATCAGACAGCAGACACCGGCATTAAGCTATGGCAGCTACACAGAGCTTCAGCTTACCAACCGCCAGTATGCCTTTGCCAGAAATCTGGATGGTGTCTCTGTGATCGTCACTGTAAATAATGATGACAATGATGCCTCCATGAATGTACCTGCCGGAAACACTTCTGAATATATAGGCACACTTACAGGACAGCATGTCAAAGTCCAGGATGGACGGATCAATGTAACAGTCCGCGGCAATTTCGGAGAAATCTGGGTACCTGTAAATGCAGCAGCTGAATATGAACCGGTGAAAGTACAGACAGAGGAAGAAAAACCTGGCTGTCAGGCTGCTGTTGAGACAACGGAGGTAACGCCTGATTCTGATACCGCGCAGGAGGATGTAGAAACTGCCTGTACCTGTGAGACAGTAGAAGTACAGCCTGAGAATACACCTTCAGAAAAGAATGATACAGAAAATTCTCAGGAAGCTCTCAATGAACCTGTAAAAACAGTTTCCAATAAATCCCCGGAAGAAATGACTGTGGAGGAACTTCAAGCAGCAATCCTGGGAAAAATGGCCAACAATGGTCCTGTTACCGACCAGATGAGAAAAACAGTGGCAGACAATATCTGGCACGATTCCCTGGTCAACTGGCTGAAGAGCTTCAGGTAGACAATTATGGAATCAGAAAAACCTTCCGAAGGGAAAACAGCAGCCCCAACCGCTGCTTTCCCTCCGGGAGGTTTTTTAACCGAATCAATCAAGTCCCCTGCTTATTGCTTTTCGCAATTGAAGCAGGGGACTTGATTGATTCAATTAAATAATATCCATAAAAAAATAATACCCACAAAAGAAAATATATACACTTGCAAGGCTGAAATTTTGCGCGTATACTTTATACTAATGCATGTAAAACAGTACAATCGTATGTTGGAGACCTTATATGGACCAGAAACAATGGAAACAAAACCAAAGAATACAGAATCAAAAAATACACAATGAAAGAATCAAAAGGGCATTTCTGCCTGTGACCTCAGGACTGCTTGCATTAATGGTAATGGTGGGCGGCTGCGCACTGCCCGGCAATTCAGGACGGGATACTGGGACCCAGGCAGCTGCAGATACCGATGAATCCGCGGTGGTTGATTACACCTGCATTGCCAATCAGGGCAGCCAGGAGAAAATATACGTGATTCTGAAAAATTACCACGGTGACTACTGGAAAAAGGTGATCCAAGGAGTTACAGAGGCAGCAGAACAGATAGAGGAGGCTGTATATCTGGGCGGCATTGACAATGAGACAGATGTGTCCGGACAGATTTCCCTTATAGAAAAGGCCCAACGGCAGGGTGCAGACGGAATCCTTCTGGCACCTGCCAATTCCAATGCCCTGGTGGAAAGCTGCCAGAAGATCAAAAACCAGAATATTTCCCTGGTACTCATCGATTCCTCTATTAACAGTGACGCCTACGACACCTGCTATATGACCGGAAATATGGAAGCAGGCCAGATCGCAGCCAGAGAAATGCTGACCATGCTTTCAGATCAGGGAAACACAGACCAGGATTCCCTGGAGGTGGGAATCCTTCTGTCCTCTGACTCATCCCAGGCCATGGTCAACCGTGTCTCAGGCTTCCTGGAATACTGGGCAAAATATGCACCTGAGAAATGGACTATCAACCAGGACATCCGCCTGAATGGAGGAGACATGGAGAATGCCCAGGCAGATGTGTCAGAGCTTCTCAGAAACAACAGACATATCAAGGGGTTGTATGGCTGTAACAACACCTCCACCAAGGGCATTGCAGCAGTCCTGATGAGAGCAGCCAGAAAGGATATTGTAATGGCAGGATTTGACCTGGCAGAGGAAACTGCCAGCCTGATTCGGGATCCGGATTATCATGGCATCACCCTTCTGCAGAAACAGGAGCAGATGGCATATAAGGGAATGCTTTCCCTGGACTGGCAGATCCGGGGAGAAAAGCCGGAACAGAAATATATAGATACCGGAGTGCTCCTGGTGGACAGAGATTATCTTTTGGAGAACGAGCAGAATGAGTGATAGAAGAAAGAACACCAAAAAAAGAAAGCTATATCTTGCCATATATCTGTGTCTCTGTCTGCTCATCATCCTTCTGGCTTATTTTCAACTGAGCCGGATGGCCCGGGACTACAACACCCGACACCTGGAACTGATCACCGGGCTTTATGCAGAGAAAATGAATGATTCCATGGAATATCTTCAGAACTATGCCCAGGACAATGTAAAAGTAGCCCAGGCTATGGAGGACAAAACACCGTCTCAGGTTCTTGCCCGCATGGAGAAAAACCTGGACAGCAGGGTATTCTGTGGCATTGGTCTGATCGGAGAGAAGGGGGAAATCTACGGAAGTAAATATGCAGCCGCAGATATCCGCCAGGAGGGGCTGGATAAACAGGCTCTGGAGGCAGAGGAGTTTTTTTACTCCGATCCCTACCAGTCCAGCGAGACAGGAAGCATGATCGTCACCATCTTCGTCCCTGTGCCGGATTCTTCCTGGCTGCACACCATTTATGTGTCTGTGAGAATCGAGAATCTGAGACAGTTTGGTGTATACGATCTTTTGCGGGATAAGATCAGTGTCCACCTGCTGAAGGCAGACTCTGAGAATTTCGTCACCTGTATCAGCAATTCCAGCGCTGAGAACTTTGAGGGAAGCTGGAACAACCTGCTGCTCCAGCAGAGATATTTTCAGTATAATGACGGATATTCCTACAGCCAGTGGGTCAGAGACATGCGCTCCGGCAAAAAAGACGGCAGGTTCTCTGCCACCATCCGGGGTGTGGAATCCACCATCTCCTACAGGAGCATTACCAGCATGCCGGGCTGGTACGTAATTGTAGAGCTGGCAAACAAAGACATCTCCGACATTACCCAGCAGTTCTCCTGGCTGGGAGGAACCTTTGGCTGCATTCTGGTAGCCATTACCCTGATCTACATGCTGTCCATCCTGCTGCTGGAGAAAAAGGACAAAAAGGTTTACATGGGTCTGTCTGCCATAGACCCCCTTACAGAGCTTCTGAACCGCCGTGCTCTTCAGAATGCAGTGGAAGAGGAGCTGAAGAAAAAGGCAACCGGTTATTTCATATTTATAGATATCGACAACTTCAAAACCTACAATGACACCTACGGCCACAGCAACGGAGATCTGTGCCTGAAGCACTGTGCCCGCACTATGAAAAAGTGCTTCCCGGAAGACAGCATCCTGGGCCGCTACGGAGGCGATGAATTTGTAGTCTGTCTGAAAGGTGCCACCCAAGAGGAAACCTATGCCTATATGCAGGAATTCCAGAGCTGGCTTACCCCGCTGACCCTGTCCACAGGAGAAGTGGCAGAGCTTTCCGTCAGCGCCGGCGGCGCTGCCTACCCGGACCAGGGCGAAGACTTTGTATCCCTGTGCCGAAGTGCAGACGCAGCACTGTATGAAGTGAAACAGAACGGTAAGGGAGACTTCCGGGTGAAAGGCTGACTGTGAACAGCGGCAGGCTTATTCTTGTGTGGACAGCAGATTCATGGTATGATGAAAACAACAGGAAATGAATGTATTTGAGAGGAGCAGTCTGAATGAAGAACCTGAACATCCCTGTGGGAATTTCCGATTTTGAGAAAATCCGCAGAGAAGGATTCTACTATATAGATAAAACCGGTCTGGTAAAAGAACTGCTGAATCCAAAACCAGCAGAGGTAACACTGATCACCCGTCCCCGACGTTTCGGCAAAACACTGGCAATGAGCATGCTGGAAAACTTTTTCGATATCAAAAAGAACAGCCGGGAGCTGTTTGCAGGACTGGAAATTTCATCCAGTGAGGAATTGTGCAGCCAGTGGATGAATCAGTGCCCTACAGTATCTCTGTCCTTTCGGCAGGTAGACGGGTTGGATTTTTCCAGTGCTTACGACATGCTGACAATGGTGATTTCCAATCTGTTTAACAGGCACCGTTATCTGCTGGAAAGCCAGGAAATTTCAGAATTTCAGAAAACAGCTTTTGTGCAGATCGCCAGCCAGAAAGCTACAGCAGGAGAGATCAAGAACAGCCTCATATTGCTTACAGACATGATGCAGACCTATTATGGAAAAAAGGTGCTCCTGCTGTTGGATGAGTATGATGTGCCTGTGGCAAAAGCCAATAACAATGGTTACTACGAAGAAATGTTGGATGTGATGAAGGGACTGATGCAGGCTCTTAAGGACAACCGGGCACTTGGCTTTGCAGTGGTGACCGGGTGTATGAAAATTGCAAAGGAGAGCATTTTTACAGGCACCAATAACTTTGTTTCAGATACTATAGCAGATTCCAGGCTTAATGAATATTTTGGATTTGTACAGAGAGAAGTAGATCAGATCCTGGCAGACGGAGAGATCACAGATAAGAGAGAACTTATAAAACAGTGGTACGATGGGTATCATTTTGGAGACTGGGATGTATACTGTCCCTGGGATGTGATGAATTATGTGCTGGAACTACAGCATAATCCTCAGGCAAAACCAGCAGGATACTGGAAAAACACCAGTGATAATGCCATTATCCGATCCTTTATTGACTATGCCGGAGGCAGTATTACCAGAAAGCTGGAAATTCTCATGGAAGGAGGATATATCATCCAGCAGATTGATAAGAACCTGACCTATGACTATCTTCATTCTTCAGAGGATAATCTATGGAGCGTTTTGTATCTGACAGGGTACCTGACACAGGTGCGGCCGGAAACTCTAAACCGGGAATTGCCGGCAGGATCTGCAGCATTGCAAATCCCCAATGCAGAGATAAGGGAAATATTTGAGACAACAGTGATCCGGTGGTTTGATGACAGCGCAAAAACCTGGAACAGAAACCATCTATTTGCTGCAGTTTGGAAGGGAGACAGTGAAGCTGTCACAAAGGAAATGACAGCCCTCCTTCGCAGGACCATCAGCTACCATGATTACAGAGAGGATTTTTATCATGCATTCCTGGCGGGAATCTTTACAGGAGCCGGATATATGGTAGACTCCAACAAAGAGCATGGAGAGGGCAGAAGTGATATTGTAGTATACGATCCGGTTAACAGCCGGGTGGCGGTCTTTGAAGCAAAATATGCAAAGACAATGGAAAAAATGGAAGCAGAATGTGAACGTGCCCTGAACCAGATCAATGACCGGATGTATACAAAAGAATATGAGGAAGACTATGACCACATCCTCTGCTATGGAATCTCATTTTTCAGAAAACGGTGCATGGTAAAGAAAAAATAGAAATAAACCAAAGAAAAATTGAATAAGAATACACAAAAGAAGAAACAGTAGTGAACAGACAAGGTAGCCTGTAAACTGCTGTTTCTTTTATTAGGATATAGTCCAAAATGTACTGAAAATTCGTGGAGTATTTTACTCTACGAAAAAAGGCCCCCGGAACTCCCATAAACAGGGAATTCCGGGGGCTTTTGACGGCTTTTGACCAGAATTAATTGACGGCAAAAAGGCCGGAGAGCTTCTGCATGTTCTGGTGCTTCAGCTCCATAGAAGGATGGACATAACGGTTCATAGTAATATTTACATTGGCATGTCCCAGAATCTCACTTAAGCTTTTTACATCAAAGCCAACCTCCACACAACAGGTAGCAAAGGTATGGCGCAGCGCATGGAAATTCACGGGCTTCAGACCACACTGCTCCTGCACATAGCGAAAATAATTCTGCATGACCCTGGGCTCCACATATTTCTCCTCTCCGCAGGCCAGCACAAACCCCTGCCTGTCCGGAAATTCCCTGGAGATCAGCTGCCCCAGGCTTTCCGGCAGAGGAATGGTCCGTATAGAACATTTGCTTTTGGGAGTAGAAATCTTTACCGTGGTTTTGGTATTGCCGGAACCATTGGTCTGAAGCCGCTGCATGGTCTGATGGACATAAATAAAGCCCTCTGTCAGGGAAATATCCTCCCACTGCAGTGCACAGATCTCACCAATACGCAGTCCGGTAAAAAGACAGATTAGGATTCCCAGATTGCGCTCATTTATATGAGAATAAAGATATCTGCACAGAATATCCTGGGAAGACCGCGGCAGTACAACCGTATCCGGAGAGATCTGGCGGATTGCGATTTCCCTTCCTGTGGCAGCCGGCCTCATACCCTGCACCTGGGCAAAGCGCAGAATATTTCTCAACAGGGACAGAATATCGGATACGGTTTTGGCAGAAAGCCCTTCTCTGGCAGCTCCGCCGTGGGTGAGCAGATGGTCACAGCATTTCTGGATTTTATTGGAGGTAAGTTCTGAGATAAGGATCTGGGATAATTCAGGCAGCAGGTAGGAATTGAGCAGATTAGTATACTTCATATAGGAAGATTCTTTGATTTTTGGCTGTATGGATACCAGCCAATCTCCGGAAACCTTGGCAAAGGACTGGGGCTGCAGAGGAACTATATCCGGCACCGAAGGATCTGTAACAAGGTCTGCCACTGCCTGGCTTCTTTTCTTGCGCACCTCATTATAGGTGGAAGCATACACAGAACCGTAGACGGCTTTTCCCTGGGGAGTCCTGGCTTTGATATAACGGCCCTCCCAGCGGCCATCTTTACGTTTGTAGATATTTTCTCCTTTTCTTGACATGATGTAACTCCTTTCGATAAAATATAGGAACATAACTGTCCGACAAGTCTAAATATAGTTGCCCGACAGCTGTCTGACCATAATTGCAACGGCAAATAGCACCCAAGTCAGCCCACTTTGGTCATGATTTTTGCAGGGATAGATTAAAAACCATATAAAAACTCCCTCTGTTTGTTAAAAAAATTTGTCATAAACAGAAGAATTTCACAGATTCGTCACAGAAATGTTGACAAATTGTGCTACTGTATATAAAATAAAGAGAGTTGAAAGGGACTAGAAAAGTCTGAAACCAGATTCGTAGAGTAAAATACTCTACGAATCCTGTCGAAATCTGCGAAAAAGGAGTGATCGTCATCTGGTACTTATGCGACTGTGGAGAACAAAACCCCACAGAATTTGCCAGAATCTGCAGACAAAGCCTCTCTGCCCGTGCATTGGAGGACGCCTTCGTGCCTACCTATGACCGGATGAAACGGTACCAGGGGCAGTGGCATGTGGAACAGGGGATTGCATTTCCGGATATTATCTTTCTGGAAAGCCAGGATCCGGATGCACTGGAACAGGAACTTCATGATAAATGTCCTGACAGCCGTATGATCCGCTTATCTTCGGAACAGAAAGGACTGTTCACACAGCTCTTTGGAGCAGAGAAGCATATGTCACTGTCAAAAGGGCATATCCGTGAGGGAAGAACCCATGTTACCCAGGGACCCCTGCAGGGCAAGGAATCCCTGATCAGGAAAATTGACCGACACAAGAGACTGGCCAGGCTGGAAGTGCCGGCTGGAGAGGGTACACAGACACTCTATGTAGGTCTGGAAATTATTTCCAAAAGTTAAATGACTGTGTCAGACACAATCATAAAGAGGGAGAAAACGTAACAAGAAGGAGAATATGATAACGTGTATAGAAAAGATACGGATGGATGGCTGAAGCATTGGGATTTTATCCTGTTGGATATGATTTGTCTGCAGTTGGCTTTTGTGTTGGCTTATGGATTAAGCGGGTATGGGTTTAATCCCTATCAGACCATGATTTATCGGAATATGTCAATTTATATAGAAGTGGCAGACCTTGCAGTTCTTTTTCTGCTTGGTACTCTGAGAAATGTGCTGAAGAGAGGGTATTACAGGGAGTTTCTGATCACTGCCTATCAGAGTATCGTCATGGGAGCTGTGTCTGTCCTTTATCTGTTCCTCATACAGCAGGGGCAGATGTATTCCAGACTGGCTATGATTTTGACATTCGTGCTGTATACTTTGTTGGCTTACATTACCAGAATCCTGTGGAAAAGATTTTTACAGAGCAGGAGAAAGGAAGTCGGAAACCATTCTCTGCTTATTGTAACCACTGAGAAGATGGCTTCAAAAGTAATCCATAATGTTCAGGAGCAGAACTACTCCAGATATGTGATCTCCGGAGTAGTTCTGCTTGACCGTGATCTGACTGGTCAGAAGATTGCGGGAATTCAGGTTGTAGCTAATGCAGAAAACGCTGCGGAATACGTATGCCGGGAATGGATCGATGAGGTATTGGTGGTTACACCAGAAGAAATCCCTTACCCGGACAAACTGTTGGAACAGTTTTCAGAAACTGGTGTGACTGTGCACCTGAAACTGGCAAAGATTAACAGTGAATCAGGGAAGCGGCAGTTTGTGGAAAAAATCGGCAATTATACAGTACTGACTACAAGCATTAATTATGCGTCAGCCCGTCAGCTTTGTTTGAAAAGATTGATGGATATAGTAGGAGGACTGGTAGGATGCATCTTTACCGCCATCTTGTTTATTTTTGTAGCGCCGGCTATTTATATTGCGTCTCCGGGACCGATCTTTTTTTCTCAGGAGCGTGTGGGAAAGAACGGAAAGAAGTTTAAGATGTATAAATTCCGCAGTATGTACATGGATGCGGAAGAACGAAAAGCAGAGCTGATGAAAGAGAATAAGCTTGGCGATGGAAAGATGTTTAAGATGGATTTTGATCCGAGAGTTATTGGAAATAAGGTTCTACCTGATGGAACACGTAAGACTGGAATTGGAGATTTTATCAGAAGAACCAGTTTGGATGAGTTTCCGCAGTTTTTTAATGTGCTCAAAGGTGACATGTCCATTGTAGGGACCAGACCACCACTTATTTCTGAAACAAATCTGTATGAGCCGAGGCATAAGGCGAGACTTGCGATAAAACCAGGAATCACAGGAATGTGGCAAGTTAGTGGACGAAGTGACATTACAGACTTCGAAGAAGTTGTGAGATTGGATAAGGAATATATTGAAAACTGGGATATTGGGTTGGATATTAAGATCCTTTTGAAAACCGTTGGTGTTGTACTGAAGAAAGATGGTTCTATGTAAATTGTTATAAAATCAATGGTTAAAATGCAATGTGAATGGGGAAAAAGATGAGTTTTCAGCATAAAGTAGATAAAAGTAAAATACCGACATGCAATATTATGGGAGTTAATATTGCTGCAATTAACATGGATTGGTTAGTGAAGTTTACTGACAAAAATTTGCAACAATTAGTTGGAGATTATATGTGTGTTTCTAATGTACATACTACGGTAGTTTCATATGAAAACTCAGAGTATTGTAGTATTCAGAATGGTGGAATTATGGCAATACCTGATGGAGGTCCGTTGTCTTCAATTGGTAAAAAGCGTGGATGTGAGGAAATGGAGCGAACGACTGGTCCTTCTTATATGGAAGAAATTTTTAAAATATCTGTTCAAAAAGGATATAAACATTATTTTTATGGTTCAACAGATGATACATTGAACAAACTTAAGATGAATTTAGAAAAAAAATATCCTGGAATTAATATTGTAGGAATGTATTCTCCGCCATTTCGCCCATTGAATATAGATGAGAATATAGAAATTGTTGATCGTATTAATATTTTGAAACCTGATTTTGTGTGGATTGGTCTAGGTGCGCCTAAACAAGAATATTGGATGGCTGAAAATCAGGGTAAAGTTAGAGGATTTATGGTTGGGGTAGGTGCAGGCTTTGATTATTTTGCTGGAAATATAAAACGCGCGCCTAAATGGATGCAAAATAATAATCTTGAATGGCTTTATAGATTAATACAGGATCCCAGAAGATTATTTTTTCGTTATTTAAAAACAAATATGAAATTTATATGGAATACAATGATATTAGGAAGGTGAAATGTGGATAAGAAGAAAAAAATACTAATTATTCATAATTATTATCAAATCCCAGGAGGGGAAGATGTTGTAGTTGCAAATGAAAAAGAAATGCTAGAAAAACATGGACATGAGGTCGTTCTGTATACGCGCAGTAATTCTGAAATAAAAGAAATGTCTATAATACAAAAAATATTATTACCGTTCGCGAGTATTTTTAATATAAAAGCATATGCAGATGTAAAAAAAATAATTATAGAAGAAAAGATTGATGTAGTACATGTGCATAATACGTTAAGTTTAATTTCGCCGGCTGTTTATTATGCTGCTTGCATATGTGGAGTGCCGGTAGTGCAGACTATTCATAATTTTAGATTGCTGTGTCCGAGTGCAACATTTTACAGAAATGGAAATATATGTGAAGATTGTTTGAAATATGGATTAAAAAGCTCTGTGAAACATGGCTGTTATCGAAAAAGTCGACTGCAAACGTTAGTATGTGTAATTGGTATGAAGTTGCATAGAATGACAAAAATATATGGGAAAATCAATTATATTTGTTTAACTGATTTTAATAAAGAAAAGTTATTACAATTAAAAATGATAAACTCACAAAATGTATTTGTTAAACCTAATTTCATGAATAGAGCAACTCAATTTGTACCACAAGAAAAAAGACGAGATCAATTTGTTTTTGCAGGAAGATTAGATGAACTTAAAGGTGTAGATATTTTACTCAAGGCATGGAAAGAAATTAGTAAAATTAGAAGTTCCTCTAAATTGCTTATATGCGGAATTGGACCTATGGAAGCATGGTGTAAGGAGTTTGTTGAAACAAATAACCTTGATGTAGAGATGAAAGGTTTTGTCCCGAATACGGAGGTACGTGAAATTATTGCAAATAGTAAAGCGCTTATTTTGCCGACACGCTGGTATGAGGGGTTCCCTATGAGTATTGTGGAGGCTTTTTCCGTTGGAACTCCTGTCATATGTACAGATATTGGAAATGCGGGCAGTATTGTGGAAGAAGGAAAATGTGGATATAAATTTCAAAACGAATCTGTGACTGAGCTTGTTAAGATTGTAGAAAACTTTGAAGGACTAAGTAAAAGTACATTTGACATATTTGAAAGCAGATATACAGAAGAAATTAATTATAAAACTCTTAACTCTATATACAATAAAATGAAAAGGAAAATTTAAAGGTTAAATATATGTATTGTTTAAAAGACAATATGATAACGAAAGACGATACATTGCTATTAAAATGCATGGCGATTTTTATGATGATCTATCATCATTTTTTTGCTTTTCCAGAGAGAATTTTTGATGAACAAATGTATTGGAATGTAATTATTGGGGGACATTCAGTACAGCAGAGTATAGGTTTGCTTTGTAAAATTTGTGTATCATTTTTTGCTTTTTTGTCTGGATATGGATTAACAAAAAAATATGAAAAGATTTCGTTTTCTGAAATTATAAAAAAAATAGCTGGTATAATGATGACATATTGGATAATTCTGATATTTATATATGTACCGCTTAGTTTTGTGAATGGAATATGTGATGTTAAAGAGGTTTTGAAAAATATGTTTCTCATAGAAACATCAATGATCCATCCATCTTGGTATGTGAAATTCTATGTAGAGGTTATTATTTTTTGGGGGATTTATAGTAGAGTTGCAAAGCAAATTGAAAATGTATATTTTGAAGTTGCAGCTATATGTTTTAGCTTAGTGCTGCTGAATATTTATATTAAAGAAAGTATATTTTTACATTATGTTCCATCATTTATGTGGGGATATATTATAGCTAAGTATTCAATATATGATAGAGGGAAAAGAAAATTTCCGAAGATGCAATATCTTATAAATTTCATACTACTCACAATTTTAGGGCTGCTTAGAATTATATTTGGAGATGAAATTAAGGGATTATCTTTAACAAGTTTTATTGTACCTATTTTAGTTTATTTTCTGGTTAATATGTTTCATTACATTAATGAACGAAAACTGCGAAAGATAAAAAATACATTTCTTATTGTGGGAAGATACAGTACATATTTATGGCTGCTGCATGCAATATTCCAATTACCAAATGTGAGTTTTTTGCAGCGAATATCCTATTGGCCTAGATTGAGTATCCTAATTGTAATGTGGACGATAATTTTATTACTGCCATTATCAATTGTTCTCGATATGATAATAAAAAAAATAAATTTGAGGTTATTTGTGAAATGAAGAAAATTGCATTTTTTGTTCAGTGGATGCTTTGTGGGGGCGTCGAAAATGCTTTAATAGCATTATCTGAAAGATTAGTAGATATGGGAAATGATGTTACCATATATGTGATTGTAAAAAAGGGGGATTTTATAAAGAAAATCCCCCAAAATGTATTGCTTAAAGAAATTCCAATGAATTCATCAATTAGAAGGAGTATTCCAGTTGGAGGAACAAAGATATCAGTCAGAGAATGTATTGATCAACATAAATATGTTAATGCTGTAAGATTTGTAGCAAAGCATGTTATTAATAAGAATCAGTTTGCTGAATTGAATGTGAAATTGGATAAAGTACCGGAACTAGATGAAAAATATGACATTGCGGTGAATTTTCATATGCATTCCCCTTTTTTAGTTTGGTATTTGTCTGAAAGAGTTTCAGCAACAAAAAAATATACTTGGATTCACAATGATTTTGAAACTAGTTGTTATGACATTGTAAAGTTGAAGAAATATTTGAACTGTGTGGATCAATTTTTCACTGTTGCGCAGAAATTAAAAAATGAATTTATTATGCGTTTTCCTACGTTTGAGTCTAAAACGCAAGTAGCTCTAAATATCGTTCCTGTAGAAGAAATTAGAAAGAAAGGAATCGAATTCTATCCTGTCGAATATAAATGTACTTCAGAAATTAAATTGTTAACTGTAGGTAGACTGGAAGAACAAAAAGGATATGATATTGCACTTATAGTTTGTGAAAAATTGAAAGAAAAAGGCATAAGTTTTAAGTGGTTTGTTCTTGGAAATGGAACGCAAAAAGAAAATTTAGAAAAAGAAATTGCCAAAAGGAATCTTAATGATTGTTTCTATATATTGGGAACTAGGATGAATCCATATCCATATTTTAAAAATTGTGATATATATGTTCAAACTTCTCGACATGAGGGATATGTTACAACAGTAACGGAAGCGAAAATATTTAATAGACCAATTGTGACTACAGATGTATCAGGAGCAAGAGAACAGCTCATTGATGGGGTTAATGGAGAAATTGCAGATATAGATGCAGATAGTATTTATGAGAGTGTTTCAAAATTAATTAAATCACAGGAAATCAGAGATAAATATATGAAAAATTTGTCTGATCAGGATATGTCATATGATGTAGAGTGGCTTAAAATGTTTATGTAGGAGAGTAAATATGGAAAAAGCGTTAGTAGATGTAGCGGTATTGCTTGTTTTTTTTACTAGATATGAGCAATTTCAAAAGGTTTTTGAGCAAGTGAGAAAGGCAAGACCTAGTGAATTATTTTTATATCAGGATGGTCCAAGGATAAATCATGCAGATGATATAGCAAATATTCGAAAGTGTAGAGAGATTGCAGAAGGGATTGACTGGGAATGTAAGGTACATAGGTTATATCAAGAAAAAAATGTAGGCGTTGATCCATCTGGCTATATAGCTGATACTTGGGCGTTCTCTCAAGTTGAAAAATGTATAGTGTTAGAAGACGATGTTGTTCCTTCTGTATCCTTTTTTTCTTTTTGTAAAAAAATGCTTGACAGGTATGAAAATGATGAAAGAGTAATGCTTATTTCAGGGTTTAATGTTGAGGAAAAAACTGAGAAAATTGAAACGGATTATTTTTTTTCTAGAACGACTTTTACTTGGGGCTGGGCTTCTTGGAGCAGAGTTGTAAGGAACTGGGATCCTAAATATTTATTTCTTAATAAGGCATCAGAATATAGAAAAATGCATCAATACATTAATGAAAATCATCTTGTGAAAAATATGCTGAATGTGTTTAAGGAACATAGAGATTCTGGAGTCGCTCATTTTGAGACCATATTAATTTCTAATCAATATTTACACGAGGGGTTCACGATTGTTCCTCAAAAAAATTTGGTGAATAATATTGGCATTGCAGCTGACTCAGCACATTATACAAGTGATTTAAATTGCGTTCCGAAAGGATTAAGACGTATATTTACAATGCAGCGTTACGAAATTGATTGCTCAAAATTGATAGAGCCTAATACAATTGAAGATTATCCACAATATAGAAAAAATAGTTATCGAATATATGGTTGGGGACATTTATGGGTGAAAATTTATAGAATGTTTGAAACTTCATTTTATCAAATTCGAAACGGCAATTATAGAAGTGTTGTAACTGATGTAAAGGAAAAGATTTTTAAACTTTTAACTAGAACAAACAGTTAACGTGAGAGGGAAAAATGAAAGTATTATTTGTAGATACCAGTATTGATGGTCATCATCAAACTTACTTAAGTGGCTTATTAGAAAATTGTTCTGAGCAGGCATATGCATTTATACCAGAAGATGAAAAGTTTGATTGTAAAGGTGAATATAGAAAAGTAATTCATCCCATTGATTGGCAAAAGAAGAGTTTAAGAGACTATTTAAAATGGATAGAAGGAATTGCAAGTTTAGCAAAAAAGATTAATCCAGATATCATCCACATTTTAGATGGTGATACAATTATGAGATATTTTGGAATGGGATTAAGAAAATTAGATTCATGGCCTGTTATTATTACATACCATCATTTTTTTGAAGGTAAATTAAGAAGGTTATCATACAAAATGATGCTCAATGGAAAAAATAGAATGGCAATTGTTCATACAAGCGAGATTAAAAGACGTTTAAAAGAATATAACATTGTTAATGTGGAACATATTGAATATCCTGTATTTTGGTATAAGCAAATAAGTAACTGTAATCCGCTTGAATGTAAAATGAAACTGGATTTGCCTGTTGATATCCCCATATTAGGAATTATAGGAGCGACAGATAGATATAAAGGAACAATGGTTTTACTAGAATCTATAAAGTATATAAAAAATGAAGTGTGTATTTTCTTTGCGGGAAAAGAAAGTGATATAAAGAAAGAACAAATTGAGTTATATAATACAAATCCAAAAGTTAAGATAATTACAAGGTTAAAATGGCTAACTCAAAATGAGTATATTGATTGTTTAGTTGCGTGTGATTATATTGTACTACCCTATACTAAAGAATTTAATGGTGCGAGTGGACCGTTGGCAGATGGCGTTGTGGCAAATAAAAATATAATAGGATCTGATTATGGAAGTTTAGGAAAAATTATTACTGAAAACAAATTGGGAAATGTATTTGAAGTAGATAATAGTAAAATGTTAGCGCAGCTAATTAACAAAGTAACAAAAAAATCAGGACAAAAAGAAGTTGAATACTTGAATTATAAAGAAAAACTTAAACCAGACAATTTTTATGAAAAATATAAAAAAGTGTATAATAAATTTGTAAATAATTGATATGCGAGTAAAGCATTAGATTAATTGACAGAAAGGAAATATGTGGTAATTCTATTTGGAAATATCATGTAAGAATATATGAAATTGCTAATGAAAAAAAGTACAATTTATGAAATAGTAATATATATATACGTGGGCTGGATTATTATTTGTTCGGGAAGTCAGTATTTTAGAAATTTTAACTCTGGTTCTACTTTTTTAGTTTTACTGTTATTAGCAGGTATAACATTTTTTTTGAATGGAAAAGTAACCAAAAGTAATATTATTGTTTTCATGAGTATTTGCTTGCTTTTGATTATTCATACAGTTATTACGTATGAGCAAAAAATTGGTGATAATGCAGTTATATTGCTTATTACTTTGGTGGCATTGCTTGTTTTGTGCAGTAATGTTAGTTTGGAAAAATATAAAAAATATTTTATAAGTTTTATGCTTATAGAAGCAATTGTGAGTCTTATTTGTTTTTGTGTTTGTTGGTTCTATTCACCAAGCGTTTTGCCTGGGTATAGTGAGGTTTTTATAAACTATACAAATGGATATAACATTGTATATTTGACCCCTTATTATACTATTGGATGGTTATCAACAGCAGGATTTTTTTATAGAAATGCAGGCATATTTTGGGAACCTGGTGCACATGCAATTTATTTAAATATTGCTCTACTGTTTTTTTTAAACATAGTTGATTTAAAAAAAAGTACATTTACAGATAAAGTTAAACTGGTAGTTCTTGTTGGTGGTATTTTATCAACGCTTTCAACAACAGGATATTTTACATTAGTGTTATCTTTTATTTATTATACAACTAAGAGTAAAAAATTAAAGGATATGCGCAGAAACATCATTATAATAATTATTACGCTTTCCTTTTTAATTATTACAGCATTATATGGAGATGTATTTGATAAAATTATATATAGAAGAGGATCATTCGGGACTAGATATATTGATACTGTGCAAGGGATGAAAGTTGCCTTTTCGAAGTGGGTGTTTGGATATGGTTTTTTTAATAATAATAAAATTGTTGGTGCGTTAAATCATGTTGGAATAACTAATATTTCGAATGGGTTGATAGAATTGATGATTCAAATTGGAATTCCACTCGTATTATTATATGTATACGCGTTTCATCGAGGCGTAAAAAGAGTGTTTATGACTAATAATTTAGGATGCTTTATACTTGATGTTATATTTCTTATATTTTATAGTTCTGAAGCAATAACGATGTATCCAGTTTTTTTATGTTTTTTCTTTTTCTTATCAAAGTGTACTGGACGTACTACAATAACATCATCATGAATAAAAGTGGAGCCATTAGTGGAATTGTGATAATCTCTATTTAGGCATTTGATAGTAAAAAATTACAATAGAACAATATATAGAGAGGCAATGTTTAATGCTAAAAATTTTACAAATTAATAGTTGTGTCAATGGAAGTACAGGGACCATAATGAAATCTATCCAAAGTTATGTTAATGAAAGAGGAGACTCTTGTATTACCGCAAGCAGGAAAGATTTGTCAAAATTGTCGATAACACCACCAAATCATATATTTATAGGAGGTTTAATTAGTAAACATCTGGATAATGATTTGGCATATGTAACAGGAAAAGAAGGGCATTACTCAGCACTTCCTACGAAAATTTTTTTGAAGAAAATTGATAAATATAAACCAGATGTGGTGCATTTGCATAATTTGCATGCAAATTATATAAATCTTGAGTATTTGTTTAGATATTTAAGAGATAATAATATTAAGGTGATATGGACTTTACATGATTGCTGGGCTTTTACAGGACATTGCCCTCATTATGAACTTGAAAAATGTTATAAATGGAAAGATGGTTGTTTTGACTGTAAAGTTTTTCGAGAATACCCAGCAAGTAAAAATGACAATTCGAAATATATGTATAGTGAGAAAAAAAGATTTTTTACTTGTCTGAATAACCTTACCATTGTTACACCTTCTAAATGGCTTGCTGATGTTACGAAAGAATCGTTTTTGCAAAAATATCCAATAAAAATAATTAATAATGGAATTGATACTAGTGTTTTCTATCCAAGAAAAGAAAAAGTATTAAAGGGAAAATATAATGTAGATACTAATAAAATAGTAGTGTTAGGGGTAGCTTCTGGCTGGGAAGAGAGAAAAGGCTTGAAGGTATTTAATAAATTGGCAATGGAATTGCCAGAGGCATATGTAATTGTTTTAGTAGGAACTAATGCAGCGGTGCGAAAAGAGGTTTCTGTTAATATAAAATGTATTGATAGAACAGAAAATCAAGAGGAATTAGCCAATATATATTCTGAAGCAGATATATTTGTTAATCCAACTATGGAAGAAAATTATCCCACAGTTAATATAGAGGCAGTTTGCTGTGGGACGCCTGTAGTTACATATAATACAGGTGGAGCAGGGGAAATAGTAAAAAATGGGCAAGGATCAATTATCCCAAGAGGTAATTATGCTGAACTAAAACAAAGCATTATGAATAGGTCAAAAAAGAAGTTAGATAATGCTATTGATTTGAAAGTATGTAAATATTATTCCAAAGAAAGAATGGTCAAAGAGTACTATGAGTTATATTTAGGAAAGGATGCAATAAATGTCAAATAGACGAGAAAAATCATTAGGAATTAATGCAGTATTAAATGGGATAAAGACCATTTTGTCTATTATTTTTCCTTTAATAACATATCCATATGCAGCACGTGTCTTACAAGTAGAGAATATTGGGAAAGTGGATTTTGCTAATTCAATTGTAAGTTATTTTATATTATTAGCAGGTCTAGGAATTTCTACATATGCTATACGAGAGGGCGCGCGGGTAAGAGATAAAAAGGAGTCATTGCAAGCTTTTGCAGACCAAATGTTTACGTTAAATTTATTTTCGACTATTATAGCGTATATTTTGTTATTTGTGATGGCCTTTTTTGTACCTAAATTTCATTCATATTCTTGTCTGATTTTAGTGCAAAGTTTAGCTTTATTTGGAAATTTAATCGGTGTATCCTGGATATATACTATAGTTGAGGATTATTTATATATTACTATTATGTCTATTATTACACATATTGTTGCTTTGGTATTAATGCTTTTTTGGGTTCATACTAGGGAGGATTATATGCTGTATGCAGCAACATCGGTTATTGCCAATGTTGGTGGAAATTTATTTAATTTTATATATGCAAAAAAGTATGTTAGAGTTCATTTGACTTCAAAAATAAACTTTAAACGACACATTAGACCTATTTTGATTATTTTTGCTTCAACTATTACAACTACGATTTATGTGAATTCGGATAAAACGATATTGGGTTTTTTGTCGGATGAATTTCATGTTGGTTTATATTCTATATCTGTAAATGTATATACAGTATTGAAAAGCTGTATTGTTGCTGTAATTTTGGTTTCATTGCCACGCTTATCTAATTATATCGCAATGAAAAAAAATGAAGAATATGAAAAAACTGCAACTGATATTTTTAAAGCATTTATGCTTTTACTAATGCCGGTAGTTGTAGGTGTTTTTGCCACGGCGGATTCTATAATTAAATTAGTTGGTGGTGACTCATATGTGGATGCAGTGATGTCTTTACAGATTTTAAGTATTAGTTTGATTTTTGCTGTTGTTGCAACTTACTATACGAATGTTGTTTTATTGCCTAATAAAGAAGAAGTAATTGTTCTTAAAGGGACTATATTGAGTGCAGTGGTAAATATTTTGTTTAATTTATTATTTATAGGAAAATTTCAGCAAAATGCAGCTGCATTTACAACGGTTTTAGCAGAAGGGGTGATGTGCATATATCAATTTTTTTATGTCGAAAAGTATTTGAAAATTAAAGTATCTAAAAATTATATTGTAAGTATTATACTTGGATGTTTCGGGATTGTATTGACTACTTCTATATGTAATTTGATATGTAATGACTTTATACTAAATATTATTCTTAAAATATTATTTAGCACAATTGTTTATTTTTTGATTCTTTTTTTATTAAAAAATGATGTTGTTATTAAATTCCTTATTAGTATAAAAAGTAATTATGATAAAGGTGTATGAAAAATGAAATATACATATAACCAGCGGAAAAATTTATTTATGCAGCAGAGCTATTTAGATTCTTGGGAAGACTATGAGCGTAGTTTAAACAAAGCCAATTTTATAAAATGGGATTATATCATTTTAACTGCCTCGAATGAAGAACAGGCAGCAGTATATAGAGAACAGATTGCATATCGACTTGAAAATCATCAGTTGCCGGCAACAACTCATTATGCTGTTCTTCCTGATCCTGAGGGGAAAAGAGTGGGTTCAGGTGGCGCAACCTTTAATGTTATGCGTTACATTGCAACACAGGCCAGTGAAGACGAGAAAGAAAATATTTTTAAAAACAAAAGAATCCTTGTAATTCATTCAGGTGGAGATTCTAAACGTGTTCCTCAGTATTCTGCAATAGGAAAGCTTTTTTCTCCGGTACCGAGAGAACTTCCGGATGGAAGAGGTTCCACATTGTTCGATGAATTTATGATTGGCATGGCTGGGGTACCATCTCGAATTAAAGAAGGAATGTTGGTTCTTTCCGGAGATGTTCTTCTCCTTTTCAATCCACTTCAGATTGATGCAATGTTTCATGGTGCAGCAGCAATTTCCATTAAAGAACGTGTAGAAATAGGAAAAAATCATGGGGTTTTCTTAAATGATGGACATGATAACGTAGGGCAGTTTTTGCATAAACAGTCGGAGGAGCATTTAAGAGAAGTTGGTGCTGTTAATAATCAAAATTGTGTAGACCTTGATACAGGTGCTGTTCTTTTTGACAGTGATCTTTTGCAGTCCTTGTTTAGTCTTATCTCTACGGATGGAAAGATTGACGAAGAAAAATTTGGTCGGTTTGTTTCAGAAGAGGCAAGAATAAGTTTTTATGGAGATTTTTTATACCCATTAGCAAAAGATTCTACCTTGGAAAAGTATTATAAAGAAGCGGCTGAAGGTGTTATTAATGATACGCTGTTAGCATGTAGAAAAGAAATCTGGGAAGCTGTTCGCGGCTATAGTATGAAACTGATCTGTTTATCTCCGGCAGAGTTTATTCATTTTGGAACAACGAAAGAATTGCTGCAGTTGGTTACGAAGAATGTTGAAGATTATTCTTTCCTTTCCTGGTCAAAGAAAGTGATGACCACGGGGGCAGAAGAAAATTCAGATTTTGCTGCACATAATGCATATATTGGACATGCTGCGGTTGTAGAGAAAGATTGCTATATAGAAAACAGTTATATTTTGGATAACAGTGTAGTACATTCCGGATCTATCGTGTCAAATCTGCATTTGAGAAATGTAGAAATTCCTGCGAATACTGTCTGGCATGGTCTGACTTTAAATGATGGAAACGCCCTGATACGAGTTTATGGAGTCTTGGATAATCCAAAAGGAAGATTGCAGGATAATGCTGGATTCCTGGGAACAACGTTATCAGAATTCGTTAAAAATAATAATCTGTCTGCTTCTGATTTATGGAATGGGAAAGAAGATTATTTATGGTTTGCTGATCTGTATCCGGTTTGCAGTTCCAGGGAAGAGGCAGTGGAATTTGCACAGATTATTGTTAAGATGGCAAAGGGCACTGCAACAGAGCAGGAAATTGTTCGTTGGAAAGAGTGCAGAAGAGAGAGCTTATGCAGCAGCTTTAATAAGGCTGATGTGCAGCATGATTGTCTTTTTGAAAGGGAATTGGAAAGTCGAATTCTGGCAAATAAGTTTGTTTATATGCTGAGTTGCGGAACTTATTATAAAGAGGCTCTTAAGATATTTGGTTTAAGAGGAATTTCTGATCATATTTATGAAAATCTCATAGAAGATGCGAAAAATGCTCCAGAGGATCTGAAAATCCGAATTTATTATGCCCTTTCAAGATATATGAAAGAAAATCGGGCGGTAATAAAAAATCAGACCTATGATGTTCTGGAAACAAAATGTTTTAAGGAAATCCTGGATATGATTTATCAGGATGCAGTACAGCATTTACCAGATAACAAGGATTATCATATTAGCCAGGATGAGGTTAAGGTTGAATTACCGGTTCGTGTGAACTGGGGTGGTGGCTGGACAGATACGCCTCCGCATTGTAATGAAAAAGGTGGAGTTGTATTAAATGCTGCAATTAAATTAAAAGGCATTTATCCTGTTCAGGTTTGTATCAGAAAGCTTGATAGCTTACATATTGAGTTTGAAAGCCAGGATATTGGTGTTAGTGGTACTGCAGAATCAGTTGCTGAAATTCAGGATTGTTACAATCCTTATGATTCTTTTGCATTGCATAAAGCTGCTCTTATTTCTTGCGGAATTATTCCGCAAAGTGGTACTGCTGATTTACAGGGGATTTTAAAAAGGCTTGGTGGAGGAATTTATCTTTCTACGCAGGTTGTTGGTGTGCCGAAGGGCTCTGGACTTGGAACCAGCAGTATTTTATCTGCCGCATGTGTAAAAGCTATTTTTCAGTTTTTGGGCAAAGAACTGGATAACAGTAAAATATCTGAAATTGTACTCTGCATGGAACAGATTATGAGCACTGGTGGCGGTTGGCAGGATCAGATTGGTGGTCTTACGGAAGGCATCAAATTTATCAGAAGTATGCCGGGAATTCATCAGCAGATGGATGTGGAATATGTGAAAATGAGCGAAACTGCAAAGAAAGAACTTCAGGAACGTTTTGCATTGATCTACACGGGACAGAGAAGACTTGCCCGTAATCTTCTTCGTGATGTAGTCGGAAGTTACATTGGAGCAAGACCAGAAAGTATAGAGGCGCTTGAAAAGATGGCACCTATAGCTGCTCTTATGAAATTTGAATTGGAACGTGGAAATATTGATGGCTTTGCAGAACTTCTGAATCAGCATTGGGAATTGTCGAAGCAGTTGGATCAGGGTAGTACCAATACCTGTATTGATCAAATTTTCATGTCCTGCCAGGACTTGATCTGTGGTCAGTTTATCTCTGGCGCTGGAGGAGGCGGATTCCTTCAGGTGATTTTAAAAAAAGGTGTTACAAAAGAAACACTAAGAGCACGTATCAGTGAATTGTTCCAGGATAGTGGAGTAGATGTCTGGAATTGTGAAATCTTGTTTTAAAAAAGAATCAGAAGCTGTCGCGAGTAAACAAGCTTGCGCAGCTTCTGATATATTAGTGCTTAAGGAGTAAAGATAATACGCGAGGCCTTGCCCCTCGTTCATATCGAAAACCAAGAGCATGACGTATTATTTCTGGTAAATAGAGTTTTTCTCCATCTCGTATGAGATAGCCTGACTGGATCATGGATTTTTCTTCAGCGGCTGTAAGTGCATCTTCTTCCAGATTCATAGGAAGTGTTTTTTTCTCAAATGGAAGATTCTCAAGTTTCTCAAAAATTGGTTTTAGGTTTTCGTATTCTGCTTTAATTTCTGTAATCTTATCTTTTGAACAATTCGATACCGCATTACGGATTTCGCCAGGCATTAAAATCCTGTCATTGTAAGGCGGCTTTTTTCCATTATATCCATTATATTCTGAAGCATATTTCAAGAAACGAATAATATCTCGTGCCTGTAGCTGGCCATTAAAGTCAGAAAGGGCAGCTAATATCCAACGGGAGGAATAGGCTTCGTTGGATTCTTTCTTGCCTAATTTTAAGCCCCAGAGTTTTTCAAGATATTGATCTATGATTTCCTGAGATGCGTTTTCAACGGATATAGTTTCCTGATAAAAATCTGGTACAGAATGACTTACCAACCAGACGGCAAGCTTTAACGCTTCATTAGAAGACCATTTCAATTCTGCATAATTAAATGCTTGCTTAAACTGTTCATAGTTAACAGTGATTGCATTTTGCGCCATGTCACTTCGAAGAAAAATAATAAGTCCAATATTTTCATATCTGGCAGCAATTGTATTCAGAATACCCTGGCATAACACTTCAATTGCTTTTTGCTGGTTCTTATTGGAAGAAACCAGTTTCAATATTTCCTCCAGCCCATCAATTAGAAAGACGATCGTTTTTTGCTCTTTTTTTAATGCTTCATTAAGTTGTGCAAGGTTACTGAATTTTTTGTTAACTGAGTTTACAAACAATTGTTCCCAAAAAATCATCCAGTCAGTTTCGCTATTTGCATTAAGATCTAATTCATAAGAATTGTCATTGTAAACGGATTTGGAAACTGCAGAACAGGAAACTGTTGCATTGAAACTGTTAATACATTCAGCTAAAACATGTTTGAGTTTGAAAATATTCTGTGGAGCTAAAACCGGAACGAAGAAGCCGTTATCGTTGAAGATTTGTTTATTGCTTATTTCGCTGCAAAATGAATTCCAGTTTCCTTTTTCTATTAATTGACGATATAAAAATGTTTTTCCAGACCCCTTTGCTCCCTGGACAACAGCTGTAGGAACTTGGTTATTAAAACGGGAACAAAGGTTCTTTATTGGTTCTGTTAATAATAACTCTTCTGCGCCATTTGCCTCGGCGGTAATTTGGTTATCTGCAAAATTATAAATCTTATTTAAAATGGTTTTATGCTGTTCTTCTGTGTAATATATTTCAGCTGTTTTTACAGGCTGATAATACTGCAAAACTAATTTTTCTATGGCATAATACATATCTCTGTCTTTCAAAACCGTTAAAATTTGTCTCAGATTGGAAAGATGTATCAATTCACTGGCAAATGGGAGTTCAATAATCATATTGTCAAGAAGTTCTTCTGTGTTCTCAGTTGTCTGGAAACAGTTTGTCAGACTTTCTTTTATTTGATCTTTTTCCATAGCAGAAAAAGAATCAGGAATCATACTTAAGAATATGGTAGGAAGAAGAGAATCCTCTTTTACTTCCAGTCCCTTGGATATAAAATTTAACACCTGTTTTGTGCCCATAATTGACTGCAGTGAGGTTGATGTTACGCAATACTTTTTCACTCTCGGATCAAGCAGGAGAGGAGCAGAATATTCACTTATACCAGCGCGCAAATCTACAAGAACAGCAGAAGCGCCTAACTGAGCAGCCAAACTGGAAAGAACTTCTGCCAGGATATATTCTTTGTTTCGGCTTATGGTAATGGTCTGTGGGCTTGCGTATAAATCAAATAATTGCTGTTCATAGCGATAGGTAGGAAGGAAGAAATGCTCCACCCGTTGCTGACTGGTTTCGATAGGCAAAGTGAGTGTTCCCATTAAAGCTTCTGCAGTGGATACAATCTCTCCTATGCTGTTGTTATCCTGGATTAAAGTTAACAGATCCAGATAGCTAAATGCAGTTTCGTTTAAGTTTCCTTGAATTAATGTGAGACCTGGGGCTTCAAGATCGGAGTCTATAATCAAGAGTTTATTTTTCTGTGGATCGTCCTGAATGTTTGTCCAGGCCTGGGCGAATGCAATCAGGGATAGAGTACGTCCCACACCGCCTTTGTAGGAATGGAAAGCGATTACCGGACAGCTAAGCTCTTTTAAATTATTTTTTGGATATACGGAATCTTCATAGATTGCTTTTTTGAACAGTGGCATTATATTGGGCGAAATTGGGTCAGATTCGAAATCGTATGAAACAGATAACGAAGCATTTGGGCAATCAAGTTTTATAGCAGAACAATCTGGCAGAATGTTTTTTGGAAAAAGGTCTGCTAATGCAGAATGTGCTAAATCTGATGTCTTTTCCCTGGGATACAGGATAATTTCATCGGGATATACTTCAATATCGTTAAAAGTATTTTCCCAATCTTTGTGATGCATTAAGATGTATCGATCAATATCTTTCCATGTATAGAATTTCATACCTTATACCACCTCTTTTAACCACTCTTTAATCTGTATAAGAGTGTTGTCAAATTCTTCTAAATATGTAATCTTCTGATTAGCGGGAGCAATTAAATATCGGCATAATTGATGGTAATCAGAAGGTCCCACACTGTCACCGTATTCCGTGGGAAATTGCTTAAATTTATAGTTACCGGCCTGCTTGACTTTATTTAGTAAGGTTCTGAAATCGTGGGAATGAAGAACTCTTAATGTTTCGTCACTGGCTTGGGAAACGGTATTTATATGGTCTGTCTGCATGATCAGACATTTTAATCCACACTCAACGCAGTAGCATAACAGCAGACGACGGCTGTAATCGCTGCCTATATTCCATTTATCATAGGAGTTTGCGTGAGTTGTGAAAGCTTTTTTGTAATTCTTTTTATCAGCTCGTAGTGCTGCCATGTAATCACTCCTTTTTAAGTCATATTCTAACATAAATACAAGAGACCGTCTACTTGAAAAGTTCTTACATTTTCCACATTTTTCGATATTCTCCAGGTGCAATCCCTTCTGTTTTCTTAAAAACTCTGGAAAAATAATTGGCATCGTTCATGCCACATTCCTGGCCGATTTTTTCAACGGAAAGATCTGAGAAGCGGAGTAACTGCTTGGCGTGAGTAACACGGGTCTGGATGAGGTAGCTGTTGACGGGAAGGCCAAACTGATCTTTAAAACTCCGTGTTAAATAAAATTTGTTAATAAAAAAATTTGATGAGAGCTGATCCAGGGTGATCTTATTTTGGTAATGGGTATCAATGTATTCTTTGATCATCTGCAAATTCTGCTTTTTATTTTTATCTGAAACAGGGCTGGTCTGGTTATGCGATTCTTCCATAAGGAGAGTCAGCAGGCTGACCAGCTTTTCATATATTTTCATATCCCTGCTGGTAGAGTTGGAGTCAGTAAGTGTAAAAATATCATGATAGATATTGGCATAGGCGTGTTCCCTGACAGTATGGAAACAGGGAAGACCTCCACGGGAGGCATATTTTTCATAGATTGCAGTCATGTTTGGTCCATAGAAATGGATCCACTTAAGAGACCAGAGGTCATCTGCGGAAGTAAGATGTGAGTACGCTTTGTGGCAGTCAATGAAAATACAGTCACCTGTTTGGAGTTGATATTCTTTATTCCTGTAAATGAGGCTTCCGGAGCCGGAAGTTACAATAAAGAACAAAAAGGAAGCCAGATTCTCACGTTGACTGATGTGGGGCTTCTGAGCCTGGAGTTCTCCGATTTCCTGCAGATGGATCAGCTGTGAGCGTGCAAATTTGGATGGGGTATAAATGATACGTTTTGAAGTTACTAAATCTCCGTGAAAAAGTGAATTATCCATGACCCTGATCGTCCTTCCTGGTATTGTTGTTAAGATTATAACATGGAAGTCAAGATAATGCTAGAATATGGCAAGATATACACTTAAATGAATTTGTATTTGGGGGTATGATATGGAAAGCTGATAAATGAAAGAACATTTGGAGGAGATTATGAAAAGAGCACTGATTACAGGAATTACAGGACAGGATGGATCTTTTCTTGCAGAACTGCTTGTTGATAAGGAATATGAAGTTCATGGAATTGTGAGAAGAGCTTCTTTCTCCAATACAGGAAGAATTGATCATCTTTTAAAAGAAGGTAAAGTAACTTTACATGATGGGGATTTGTCTGATTCTTCTTCTTTAATACGAATAATCAATATTGTCCAGCCTGATGAAATTTACAATCTAGCAGCTCAGTCACATGTACAGGTTTCGTTTGATGTACCGGAATATTCCGGAGATGTGGATGCTCTTGGAGTTCTCAGGATTCTGGAAGCTGTCAGAATTCTTGGCTTGACGAAAAAGACTAAAATTTACCAGGCATCTACTTCTGAATTATATGGAAAAGTGGAGGAAGTTCCGCAAAGAGAGACAACCCCGTTTCACCCATACAGCCCGTATGCAGTTGCAAAACAGTATGGTTTCTGGATTACTAAGGAATACCGGGAGGCATATGGAATGTTTGCGGTAAATGGTATCCTTTTTAATCATGAATCAGAGCGCAGAGGAGAGAATTTTGTAACTCGAAAGATTACTCTGGCAGCAGGCAGGATCGCAGAAGGGCTTCAGGATCATCTGGAACTGGGAAATCTGGATTCCCTTCGCGACTGGGGCTATGCAAAAGATTATGTGGAGTGTATGTGGATGATCCTGCAGCAGGATACGCCGGACGATTTTGTGATTGCAACCGGAGAACAGCATACGGTAAGGGATTTTACAGAGAAGGCATTCCAGGCAAATGGAATAAATATCCGTTGGGAAGGCAGCGGTGTGGAAGAAAAAGGTTATGACAAGGTTACGGGAAAAATGCTAGTAAATGTTAATCCAAAATGGTTCCGTCCTACGGATGTAGATAATCTCTGGGGAGATCCCACAAAGGCAAAAACGGTTCTTGGATGGAATCCACAGAAAACCAGTTATGAGGAACTGGTTCGTATTATGGCAGAGCATGACCGTGAATTGGCAAGGCAGGAAGCGAAAGTGAAAAGTGTTATTGGAGCCTAATAGAATGAGAAAGCTGGTAATGTGAAAATGATGGAAAAAGACGCAAAAATATATGTGGCAGGACACAGGGGAATGGTTGGTTCTGCAATTGTCCGGGAATTGGAAAGACAGGGGTATCATAATATTATCACCCGTACCCATAAAGAACTTGATCTTTGCAGGCAGGATCAGGTAGAGGAATTTTTCGCCCGGGAAAAACCAGGGTATGTTTTCCTGGCAGCTGCCAAGGTTGGCGGGATTGTAGCAAACCAGAGTGCGTTGGCAGATTTTATGTATGACAATATGATTCTGGAAATGAATGTGATTCATTCAGCATGGAAAAACAGCTGTAAAAAATTGGAATTTCTCGGTTCCTCCTGTATCTATCCAAGAATGGCACCGCAGCCTATGAAGGAGAGCTGTCTGTTGACTTCAGAACTGGAAAAAACAAATGAAGCCTATGCGTTGGCGAAGATTTCAGGTCTGAAGTATTGCGAATTTCTCAACAGACAGTATGGCACAGATTATATTTCCGTGATGCCGACCAATCTTTATGGTCCCAATGATAATTACCATCCTACTCATAGCCATGTCCTTCCGGCTTTGATCCGGCGTTTTCATGAGGCAAAAGAGCAGAATTTTCCATATGTAACCTGTTGGGGTGATGGAAGCCCGCTTCGCGAGTTTTTATACGTAGACGATCTGGCAAATCTCTGTGTATTTCTTATGAATCATTACAGTGGGAATGAGACGGTAAATGCAGGGACTGGTAAGGAACTGACAATTAAAGAACTGACGGAATTAGTTGCGAAGGTGGTTGGTTACGAGGGTGAGATTCGTTGGGACGAAACAAAGCCAAACGGAACACCAAGAAAACTTTTAGATGTATCAAAAAGTGTATCTCTGGGCTGGAAATATCAGACAGAACTGGAAGATGGCATTAAACTGGCTTATGAAGATTTTTTGAATAATCCTATGCGTGCAGAGCGGTAACGGGAGTAGTGGACTATGAACATTGTGTTATTATCAGGCGGTTCTGGAAAAAGACTGTGGCCTTTGTCAAATGATGTAAGATCCAAACAGTTTATCCAGATTTTTCAGGATGAAGATGGTGAATATCATTCCATGGTACAGCGGGTTTACGGACAGATAAAAAAAGCAGATCCAGAGGCAACGGTGACAATTGCCACATCGAAATCACAGGTTTCGGCGATCCGGAATCAGCTTGGGGAAAAAGTGGGGATTTCCGTAGAACCATGCAGGAGAGATACTTTTCCGGCAATTGCTTTGGCGGCTGCATATCTTCATGATGTGAAAAAATTGAAAGAAACAGAGGCTATCGTAGTGTGTCCTGTAGATCCGTATGTGGAGGATTCTTATTTCCAGGCGCTAGAGCAGCTTTGGAAAATGGCTGAAAAGAGCAGTGCCAATCTGGTGCTTATGGGAATTGAACCTACTTACCCAAGTGAAAAATATGGCTATATTATTCCAAAAACAACAGAAGAGGTCAGCCTGGTGGATGTTTTTAAAGAAAAACCGAATGAAAAGACAGCACAGAATTATATTGCACAGGGTGCTTTATGGAATGGCGGCGTCTTTGCTTTCAGGCTGGGATACGTTCTTCAGAGAGCCCATGAACTGATTGATTTCAAAGATTATGAGGATCTGTTTGAAAAATATGCCACACTGGAAAAAATCAGTTTTGATTATGCTGTGGTGGAGCACGAGAAGCAGATTGAGGTAATGCGTTATCATGGTCAGTGGAAAGATCTTGGAACATGGAATACCCTGACAGAGGCAATGCATGATACCTGTGTTGGGGAGGCTATTTTAAGTGATAACTGTGAAAATGTTCATGTGGTAAACGAATTGAAAGTACCTGTTCTTTGTATGGGATTAAAAAATGTGGTTGTTTCAGCCGGCCCGGATGGGATTCTGGTATCGGATAAAGACCAGTCCAGTTATATAAAACCTTACGTTGACCATATTGACCAACAGATTATGTTTGCGGAGAAATCCTGGGGAAGCTTCCGCGTGTTGGATGTGGATGAAGAGGGAATGACTATAAAAGTCACTTTGAATCCCGGACACAGGATGAATTATCATAGTCATTCCAATCGGGATGAAATATGGTCAGTACTTTCCGGAGAGGGAAGGACCATTGTGGACGGAATGGAACAGAAAGTAAAAACAGGTGCTGTGGTTACCATGTCAGCAGGATGCCGCCATACCATTATTGCAGATAGCAAGCTGCAGGTAATTGAAGTTCAACTTGGTAGGGAAATTAGTGTGTATGATAAACGGAAATATGAACTTGAAGTTTGAAGCAGAAAGTAGGCCTGTTAATTAATATAACATTTTGAAATTCTCAGTAGTTACTAAAAAGATCCCAGTAAGGACAAAGATTTTAGTCTTTCATCTTGCAAAGGATCTTTTTATTATGAAAGAAAAGTATTCATAAGAAGTGATGCGATCGGAGTATAGCATTTCATGGCTTTCGTGTCGCACTGTTTGCCATATTTGATCGTATTCATACTTATTGTTTTTATGCAGGAATCCGTGTATAGGAGTTTGTTTAGATATTGTAGTAGAATATAGCACTACTTTCAATCAAAAATACGATAAATAATAAAGTATTACATATTGAAAAATAGAATGATAAAGAGTAGAATATAAAAAAAAATATAATTCGGGGACATACAAATGAAAAATGATGCGGTGAATGAAATTGTAACTGAGAGTGGAAAAAAAGCAGGAGAAAAATTTGTAGATATAATTATTGATACTTTTTTGAAACCTAAATTTGAATCTATTGTTAATAGGCCCAAAAATTATATGGTATTGGTTGATTTACTAGCAAACTATATAAAAAAGAGTTATGAAAACGGAAAGTATATGAATACAATAGTATTTAGAAGTGAAAGTAAAACTGTTGATGAGTTATATATACCTTTAACTTTGATGAAAACTGGAAGAAAAAATGAAAAAATAGTTATAAATGCAGAGTTAAATAATATTTTTGAAAAACCAAGGAAAATACTTATATTGGATACAGCTGGTATGGGTAAGTCAACATTGGTAAAATATCTATATTTGTTTTGCATTGAAAATGGATTGGGAACGCCAATTATAATTGAGTTACGCAGACTTGAAATGGGACAAAGTGTAGAAGAATATATTACAGAATCGATAAAGCTGGTAGAGAAAGGATTTTCAAGTGGAGATATTATAGAATTAATAAAAAGAGGTGATTTTATTTTCTTTCTTGATGGTTATGATGAAATCAGTGACGAGAAGAAAAAAGTTGTTACAGAGAATCTTAGTAAGTTTGTTCTTGCTTCAGGGGAGAATAGTTTTGTTTTAACATCAAGAGATGATGATTCTTTAGCTGAATTTACACAGTTTGAGAAATATCATATTAAGCCATTAACAGATAAAGAAGCATATGCGTTAATAAGAAAATATGATAAGGATAATCCGAGAAATATAGCGGAATGCTTGATTCAGGACATAGAAAAAAATGATAATTATCGTATTTTAAGAGAGTTTTTAAGAAATCCATTAATGGTATCGTTATTATATTTGACTTATCAATTTAAGGGTGTTATTCCATATAAGAAGCATATTTTTTATAGGCAAGTATATGATGCACTTTTTGAAAAACATGATTGCGTAAAAGGAATCGGAGCTATACATAAAAAAAAATCTGGATTAGATATAGAAGATTTTAGAAAAGTGTTGGCTGCAATGGGATTTTTTTCAATACAAAAAGGGGCTGTTGAGTTTGAGCGGAAAGAAATAGAAGCATTAATTGAAAAATCTGTTTCACTGTTTCCAAATTTATCAGGAACAAATTCTAAATTGTTTTTAGATGATGTATTACATGCAGTTCCGTTGTTTTTAGAAGAAGGATTAAATTATAAATGGGCCCATAAATCATTTGCAGAATATTTTGCTGCTGATTTTATCTGTAATGAAATAAAGGATAAAGAGGAAAAAGTAATCAATGACATGTTAAATTCAGAAAATAGCGCAAAATATTACAATATTTTGGAATTCCTTTTTGATATGGATTATTCTGGAGCAATAAAATATCTGGTTTATCCCGCTGTAAAAGATTATGTAAATACTTATCCTAAGTTGTTTAATCAGGAAAAGTTTGATGACTTGCCAAAAGAAACTAAAGACATACTGATTTTTTTTATATGGTTGGATGATATTTATTTTGTGAAAATTGATAAAATGCGTTCATCACTTAAAAATCGAGATGAAGAATTGGATGACTATCTTGATGCGTTTAAACTATTTCAAAAAAATGGGCATGACATGTTTTCAAGTGCAAGGATAAAATCATATACTGATAAAATTTTTCAATTTTCTAACTTTAAAAAATATCATCAAGTAATGAAATTAGTTCAGAGAAAAAACATAGATATTTTTGTAGAAAAAAAAGTTCAAGAATATTCGATGAAAGTATATAAAATGTTAGATGTAGGTGTATACGAACTTAATGATAATACAGATAATATTTTGACTGATAGCAATAATGCAAAGGCGATTGCTAGTGCTATATTTCATTCGAATTATGAATTTCAGAATAAGATCGTAGATTATGAAAAATGTTGTATATATCTAAGAAAACTAGAAAAAGAAATAAGTAAGACTTCAATGGATATTTTTTCTTTAGAATGATGTAATTAGAGTAGCCTTTCGGGGCTGCTTGATGGGAGAATCAGACCGTGCGTTCGGCTAAGGGTATATATAGTCCGGTGGGCGGAAGTCCCATCAAATAAGCTGCTAACCACAGCATTTGAAGTGAGCCTTGAGCTTGCTGCAGTAACATTACAGGCTAAGTGTAGACAGCAAGATATCAGGGACAGCTATTGAGCACCGAAATTCCAAAGTTACCAGAGGGTCGACATCGCGGTCTGGATGGAAAACAACATATATATTTATAGTTATGGTGAGATTTTACATACATCTGCGGTGTTAGTTGGAGCTATGTCCTTCTGTAGTGTGTAAACAGAAAGTATGCCTGACAACCAAAAGAAGGATGGTAAGAGAAATGCAGGTAGTCAGAGGTTTGAGTAGTACCGATGGACATTACGCGGGTCAGACTATATGAAGTGCTTATGGAAACTTTTGAAGAAAAGAACAGATAAATAATAACTTGCAAGAGTAAAAGCTTTCTTCACTGTACAAAATGCTTTTTCACCTGATGGGGGTTCAGTTTAACTTGAGCTATGATATAATCTTTAATAGATTGAACAATATTTTTACAAATATTGGTTCGATTCATATGACATACCTCCTAAGTATTGGAATAGATAAATGTTTCGTTGGTAACGTAATATTGCTTAATCTATAAACCACATATTTAGGAGGAAAAGTCAAAATGAGAAATTCCAATACACCTGAGCATGGTACAATAGAAAAAAAGAAAAGGATACTACTTAAATGTTAGAAAGAAAAGTGCTTTCGGATAAATATGTTGCAAAACTATATACAATTTTTGAACATAAAAAGTGGAAGATACAGGAAGATGGAGAATATTCAGTCTTTGATAGATTTTGTAGTAGGTTAGCAGAGTTGGAAAATGATGAAGAAAGAGATTTGATAATTGAACTTACAAACGAATTTTTGTGGATTCCGGCTGGCATGTATGAAGAATATTTATTGAAATGTGAACTTCCAGTAATGTGAACTTCCAGTAATTTTTCCACCTAAAGAAAAAAGAACGAAATAAAATCATAAAAAATCCCGGTTTTCTGCGGCTTTCCATTGCAGAT